>CAKQSE010000001.1 GCA_934272785.1 uncultured Alphaproteobacteria bacterium
TATGAGTAGTACTGTAAATCATTAGATATAACAGAATAACCGAGTTTCTTGAAATGTCGACCAACGATTCCCGTGCCCGCAAACAAGTCACAGAAAGTTTGATTGTTTTTTCCAGCAATCTCAAACACTGAGTCCCGTATGAAATTGAGAAGAGATAATTTGCTGCCAATGTAATTCATATTTATTCGCCAAAAAGTTTCTTGGCCATATATTGGGCCGTTTCTGTGGAAATTTTTTTGATGGATTCTTTACGATATGCGACGGGATCGTATTGATAGCAACCGATACACCCAAGGCGTTCGTTCCAATTTTCGTCACCCTTGTAAAAAGAGTAGGGATTGCCCATAATATTTTTTGCGTCCCAGCGTTTATTAGTTTCTTGGCAACGTTTGCAAATCTGACGTTTAATATCATTTGCGGCTTTGCACAGTGGTTGAAAATCTTCTAAGCGTTGTGTTTTAGGATTTGAGATGCGGTTATCATTTTTACGGCCATCTTTGTGATCAATTTCTATGGTTGTATTTTCTGATTTGCCGTTTACGCCCAACATAACGCAGTTTTGCTTTTTATAGAAATCTTTAATATCTTGTCGGATTGCGTTGTTGAAGGTTTGCTTTTTATTAAAACCGTTCAGGCGAATGCGGTCTATTGAATTCCCCGGTGTTTTGCTTTTATCAAATTCGACATTATAAATTTTTGCCAATGGCGATGAACGTCTGCACCAAGAGCCACCGTTGCCCAATTTAAGACTTTTGTATTCGCCGGTAAATAGCGATGTGTCTATCCATGGGCTGATGCCGTTTGAATCAGCGTGCGCCAACTTTAAGAACAAGTCACCCTTTGTCATAACATACCTATGTATTTTTTCATGGGCATGAATAACATGATATCAATTTGAGTTCAAGAGTTTTTTGATATCAAAATTAGAGCAATGAAAACTAGCCCTAAATCTATTTTTGATAAGCGATACAAGAAACTGATTGAAAAATTGGTTGATGTCCGCGCGTCAAAAAACATTTCCCAGCGCGAGTTAGCAAAGATGGCAAGTGTGTCACAGTGTTATATCGGCAGAACGGAAACGTTTGAAAGACGATTGGATTTGATAGAATTTATAGATTTATGCAGGGTTTTGGAATTATCTGACCAAGATATATTGAATCTAGTAAAAAGTATTTTGTAATTACTTCTCCGCCCACGTGGCGGTTTTTTGTTTGCCATTTGCGTGGCGCGTGGTAAAATGTCAGTATGAAGAAAATGGATGATAATTTTCGTGGCACGCGGGGCAGTTTGCCACCACAACTGTTTAAATATATCGACCAGGCCAATATGGCGGCCGAGACAGCACGTTTTACCGAATACATAAATTCGTTGTCTGGGGATTTCTTGGGCCGGGTTTCAGAAATTGGGCAGCGTGACACCGCGTCCCAGAAAAAACAGACAACACCGATTGTTGATGATGCCACCAACGGTGATAATGCTGTTCGCGCCGCCGCGGGCGATTTCTGGCAAAATGTGCACCATGTGCAACCGGGTGATACATTTGCGACAATTGTTCCCCAGACCCCAAAACTGTTTGACCAGGATGTAAAGATGGAATACATTGGTCACGGTATGGTCGGCAACGTATATAAAATGCAGATTGGCGACGTCACGCTTGCACTGAAAATAAACCGCGTGCCAAACGTTATTACTGATTTGGCCGCCATAGAGATGCATCGTCACGCGCGTAATCTGATAAACCGGCCATATATTGGTGCAACGTTCCAGCACCAGGGTGAAACGTATTCGTGGATATTGTCTGATTACGTTGCCGACGGTCGTGACAACGATAAATCATATGCCACCGCCCGGGACAAGGTGTTTTATGCCGCAATGACCAAGGGACTGAAATATTCCGATTTGCACTTTGGCAATGTCAAGGGCGGTCGTATAATTGATATTTCTGGGATAGAGCGCAATAACATCAGACTCAGCCGTATCGAGGTGGATATGGTTAAAAAGTTTTTGTATCTGATGCGCACAAATGATATGCCGCGTTTTCGCCAGTTGGCCGAAATTGCGGTTACCCGTTTCCCAAATGTGATAAAGTACATGTTTGTGAAAATGAATATTTACCAGATGGAAATGCCGATGCAGTTACAGCCGTTCAAGAAAATGCTGTTTGATTATAATCGTCGTGCGCGTGCGGTATTTGATGCGCAGACGGTTTCGCGCAAGGCCTAGGGTGAATTCAGATGAAACGATACACAAATCAGTCAACGGGTCCCCGGGGCAGCTTGCCGCCCCAGTTGTTCAAATACATTGATATGTCTAAAATATCCCAGGCCACGGCCCAGTTTGTCGAGTATATGAATAAACTGGCCGATGCGTTTCATCAAAACGTCAATCACGATGATGCGTTTGCCAGTATTAAAAATAAAAGACTGAATGCCCCCAATCTGTTTGGCCAGCGGGTAAAGCTGCGCTATATCGACAGTGGCATGAACGGCACGGTGTATGAAATGTACATCGGGGACCAGCGTTTTGCGTTCAAGATAAATCGTTCATCACATTCGGATACCAGTGAACTGGAAACATTGCATTTCCAGAAAAAGGCGCGCAATTTATTAAACAAAATCTATATCGGTTCGACGTTTGAATACGATGGTCTGGTGTATTCGTGGTTGTTGATGGATTATGTTGCGGCGTCTAATGAAGACACGTTTGATTTCGCGCGTGAACGCCTGTATTACGCAAATTTGACCAAGGGGCTGGTCTATGAAGACGTATCCGAAGATAACCTGAGAAATGGCAAGGTCATCGACCGTGGCAATTTATGGCAACGTAAAATTCCACTGACGCGCCCTGAAATAGACCTGGTCAAGAAAATGGTCTATGCAATGCGTACCGATGATATGATCATGTTCGAAACACTGGCAACATATGCATTAAAGTCACATCCGATGGTTATAAATTACATGATGGTGTCGATGATGAATTTGCTGGGCGAAACGCCGGCCCGGTTTCGAAAGTTTCGTGTCGTCATTTTGGATAAATTTAATATTATTAAACAGTCAAAACACGCCGGCCGTTAAAGTCCCAAAAAATATTGCGCCGCGCGACCAATTACAAATGCAACACCTGATACGGTGGCGCATACCAAAAACATTTCGGTTGCGTTGCGTCGCCATGGCGCGTGGCGAATTTTTCCGACAATAAAATTAAATGCAAATATTATAATAATCGCGGTTGCAAACGTCGCCCCCAATGCCAGACCGCGATTTGGTGTCACGCAAAACGGCAATATCAAAAATACGCACGTTATCATATACGCCGTGCCCGTCAGTGCGCCCGCACGCAGTGCCCCAGAAATATTTCCCGCCCGCGCCGCCAGATAGTTTGATGCCGCCATTGACAGGGCCGCCGTAATTGACGCGATGATTGCGGTCAACACGATATCGCGCCGGTGCGGGATTGTGAACGCAATTCCGGCAATCAATCCGGTCAGTGATACCAGTGCGTCATGCATGCCTAAAACGGTTGCGCCAATTGGGTTAAAATCGTTGTTTTTATGCTTCATTGTGTCTGCAAATCAGCCTAGCCCAAACGGGATATTTTTGCCCCAGGAATCAATTGATAACGCGCCCACAAAAAAATCCGAAATTTATAAAGATTTTTTCTTGCAATTGTGGGCTTTTTTGCCCAAAATCACAGGGCTTTTTAATTCAAAAGGAGAAACCATGAGCAATAAATGGGTATATACTTTCGGCAATGGTGCCGCCGAAGGCCGCGCAGATATGCGTAATCTGCTGGGCGGCAAGGGCGCGAACCTGGCTGAAATGAACTTGGTTGGATTGCCGGTTCCGGCGGGCTTTACCGTGACGACCGACGTCTGCACATATTACTATAACAACAACGAAACATATCCAGCCGATTTGATGGACCAGGTGCACGCGGGTATCGCGCACATTGAATCCATTATGGGCAAAAAATTCGCAGACATGGATAACCCATTGCTGGTTTCTGTGCGCAGTGGCGCGCGTGTTTCTATGCCGGGTATGATGGATACGGTTTTGAATCTGGGTCTGAACGATGACACGGTCAAGGCATTGGCACGTCATTCGGGCAACGAACGTTTTGCATACGATTCATATCGCCGTTTTATCATGATGTTTTCTGACGTTGTGTTGGGCGCAGATATCAATCTGTTTGAACACAAACTGGAAGAAATGAAGGAAGCCAAGGGTTACAAGGTTGATACAGAATTGACCGCAGATGACCTGAAAGAATTGGTGGAACAGTTCAAAGAAATCGGTGTCAAAATTGGCAAAGTATTCCCCCAGGATCCATGGGAACAATTGAAATTGGGTATCGGTGCCGTATTCGGCAGCTGGATGAGCAAAAAGGCCATCACATACCGCAAACTGAACAATATCCCGGGCGATTGGGGCACCGCTGTGAACGTCCAGGCGATGGTATTCGGTAATTCTGGCGACGACAGTGCAACCGGTGTATGCTTCAGCCGTGACCCGGCCACCGGCGAAAACAAATACTATGGTGAATATTTAATCAATGCCCAGGGCGAAGACGTCGTTGCGGGTATCCGCACGCCCCAGCCAATGAGCAAAGATGATTCTGGTCGTCTGTCATTGGAAGAAGCAATGCCGGCGGTATATAAAGAATTGTGCGATGTTCGTGAAAAACTGGAACAGCACTATAAAGATATGCAGGATATGGAATTCACCATCGAACACGGAAAACTGTGGATGTTACAGTGCCGTAATGGTAAACGCACGGCTGCTGCTGCGGTCCGTATGGCGGTTGAAATGGTGAACGAAGGTTTGCTGACCAAAGAAGAAGCAATTCTGCGCGTTGGTGCGGACCAGTTAAATCACCTGTTGCACCCAATGTTGGACCCCAAGGCTGAACGTGATGTAATCGCGATTGGTTTGCCGGCGTCCCCAGGTGCCGCGGTTGGCCAGGCCGTATTTAACGCCGAAGATGCTGAAAAATGGGCATCCGAGGGTAAAAAGGTTATGCTGATTCGCGTTGAAACATCGCCCGAAGATATCGCGGGTATGAACGCGGCCCAGGGTGTTATCACGGCACGTGGTGGTATGACATCACACGCGGCGGTGGTTGCACGTGGTATGGGTACACCATGCGTATCGGGTTCACCAGACATCAAAATTGACTATGCAACAAAAACACTGACCACAACCGCCGGCGTCGTTATCCACGAAGGTGATTGGGTTTCTATCGATGGTGCCCAGGGCCAGATTATCCGTGGTGCGGTTCCAACCGTATCTGTGGAATTGACCGGTAATTTCGGCACATTGATGCAGTGGGTTGATGAAATCAAAACACTGACGGTCAAGGCAAACGCCGAAACACCAAAAGATGCAAAACAGGCACGTGATTTCGGTGCCGAAGGTATTGGTCTGGCACGTACAGAACACATGTTCTTTGACCCATCACGTATCCAGGATATGCGTGAAATGATTTTGGCTGATGACGAGGCGGGTCGCCGCGCCGCATTGGCGAAATTGTTGCCATATCAAAAGGCGGACTTTGTCGAACTGTTCAAGATTATGGATGGCCTGCCGGTTACAATTCGTTTGATTGACCCACCACTCCATGAATTCTTGCCACACACCGATGCAGAAATCGCAGAATTGGCCGCACACATCGGCAAGACAGTAGAATTCGTCAAGGCACGCAGCGAAGCATTGCGCGAATCCAACCCAATGTTGGGCCATCGTGGTTGCCGCCTGGCAATTACATACCCAGAAATCTGTGAAATGCAGACACGTGCAATTCTGTCGGCGGCATTGGAATGCCAGGCGGCGGGCGTTTCTGTTCACCCAGAAATCGAAGTTCCATTGGTTGGTTCGAAAAAAGAAGTTGATATCGTCAAGGCGGTTATTGACGCCACAGCCAAAGAATTGTTTGCAGAAACCGGAAAATCGGTTGAATACACCGTCGGTTCCATGATTGAATTGCCACGCGCGGCAGTGCTGGCCAATGAAATCGCGGAAAGCTGCGAATTCTTTGAATTCGGAACAAACGATTTGACCCAGACAACATTGGGTATGTCCCGTGATGATACTGGTAAAATCTTGGACGAATACCGTGCACGCGGCGTGTATGTTGCCGACCCATTTGCATCGGTTGATCAATTGGGCGTTGGCCTGTTGATAAAAGATGCAGTTGCCAAGGCGCGCGCGACCAAGGGTGATAAAATCCACTTGGGCGTTTGCGGCGAACATGGCGGCGATCCTGACTCTATTGAATTCTTCCACAAGGTTGGATTTAATTCAGTATCGTGCAGTCCGTTCCGCGTGCCAATCGCACGTTTGGCGGCGGCGCAAGCAGCGGTCAAATTCCCGCGCAAATAAAAAAATGCCCCACCCGGGGCATTTTTTTATTAGAGAGCAATGCGCAGAGAGCAGAGAGCAATGAAGCGCGCCACCAGCGCGCTTGTTTTTACCGTCGCAGTCTAAGTTCCCCTCTGGCCAGAGGGGTGGTGCGCAGCACCGGGGTGTCGGTTTATGGGTTGCCGCGCTTCGCTCGCAATGACAAGAGGTTGACTCTATGAAATTCCCCTTCGCCAGGAAACCACCCACGGAATTTAACAATTCCGCGGGGCCCGGGCCGGGGGGCACGAAGTGAACGGGGTAGTGGTATTATCAGTCCCTGCGGGGCAATGGTGACCCTCCTTCGTCGGTATGACGACTTAAAAATAATATTCCGCAGAAAAATGAATTATGTTCGTAGAAAAAAACTTAAAAACTTGTCATTCCTGCGCAGGCAGGAATAGGGTCTAAGAAATTACTTTCGTCAATATACGCAAAAATTAGAACCCAACCACACAACAGCGTCACCCCGACGAAGGTCGGGGTCCATTGTGTTCCCTTGGTATGTTGTAATTGGACGATTAGTCCCCATAAAATAAAATCAGCAATTGTTCGGGCATGGCTCGCGTTCGCTCGCACTATATAGTCCCTATTCCTGCCTGCGCAGGAATGACAATAAGCACGCACCATGTGCGACATTATTACCTGGATTCTGGGGACTCTACCCACAAAATCTGACAATTTTGCGAGGCCCGGACAAGCCCCAGAATGACAAGAGTAAAAAACGCGCTAAGTTCCCCTCCGGTGGAGGGGTGGCACGTAGTGCCGGGGTGGTCTTGAGAATTCGTAATATTGTATATGTGTAAAAAAAGACCACCTCCCCGCTACGCGGTACTCCTCCACAGGAGGAGAACCTAGTCCGCGACAGCCGTAAAATAAAGTTCCCTTCTGGCGAGAGAGGTGTCCGCAGGGCGGGGTGTCGTTTTATGGATTGCCGCGCTTCGCTCGCAATGACAAGTTTTTAAGTTTTCTATTCTAAAACTATATCACTTTATCACTATATCACTTACTCACTTTTAAAGTGCCAGGCTGTGGTGCGTCGCACTGATAAAACTAATCAACTGAAATGTATTTAAAGAATATCGTCCGATGGCCAGGCGTTCGTATTCGCCAGGCGTCAAATCCATGGCGTTGCACATAAACACAACAGATAATCCCATTTCTTGCCGAATTTGCTCAATTTGAACACCGATTTTCATATGCGCCCCCAAAAAGAAAACCACCAGAAAATCAGGTGGTTGGAGGTTAAGAGCTATAATAGAGTATAGTGCGTTTATTCAATATATTCACGCCCTCCAACCGTTCTGGTTGGAGATGTTATCGTCTTCTCGTGACGCTCTATTTTGGGACTCTTAAACCCCACAATGGCAACCCGCCATTGCACCGCGATTATACAATGTTTATGCATGAAAAACAAGGAAACATTATTTTATTCCTAAACTTTGGACTTTTATTCCGGGTGGTTTGGTTGTATAATTCGCGGCATGAAACGGATTGCATTGTTATCGTTATTGTGTGCATTACCCATCGCGGCGGGCGGGGCGCAAAACCCGATGTTTGGCGATGGAAAAATGAATTCTGTCGGGCTGTATGTGGCGCAATCCACCGGCGACGGCACTTTGTTCAAGTTGGTTGAACCATGGCTGTGGGAATTTTCGCCCCAGACATTGTTTATGTTTCAATATGCCCAGCCGATGGAAATCTTTCGTCTGCCGGCGCGTATAAATTTTGAATTGACACAAAACGTCGCGTATCATGGTGGACGTGGCCTGTCATTTTTTGCGGCGGGCGTGTCGTGGGACGTTGCGTTGTTACAGTGGCGCGGTTTCTATACCGGCGTGGGTGTTGGGCCGTATATGCGTGACTCGCGCGATCGGTGGGTGTCATCGCGACTGGTGTTTGGGGAACGCTTTTTCATCGGATATAAAATCGCAGATAATATGACCGTTGAATATTTTACCCAGCATTTTTCAAACGGTAATTTCACCGATCCAAATCGCGGTTTTAATTTTACCGGCTTGTCATTTAATTACAGCTTTTAAGCTTTTTATTCCGTCACCCCGACGAAGGTCGGGGGCCATTGCCCCGCAGGGACAAATAAAAAAAGACCACCTCCCCGCTGCGCGGGACTCCTCCACAGGAGGAGAACTTGCCCCGCGACGGGAACGAAATAAAGTTCCCCTCTGGCCAGAGGGGTGCCCGCAGGGCGGGGTGTCGTTCTATGGATTGCCGCGCGATGCTCGCAATAACAAGTTTTTAAGTTCTCTATTCTAAAACTGTATCACTTTATCACTCTGTCACTTACTCACTTTCTTCGCTCATTTCTCTATTTACAGCCCCCGGCAAAAATGTTATAATTATGGGTAATAAAGGTGGAGCCTGTTTGGTGTCCGCCCCGTCAAATAACGGGTTTTCCGGGCGTTTCCCCGGATAACAGGAGAGTGTTTATGAAAAGCCGTAACATCGCAGATTGCTGCAAAAATGCTGTCGGAACAGTTTTCTTGCTGGCCGGTGCATTTTTCGTTTGTTCGACATTGTTATCAATGCGTGCGGTATTTGCCGACCCAATCGCTCCGACCACGGGCGCAATGGTGACGGCACAATCACCACGCACAACCGCCACATCGCGTCGCACAACATCAAACGTTGTATCGCGTGGCACAACCGCCACCGCGACATCGTCGTCTGGGGCCACAACAACATCGGCAAACACCGCGCGCAGCGTTTCATCACGCACCACGGTGGCCAGTCCGCGCGCAACCGCCGCCACCACATCGCGTGGCGTTGTATCCCGTGCGACCGGTGCGTCACGCACAACCACAACATCGCGTAACGTTCGTGCCCGCACCGCAACATCAAACCAGGCACGTGTTTCATTACAGGGCAGTGCAATCCGTGGCAGCAAGAAATCATCGTCCACAACATACACATACCTGGCGAATAAATTATACACTGGCAACTATTCAAACATCATTGATTCAACAACCGGTTTGATTTCAACTGATGCATACAACAACTGTATGGAATCATATTACACATGTATGGATGAAATCTGCACCGCACGTAACACAGCCCAGCGTCGTTGTGCATGCGCCGGTCGTGTCAAGGCCTTTGCCGAGGCGGAAACCGCACTGGAATCAGCAAATGAAGAATTGATCAAGGTTTCTGGTGAATTGGCATTGCTGATTGCGAACAAGGGCAAGGATGTATCCGAAGCGTTCCAATTGACCGATGCAGAAAAGGTTATGAACTGTGTTTCGTGGCAAGAAGTAACCCAGAAATATGGCCAAGGATCAGACGAGGCTGTTGCCTGGTGCAATAACCACTCTATCTATGGTGAAAATGGCAATAAATTGACCACGTGTGCAAAACCGACATATTGCACAACAACTGGTAATAATTTTGGTTTCGATATTGCAAACATTGATGGTTCGTCCAGTGATATTTTGGCGTCACTGCAATCATGGGCCGATGCCAAGGAAAATACACTGACAATCCTGACCGATGATACAGACAGCCTGACCAGTGCATTTGATAATCTGTCCGAGGTTGTATCTGGTCTGGCGGGAATTGATGGCGCACTGAGTGACAGCAGCAATTTGAAAGATTCACTGGCCCAGACATGGGGTTATGAATTGTTCGAATACGCGCACAATAACGTTTGCAACCGCGTATTGGATTCCTGCTTTAATGGTATATACGAGGCCTGTGGCACCCCACCATCGTCGGGTCGCAAATGCGGTAACGGCGCGTCCCAGTGCCCATATAACTATAACAGTTATATCAGCGTATCCAACACCGGCACATATGAATTGAATTTCATCACGGCGAATTCTGGATACACCGCGTCGAACAGTGCAACATGTTTTGGTTACACATCGTCATCGGGTGATCCGTATTCATCACTGCGTGGCCCGGTTGCCGATGCCCGTCGCAGCATTATGCAAAAATATGCCCTGGACGCGAACGCTGATTGTGACGCATATGGCGAACAGTTGCGCAAGACCGCCCAGAATATCGGCTATCAAAAGGTTGCCGCACAACAGGCCCTGCAACAGAAGCGTCTGGAATTTGCAAACGAAGAAAAGACATCTGTCTTGAACGCAGCGGTCACGGCCAGCACGAATTTCAGCGAATGTATCAGCGAAATCTATGACTGCTATGAAACCCAGGCGAAATCGAACACGTCGTGGACAACCGCACGTATCAGAACATACTGTGCCCAGATTGCAAACGTTCCGCATTGCTATGAAGAAATGATTTGCAACCCGTCGAATTCACCGTTCAAGGCTGTTATTGACAAGGCCGATAATGCCCAGTGCAAGAACACCGCGGATTACACAACCAACACATGCCGCAATATCGTAACGTTGAACGATATCTTGAACGGCACAGGTGCCGAAGGTGCGGAATGCACATTTGGTGATAACCAGACGTGTAATTCAGCCGCGATGCGTCAGAAATGTTTGCTGGATGCAATCGGTACAGAAGAAGGGGTTAAAGACAAAAACGTCTTGCAAACTTGGAAAAAGGAAAATATGACAAGTTCAGGAACAAGTTCAGGACAGTAAAAAAACGGGGCATCGCCCCGTTTTTTATGTTAGGGAGCAATGATAAAGTGAGTAAGTGATAGAGTGATAAAGTGATTTAGTGAAGTTCCCCTCCGGGAACCACCCACGGAATTTAACAATTCCGCGGGGCCCGGGCCGGGGGGGCACGAAGTGCCGGGGTGTCGGTTTTTTATTCTAAAACTGTATCACTTTATCACTCTGTCACTTACTCACTTTATCATTGCTCTCTGCACTATAAATGCTGTTTTGTCGTAACTTTTCGTCAAAATGCTTGACTTTTTGTAAAAAAATGTTACTTTTGTAGCAAGTTTTAAACAAAACGTAGAACAAGAACAATATACAAGAGAAAGAAATATGAGCAATTTCGCAATCTTTCAAACCGGTGGCAAACAGTATCGCGTTCAAGCGGGCGATATTGTCAAGGTTGAAAAACTGGATGCCGAAGGTTCGGTTGAATTTGATCAGGTTTTGATGATTGGTGACAAAATCGGCACACCGTTTATTGACGGGGCCAAGGTTATTGCCACGGTCGTTGAACAGAAACGCGCTGACAAGGTTTTGGTGTTCAAGAAAAAACGCCGCCAGAACTATCGCCGCACACGTGGCCATCGTCAGTATATCACTGTTGTGAAAATCACAGAGATTAAAGGCTAAGGAGTTTAATTATGGCACACAAGAAAGCAGGTTCGGCGACCACTAATGGACGCGACTCGGCCGGACGCCGTTTAGGTGTTAAGAAATCCGGTGGCAGCCGTGTTATCCCAGGCAACATCATCATTCGCCAGCGTGGCACATCTGTGCACCCGGGCTTGAATGTTGGCATGGGCAAGGATCACACATTGTTTGCAAAAATCGCGGGCATCGTGAAATTCAAAAAGGGCCTGGGCGATCGCAAGACCGTTTCAGTTGAACCTGAAGCAAAATAAAAAATGCCCCGCACGGGGCATTTTTTATTAGAGAGAGCAAAGCGCAGAGAGCAATGTTTGTGTCCGCCGATGGCGGACGCTCTTTATTGTCATTCCTGCTCCGGGCCCCGCGGAATTGATAAATTCCGTGGGTGGGCAAAGGCGGGAATAGGGACTATGCAGTGCGAGCGAACGCGAGCCATGTCCGAGCAATTGCGGATTTTATTATTGTGGACTAATCGCCCAATTATGGCATACCAAGGGAACACAGTGGACCCCGACCTTCGTCGGGGTGACGAGTATTTTTGGCTTGGATAACAATTTTTACGAACATTGTGCAACGATGCGTGGGAGTAATTTTAGAGACCCTATTCCTGCCTGCGCAGGAATGACAAGTTTTTAAGTTCTCTATTCTAAAACTAAATCACTTTATCACTCTGTCACTTACTCACTTTATCATTGCTCTCTGCTCTCTTATTTTAACTTTGACCTTTTATGTGGCGGGGACTTGTGATATAATTAGGCAGAGAATGAAAAGGTTTCTGACATGTTTTGTTGCGTTGGCGTGCTTTTCGCCGGCGGCATTTGCCACCGACGGTGCTGTGACGCCATCGCGTTTAATCCCGGGAACAAATGAAAAATCATCGTCGCCTGTGGTTGTGTCCACCGGTGCAAACGGGGCGGATTCTGCCACTGTAACCGCAACCGCCGGCACAACAGCGACGACCACGTCGGGGACCACAACACCATCTGTTGTGTCACGTTCCGCGACCAGAACATCAACAAATACCACCACCGCGGTGCGCAGTGGTGCACGCACGGTAAACATTTCAGATAATGCGCAATCAACAGTGTCCAGCGCGCGCAGCGCGGGCGTTGTTTCATCGCGTGGTAATGCCGCGTCACGTGTATCGGCGGGGTCGGACACCACGGGCAGTGCGCGCACAGGATTGGATGCCGGGGTGAACACCGTCGGACGCAGTGCCCGCACCGATGCGGCCAGTATAAATAATAATCCGGCGGTTCGTCGTGCCGGCGTCGTTTTGCGCCCCACCACGGCCGAGGTTGGCGGTCGCGCCCATATCGCGGGCACGGATGTCCAGACCGGTTCTAATTTTGCGTCTGGTGCACGCAGTGTTTCGTCACGCGCCGCAACGACCAAGACCGCAACCGCTGAAACGGTCAAAGAGGCCCAAGAACGCTTGGAACAAACGGCCAGTTTGAATAAATCATGCCAGGAACAATATAACGATTGCATGGACCAGTTTTGCGCGGTTATTGATTCTAATCAAAAGCGGTGCAGTTGCAGTGCGAACCTGTCAAAATATACCAAGGTTGAAACCGCGGTCAAAGACGCAAATACCCAGCTGAACGAGGTTGCCCAGCGTATCCGCTATGTTGGCCTGTCGGCGGATGAAATCCGCGCTATTATGACCGCGACCGAGGCCGAAGATGCCCTGAGCGGCACCACCGATACGACCGAAACGCGCAGTATGCTGGACGAGATAGAGAAGCTGATTAAAGATCCCAAGAGCACGACATCGTATTCCGATACGTATACTGGGCTGGATATGGACCTGGATTTCACATCAGACAGTTCGGATTTATTTAATCTGGATTTCTTGAATACGAACACGTCCAGTTTTTCAAACCTGCGTGGCACAGAATTATACAGTGCGGCCAAAAAACGCTGTAACACGATATTGACCCAGTGCAAAGAGGTTGGCGCAACGTCCCAGCAAATCACGGGTAACTATGACCTGGCGATTGACAAGGATTGTATCGCGTATGAACAGGGCCTGACCAAGATGAACGAAACACTGGTGTCCAATGTGCGCAGTGCGAATCGTATGTTGCAAAAGGCGCGCCTGGCCGTGTTACAAAATAAAAATCAATATGATGCCAAGGGCTGCATCGGTGCGCTGGACGCGTGTATGACCGATGACATGGTGTGCGGCGATGATTATTCAAAATGTCTGGATCCGACCAAGACATACATCGACGAAAATGGCAAGGTTGTCCTGGGACAGAACATCACGAATATCACCGCGTTTATGGAAAATTATAATAACGCCAGTATAGATGCCGCGTTCCTGGAAACTGCGTTTGGTATCAGTATCAATACAAGTAACTGTAAAGGTGAATATAACAAAGGACAATGTATCGTTAAATATTTGTTACAGAAAATTGGCACCAAGCAAAAGGTCACAGACGAAGGGTTGTGCCGCGCGGTTCTGGACAAATGCCAGGCATACACATATGATTCCAATGGTAATTACAAGCCATACAATGATGTCGTTGTGAATTATGTCCAGCGCGCGATGGTCAATGTCAAGGCCGCCCAGCAACAGATTATATCCGACTATGCATCATCATGTATGGTTGATATCGCGTCATGTTATAACCAACAGGTGACCCAGGTGAACGCATGGTCATCGACGGCCAGTGTTGACAGCGTCTATAACGTAATGCGTGGCGCGTGCCGCAACGTTGCGTTGACATGCGCATATGCGGTATTTGCCAAGGATACGACTAGTTGCCCAGCCGGTAATGATGACGAGTGTATCAACAGCATATCGAAAATGTTCTATCAGTCATTGCTGTGTCCGACAAATTCAACGTATGCAGGAAAGAAGACGATAAAACCGTCAGATTATGTTAACGATATGTGCCAATGTAATTCTGGTTATGAACCATACAGTGGTCAATGTTTAGCGGAGTGCGGTTTAAATGAAACGCGTAATACATATGGAACGTGCACGTGTGTAACCGGCTCTTCCAAAGTCAATGGTGTTTGTACTGCCAGTACGTCCAGCGAAGCAGGTAACTAAAAAACGCCCGTTTGGGCGTTTTTTATTTGTTTATTGTTTCCATAAATTTATTATGATTTTCCAATTCGTCCGCGTGCGCAGGAAATGTGCGGTGCGGGAAATCTGCGCCGATTTTCGGATGCTTTAAAAACGCGGCATGTTGTTCAGCGATAACGTCATTTATATCGGGCGCAGGTGCCGTGTTTTCCAGTTCCTTGTACACCTTGGCCAAAATTTCGGCGTCAATCAGCGCGCCGTGTGCGTCGGCACGTGCAGTCAGTGATATGCCATACCATTTTGCCAACGCGTCCAGTGAATAACTTTTTGGACCGAACACGCGGTTACGTGCGATGACGATGGAATCCAGTTGCCGGCTGCGCGGAATCTGGGGCAGGTTTAACATTTCCAATTCGTGATTTATAAATGGAAAGTCAAAGTCAATCCCGTTATGCGCGACCAGTGGTGCGTCGCCAATGAATTCCAAAAATTTTGGCGCAATAACGGACATTTTCGGTTTATCTTCCAAAAACGCATTAGAAATTTTGTGAACCATATATGTTTCTGGGGGAATAATTTTCCCCTCGGGGTTTATATATTCGTGAAAAGTATTGTCGGTAATTTGCCCATCAATCATTTCAACCGCACCGATTTCAATACAGCGATCACCCCGCAAATATTCAAATCCGGTTGTTTCAATGTCAAAGCAAATAACGCGCCCCATAATTTTCGTCCCCTGGTTAAAATATATTTTTGATATGTGTTCGGTGGTGTATTATAATGAATGCGTGAATTTAAATCTAGAAAATCTTAATCCCGAACAGAAACTGGCCGTTACGACAACAGATGGGCCACTGTTGGTGCTGTCGGGGGCGGGCACAGGCAAGACGCGCGTGCTGACCACGCGTGTGGCGTATATTTTAAATATGGGCCTGGCCATGCCGTGGCAGGTTTTGGCCCTGACATTTACAAATCGCGCGGCCAACGAAATGAAAACGCGCATTGCCGAATTTGCGGGCGATGATGCCACGTGGTTGCCGTCCGACCTGTGGTGTGGGACGTTTCACTCTATTTGCCTGCGCATATTGCGTGCAAATGCGGCGGCCGTGGGATTGCGTCGTGATTTTCTGATATATGGCGAAGATGACCAGAAATCGGCGATTAAAAGTGCGCTGGCGTCGTTGGGTCTGGACGCGGCGGATTACAAACCCGCCGATTGGGTTGAACGCATATCGTCGATAAAGGATCGCGGCCTGGCCCGGCCGGGCGATATGACCATTGGTGCGGTCGCGCAAAAAATATTGGACGCATATAACGCCGAATTGGCACGCCTGGGCGCGGTTGATTTTGGTGATATAATATTACACGTGTTGCAACTGTTTGATAAAAATCCAGACGTCCTGGCGCGATATGCGCGGCAATTTAAATACCTCATGGTGGACGAGTTCCAGGATACCAATCGCGCGCAAATGCAATTTCTGGAAATGCTGACGCGTGACAATGATAATCCGAATATCTGTTGCGTGGGCGATGATGACCAATCAATATATTCGTGGCGCGGGGCAGAAATAAAAAACATTCTGGGGTTTGAACAGAAATTTAAAAACGCCCAAATAATTCGTCTGGAAACAAATTATCGCAGCACACCAAACATATTGGGCGCGGCAAATTCATTGATACGCCATAATCGCGGCCGCCTGGGCAAGGATTTGCGCACCGCAGCCGGTGCCACATCGGGCGAACCGGTGTATGTTTTGACACTGCCGTCCGATTGGGACGAGGTGCGCATTATTTCCGACACAATTATGCACAGTGCCGATGGCACATATTCCGACTTTGCGGTGTTGATTCGCGCAGGCAGCCTGTCGCGCCTGTTCGAAGAAGAATTTACATCGCGCGGTATACCATACAAATTGGTTGGCGCGACCAAGTTTTATGACCGCGCGGAAATCCGTGACGCGATTGCGTATTTGCGTTTGCTGGTTTATCCATTTGACGATATGTCATTTATGCGCATAATTGGCAAACCGCGCCGTGGATTTGGTCCGTCGGCATTACAGAAATTGCGTGATGCGGGCGATAACCTGATGTCGGGATTGCGCAATGCACAGTTGTCTGGAAAAATGGACGCGTCACGCGGGGAATTCTTGGCCGCATTTGATTTTGATTGGGCATCCATGCGACCGGCGGATGCGGCCCAGAAATTATTAAACGATGCGGGTTATATTCGATTCTGGCATGAATCCAAGGACAGCGATAAAAACGACCGTCTGGACAATATTCGCGAATTGATAACGAACGTTATTGCAAAGTATGACACATTGCCAGAATTCCTGGAACACGCCGCACTGATGACGGCGGACGATAATGATGCCGATACGACTGTTACCAATGCGGTGTCAATTATGACGATACACGCGGCCAAGGGATTGGAATTTAACACCGTGTTTTTGCCCGCCTGGGAAGAGGGGGTATTCCCGAACGATATGTCGGTCACCGATGGCGGATTGGAAGAAGAACGTCGCCTGGCATACGTTGCGATTACGCGCGCGCGTCGTCGTGCAATTATTTCAAATGCAATGTCGCGCATGGTATTTGGCACACGTCAATATAATTCGCCCAGTCGATTTATCACCGAAATGGATAATCGCTTTTTGGATTTCCAGGGTGGCGGTCCGCGCGCATTGCGCAGTGCGCCCGCGCCAACGCAAACATATGCGCCCCGCCGCGCAGCGATAATTAAAAATAAAAACGCCGTTGGGCGTTTGGTTGAACACGGTGAAATGGGCCGTGGCGTTGTTATCGAAGATGCGGGCGATATTTTAACCGTTGCATTTCGTCGCACCGGCATAAAAAAGGTTGCATCTGGTTACCTGAAATTCGTGGATTGATGGTTATTTCGTGCCACCGCCCTTGCGGATAATTTTATACCACTTGGCGGCGGTGCTGGTTACGTTATTCAGTAATTTTTTACCATCTTGTTTAATCTTGTCACCCATGCTGGCGTCAATGTTGCCCCCGATTTTCTTGGCAATTTCGTCGGCCCGATTGGCCAGGTATGCAACCAGCATTGCCGTCAACAGTGTGACAAAGAAATCACCGCTTTCCAGACTGGGCACCTTGGCGGCCAGGTCGGCGTCCACCGCGCCCGCCAGTAACGCGCCACACACCGCAATCACGATGGACAGCGATACAAAATAAATTGCCGCGTTTATAAAACGCATTATCTGCGATTCCAGTGATTCAACCTTGAACAGCCCCAGAAATCCATTGTATATCGTCCCGGCCAGTCCCTTGTATGACGTTTTGCCAACTGTTTCAACAACCGCGGTAAATGGCAACATAAACACGGCCAGGAATAAGTCTGCAATAACGCCCAGTGCCATAAACGCAAACTTGAATCCCAAATACACAAACAGTATAACGAACGCCAGGCCCACGACAAATGTGAACATGCTGTGCCCAATCCCGGCCAGCATCCATTTAAACCCGGCCGCCACCGCCGTAGAGAAAAATCCAGACAACCGCGTCGGCACGCACAGCATGTCGGCCGCGGCATTTGCGTCAATCGTCATACGTGCCGATGTGTGTGCGGCGGCGTATTCACGAATCGCACCACATGTATCCGGCAACGTCGCACCGGACGCGTTGGCCACCGCGTTTAATATCAAATCAGACATATATGTGCCGACGGTTACAATCGGCCCCATAACCCACATAAATATCTGGCCCGGTCCAAACCGCAATACGATAATCCATATCGCAATCAGCGCGCCTTTCTTGACAATCTTTTCGGCCAATTCGCGCACATTTGATTTGGTGGTCATCATCTGGTATGCTTCGAACATAATCCAGAACATATATGCCAAAATAATAAATATAACGACAAAGCGCACCAGCGATGTATCCAGTATTTCGCCCACCATTGACAGTGCGTTCATAAATGCCAGGCCGGCTTTGGCCTCGATCGGGACATAATTATCAACCAATTGCACCGTATGAAATGCGTTTAAATCGTGGCTCAGTTCCCCGACCAGTGCGTCCTTGTTATGGTCTGTGGCCCACGTGCCCTCGTCCCCGATGTCGCCGGTGGCCGGAATATTGGTTGCGCCAAACGCCGGCATGGCAAACACCAGTGCGCCGCACATTATAATTTTCGCAAAAAATCGCATCAATTTTTTCATCAGTCTTTCTTTGCCATTGCCTTGGATATCGCATCAAAAATCTGTTGTGGTGCGGACCAAATCTTTTTACCTAAATCCTTGGTCCATGTGCCAAAGTCGAACAGTTCGCGCCCATCCTTGCCCAGCATTGCGTCAATTCGTGGCGACACCGCATAGAAATACAACAGGAACATAAAGAACATTATCAGCAAGAAATCCCACCCATCGGCCAGAAAATCAAACGCACCCGGATATTGACGTTCAACCATTGCGCGTTGCGCGGTAAAGCAATCTTTGAATTTATCGGCGTCCATTTCGCCGTCGGCCAATCCAACCTGTTCACAGGTTGAAAATACATTCATCACAGACAGTGTTTTTGCATCCGGGTTTTGGACGGTCTGGCCCATAAATGGTGGCATAATCACACTGTATCCATCGTGTGGGCCGGGGAAAAATTCGTCGGCGGCAAATGACACCGTTGCATAGATAATCAAAATTTTCAGTGAAATCGCAACAATTCGCACCGCCGATTTAACCAGCATATTTATCGCGCCACCAACGACGTTGCTGGCCAGTTTCCATGTCCCGTCAAACGCGTATGCCGCAACCAACAGTGGCAAGAATATAATCAGAAATACCAGTTTAAATACCACCGACAACACCTGGAAAAACAAATCAAATCCGATTATCAAAAACATTATGACCAGTGCCAATCCAGCGACCCATGTAAATGCGCCACCGCCCATCCCCAGCCATGCGTAATTCATCATCGCGAATCCGCCCGCCGCCCCGGCCAGCATAACACTGTTTAAATTTCCCATAACGCACATGAACGGTTGCAATACCGGGTTTAATATATCGCCCGTCGCGGCCGCGTCCATTGCGCCACATTGCGTCGCGTCGGTCACCCCGGTCGCCGCCATTGATAATTCTGCACCGACATACATCACGGGGGTAATTGTTATGTTTGTTATCGCGCGCAGTGCGGTTGTCCCGCCCATACCCAAAACGCCCAGTGCCGCGCCAACCAACATCACGCGCACGCCCTGACGCCATACCTTGTCAAACCAGGCGGAAAATTCCAACTTTTTATCCCCACCGTCCAGTGTGGTCGTTTGCTTTGCCGCGTCAAAAATGTATTGCGCGGTATAAACAAACAGGAAAATCCCAAATCCAATTACCAGCAATATCCAAATGTTGTCCAGCATCGCCGTCCAGAACATTTCAGCGGCGTCACTGATTACGGTAAATAATTCGGCAATGTATCCACACATAAAGCAACCGTTTGCCGCCGCAATATCATCAGACGCGCCGATTGCCGACATAAAATTATCCATGCTGGTATACGTCAATGCCGCCCCGCCAATTGATGACGACAAATACCATATCCCCAGCCCCATGGCAATTGCCCACATAACAACACGGATGGCGATAGAAATCAGTTTTGCCTTCATCATTTTTCGTCACCACCCTTGATAATTGTTTTCACGGTTTTGGTCGCGGTTTCAACAACACGTCGTGTCAGTGTTTCGGCATCATTTGCCAATTGGTCGCCCAATTTGTGATCTTCGCCGACGCCAAATGTATCCAGGACCATACTTGTAACCTTTGGTATTTGTGCCTGGATAAAATTCAGAACGTAAATCAATACAACACTGCTGGCGATACCCAATTCGCCCAGGTTATCATCTGATAAATCCGCACTGAAAACATCGCCTGATAATATTACCTGCATTAAATCTGCGCTGGTGGTGCCGTGTGCGGCAAAAAATGTCGCAATCAGCACCATAATAACAGTGTATGTCAGCACCGCCGACGCCAACGCGATAATTGCGTTCATCAGGTTTTTAAATTGCCCCACACCCAGGCTGGATCCAATTTTGGACATCCATGATGGAACGTCGGACGCGCCCTTGAACGATACCATCATCAGGGACAGTGGGAAAAAGAACGCAAAAAATGTCATTGCGATAATAATGTCGGCAAAGTAAAAACAGAAACGACAAAACAACTTGAAAAATCCATACGCCAGATACAGTCCCACAAAGAATATTATAATATGCTTTACCAATGCGCCGATACCCAGTAATGCCTTCCAGGTGAACGCACTGTCCATCACGGCAATGCCCAGTTTAATAAACGTCTGGAACTGGGTAATTGTTGTTTTCATCAGCAATATAATTTTGTCGCGCATTTCCGGACGATAGAATCCCGTGTCGTCCATTTTCATGGGCTGATATGTAACCTTTTCGTTCACGGTTTCGGTGTCGGTCTGCAACATTGTTTGGGTGTATCCGATTGCAATTTCGGTCGCCGGTTCAAACGTGATTTGCGTCATAAATCGCGGCACCATAACGCCCAGACTCAACAGTGACAACGCCACCAATGAATTTATAATAACGGGGCGCACCGACTTGGAATACCATGGGTCGCGCATTCCGCCACGGATATTTTGCCACACGGCATTGACGATAAAGAACGCAAAGAACACGCAAAACAATATCACGCAAAAAATAGAGAATTGTTTATACGCGGCACCCGCGGCATATGACACAATTTGAAACAGGCGGTCAAACACCGCACAGCCCCAACATTGGACTGATGTATCCACCAAAGAATTCATCCATCCGTTCATTTCTTTTTGACCCAACCTGCCGCTTTAAATATTTTTTTGCCCCAGTCCTTGGTTCCTTTCCACAGTGTTTTGCGATCACTGTTGACCTGTTTATACAGGTTGTCCATACCCGGTCCAACATATTTATCCAATTGCTTGCGCGTCAATTCAAATATGCGCCACATTACATAGAACGTCAGAATTGATGACAGCCACAGCACAGAATGATTACCAAATCCCATCGCACTGCGTGCCATCTGGGGCATATTTGTTGATGCCGCGCCACCCGCCGCAACAACGAATACCGAACCGGACCATTGGAACAGTGATTTTATAATTGCCAAATTTATGCACAGGATAAACGCGCACGCAATCATCGTGATAATCAGTTGTTGCAGCGATTTTGTTATCCCCGAAAATGCCGGCCATATGTCAAATATCTTGTCCGGATTTTTCGGCTTTGCGACCCAAATCAATACCTGGAACGGATACAGAATCAACGCCATACCGAAATTAAATATTCCCTGGATAATCAACAGTGCCATAAATATGTTACTGGACACAAACGTCGTTACCAACAGTATTCCGGTAATCAGATTCAGGAAATCTTCGCCCCCGTGCGGCACCAGTGTAATCAGCCCGCGCAGACCCTGCATAATAAAATCAAACCCGCGTTTGATAATTTTATTGTTCGCATGCGACAGGTCGGCAACCGGCTGCACCAAGAATTCACACGATTCGCGACTAATCCACTCTTTCTGGACAATCGATTCGGGACATTCAAGCTTTTTTGTGGCACCGCCTGTGTCGTCGTTTATCGTTTCGGTTATCGCATGTGTGTATAATGCACCAAATTGCAAGAACGGATTTATCAACCATTGCGTTACATATACGGGTCTGATTTGCAACAGAACAACGGCGGCAATCAACGCGCGAAATCCGGGTTGCATAACATTTTTTATAATTGTTTCGCCACTGACGCCCGACGCCATATCGCCGCCGCCGGAAAATCCGAAAAACGAAACCCATACCTTTGGCAAATACAGTTTCACCAGATACAGCGCAATCGATACCGCCAAAAATCCCCAGACCAAAACGTATATAATGCCGGTCCCGTTACCAACAAAGAAATCATACCCGCCAGTTGCAATTTGCATCAGCGCGTCCAGCACCATCGGCACCATCGGCGACAGGTCCAATGCATCAACAATTCCGTATTCAGCGTGCGCTGGGAATGGCAATGCAAACAACGCCAACCCAACCAACATTGGGCACATCGCGCGCAACGCGCGAAACAAAAACTGGCGCAGTGACAAATACATTACTCTAATTTTATTATAATTTATCTGTTCAATTATATCACATTTGGGACAAAATGTGATATACTTTAAACGATGAACAGACTAAAAAAGTTTTGGATTATTTTTGTTTCGTTCCTGCCATTGACGGCGGGGGCGATTGCGCCACTGGTAATTGGTGGTATTGCGGGTCTGGGGGTAATCGTCGGTTTTTCAATATTTCGCACGGCGTCGCCGGTCAATATGGCGGACGCAATGAATTTCTTTTCATCATGCTGGTCATGCCAGATGTTTTCAGATGTTATGGCGGCAATGTCTAATTTGCTGCCGCGCGTCTACAGTGCGATTGGCACGGTCGTAATTCCGGTGGCTGCGGGTCTGTCGGCGGTATGGTTCGCGTGGAAATTGTTCAGTGGATTTTTCAATGCCAAGATAGAACAACCATGGACCATCGCGGGCAATTTTGGCACGCACCTGGTCAAATTGGCCACCGTGTGTGCGTTGTTGCTGGTGCCACTGCCGCGTATGATATCAGATATTGCAATAACACCCATATTCAATATTGGATTGTCACTGAATCGGGCGGTGTCGGGCAACGATGCGTTTGCAGAATGCGTTGTCGCCACCGCAATGGCGGATCCGGTATCGGTTGATGCTACTGCGGCGTCTGCTGGGGCATATTCGCCACGTATGCGTCATAATCTGGCGTGCGAATTGGCAAATGTGCATCAGATGACGGGCCTGGGTATGACGGTCGGCTGGACAATGATGAACATGGCGTTCAATTCAAAATACATGCACAAGATTATGTGGGACGTTCCAATTTTTCCAAATGTGCCGATTTTCTTTGCGGGATTGCTGGTCTTGGTGCTGTTTTTGTGCGCATTGTTGCCCGTGCCGATGTATTTCCTGGAAGTATTTATAAAACTGTCCATGGATTTGATAATGTTGCCACTGATGTTACTGTCGTGGCTATTTGCGGGGTGGCCCATATTCCCAAATGGTGGCGGAAATATTCGTTCTATTATTGATGATGTTGTCCGGGCAACCGCCGGAATCGCGATGGTTGGCGTGTTTGTAACGTTTTCTGTAATGTTCTTGAACGCAGTATTTGGCCAGTGGCAGGGTGCATCACGCCTGGCGGCGGCATTGGCGCAAAACGATTCGACTTTATTGATGGATGGACTGATGATGCGCAACGACAGTTTGATAACAATCATACTGATGGGAATCTTTATCGCGATGTTCATGACGTCGATTCCCGCCCTGGTCAAGGCGTTGTTCGCAAACGTCAGTATTCCAACATCGTTCTATGAAACAACAAAAAAGAACATAAATATTATGTGGGGAAACCTGAAAAAGTGGTATTCCGCAATAAAAAAATAAAAAATCAAGCCCTTTATTTAACATAGCCCCCTTTTTTGTGCAGTCCGAATCTGATATAATTCATAGCAATGAAGCAGTTTCCGATTCTTTATTGGCCACCCCGGGCAAACGGCGATAATGATTACCGCCTGGCGCGCAAGGTTATAAATACAACGGTCGGCATAATGCCAGATGTTTTGACAGATGACATTGATGTTGCGGCGGTCTTGCGCGAAAATCCAGATGCAACGATATACTATCCTGTATTTTGTGAATCAACCGGCTGGTGGGGCGAATTATTGGGGTCGGATGCGATTGTAACCGATAAACTGATTATATCCCCAGAATGCCAACTGATGGTTATTCGTGCGGCGGCATCGGCACCCGCGCCGCGTCGCACCGGCCAGAACCAGTTACTGGCGGCGGAAATTTATCCAACCAGTGGATTCTTTAAAAAGATGAATTCCAGCGTTGCCACGGTCGCAGATATGCTGGCCACGGACGCGGGAACGATACTGGCACTGTTTTCTGGAAAAAATCAGTCCCAGTTTATAAATATCCTGGAATCGACGGGAAATTCGTATCTGGGATGCATTGGCCGATACTAATAATCCTTGCAATATGCAAAAATCCTTGTATAATCTGCACGCTAAATTTAAAATAAAAAGGGTAATAAGATGAAAAAAGGAATTCATCCTGAATATCACGAAATCAACGTCACACGCACAGATGGCAAGACGGTGAAAATGTATTCTTCTGTTAAAAAAGACTTGGTTTTGTCCACAGATAACTTGAACCACAGTGCCTGGACCGGCCAGCGTTCTAACGCCGGTGACAAGGGGCAGCGTGCCGAAAAATTCAAGGGCAAATTTGCCGGATTCAAATTCTAAGTATCACAAACCTGTGGGGTGGGGCACAATGGAACTGTTGATAAAGGGTTCAACCGAATTAAACAAAATGTTCATGGCGTTACAGCGGACAGCGTCCGGCCTGCGTCGTGACTTTGGCGAGGTTGAAAACCTGCAACAGTCGTTGCATGGCGCGCACGATTTCGTGCAAAAGGCGTCTGCCCGTATCGAAGAAAGCATTTTATCCGATTTGCTGTTGGTGCGCCCATCGGCCGGGTTGCTGACGCCAAACGTATCACGTGATGGCGACGGTCGTGATGAATTTGTTCTGTCGCTGTCGGGTGCGGCAAATTTTGTTCGGGCAAATCCGCATTTCGCGATTTCACTGGCGTTGCGAACGAATGACGAAACAAAAATCGCATTGGTTTATTCACCAATTGACGAACGCCTGTATTATGCCGAAGATGGGCGTGGCGCATACGCGTTTTCGGCGTTCCATTCTGCCCGTGTTCGGGTTTCTAATATCACCGATTTGCCCCAGGCGACAATCGCATTTAATACAAATGACACGCGCACGGTATCGGCGGATATTCGTCGCACAGGGTGCCCGGCATTGGATTTGGCGTGGGTTGCGTCGGGTAAATTTGACGGTTTTGTATCCGAACCATTGGATTTTGCCGAAATTGCGGCCGGCGACCTGTTGGTGCGCGAGGCGGGCGGTCAGATATCCATGGGGGCGGATTTAATCGCCACCAATGGCAAGATTGAATTGTAAAAATTACGCGCCATCGGCGCGTTTTTTATGCAAATTTTATGAATTATGGACACTTGCAAAGTTGGAATAAATATCTTAAACTTTGTGCTATGAAATTCAAAAAAATCTTACGTATTTTATTAAATGTTGTGTTCTGGTGCTTTACCGCGGCAATTGCGGCGTTGGCGGCATTGGTTTTGATTTATGGTAATGATTTGCCAGACTATAAAAAATTGGCAACATATGCGCCACCGGTTGCAACGCGCCTGTATGCGTCGGACGGGTCATTGTTGATAGAGTATGCCGAAGAACGTCGTGTCTTTATCGACTTTGCCGATATGCCACCAATGTTGGTAAATGCATTTGTTGCCGCCGAAGACCAGAATTTCTGGACACACCCCGGCATTGATGTCCAGGGTATAATCCGTGCCACGGCAAATAATGCACTGGGCGCGTTGGGATTCCACACCAACTTTTCTGGCGCGTCAACTATCACGCAACAGGTTGCCAAGAATTTCTTTTTAACATCAGAACGCACCATTTCGCGTAAAATCAAAGAGGCGATATTGGCCCTGCGTCTGGAACGCACATTTTCCAAGCAGCATATTATGACCCTGTATCTGAACCAGATATTCTTGGGCGCGCGTGCATACGGCGTTGGGTCGGCGGCGTTGATGTATTTCAATAAACCGGTATCGGAATTGACGTTGTCAGAATGCGCGTTTTTGGCGTCCCTGCCCAAGGCACCAAATAACCGTGACCGCGCGGTTGAACGTCGTAATTATGTCCTGCGCCGTATGGTCGAAGAAAAATATATCACCCGCGAACAGGCGGCGGCCGCCGCGGCCGAGCCACTGAATATCAACAGTGGATTTACCGCGCAAATGGCACCTGATTTTCAATATTTCGCCGAAGATGTGCGTCGCCAATTGCTGAATACAATCGGACGCGAACGTTTGTATAACGATGGATTGTATATCAAAACAACAATTGTCCCAGAATACCAGCGTGCGGCGTCGGCGGCATTGAACAAGGAACTGGACAGATATAATTCTGTGCGTGGCGAAAACGAACCGAAATTACAAGGTGCGATTATCGCAATGAATCCACACACGGGACGCATTGTCGCAATGGCGGGCGGTCGTTCATTTATCGACAGTTCGTTTAACCGCGCAACCCAGGCAATGCGCCAGGTTGGATCCACCATTAAACCGTTTGTGTATCTGGCGGCACTGGAACGCGGAATGTCCCCCGAAGAATTGATTTTGGACGCGCCAATCGTCGGCTGGCGCGAGGATAATACGCTGTGGAAGCCTGAAAATTACGACAAGAAATTCTTGGGCGATGTGCCGTTGCGTCTGGCGTTGGAAACCTCGCGCAATGTTCCGGCCGTGCGTTTGGTTGAAAAAATCGGTGTCACCCCCGCCATAGAGGTTGCTCAGCGTTTCGGTGTTTATCCTGAAAATCTGAGAAATGTGAATTTATCACTGGCGTTGGGGTCGGGTGAAACAACACTGGAAAACCTGGTGCTGGGGTATTCGGCATTTGTGAATGGTGGACGCAAGATTCAACCGAAATTGGTCGATTATATCGAAGACAGATATGGTCGTGTTCTGGACGGCAACGCGCCCCAGATTATTGAATGGGACGATGATATGTTGCCACCTGAACGCGCGGACGAAACAGAACCCCTGTCGGATCCACAGAGTTTGTATCAGCTGGTATCCATATTACAGGGCGTTGTTGAACGCGGCACCGGCAAACAGGCACGCGTCGCCGGTCATACAATTGCGGGTAAAACCGGCACAACAAACGACGTCAAGGACGTGTGGTTTGTTGGATTTTCAAAAAATCTGATTGCGGGTGTTTATCTGGGTTATGACACACCGCGCGCATTGGGTCGCGGCAGTGGCAGTCACATGGCCGCCCGTGTGTTTTCTGAATTTATGACGGCGGCATTGGCCGGTCAAAAGAACCAGCCGTTTGCCGTGCCAGATGGTCTGACATTTATGCGCGTAAATCGGCGCAGTGGTGCGTCCGCCGCCGCCGACCCCAATGGCACCATTATTACCGAGGCATTTAAGCCCGGCCAGACCCCAAACACGCCCAAGGCTGCATCACAAAGCACCGGTGGCGCGGTTGTCGGTGGTGTTTTTTGATTTAACATCGCGGGCCATTGTGATATAATTTCGTTTGAATAAATCCAAGGGGGGCAACTGATATGAAAAAATTTGTATTTTGTGGTATGGCGGCGTTGGCATTGGCGGCGTGTGATAAAAAAACAGAAACAGATGTTATCGCGCAAACATGTGGTGATTATGCCGTTGAAATTACATTGTCTGATGATGGCGAAACGCTGGCGGCGGTGATAAACGGCGACGCGGCAACATTGACGCATGCGGTGTCGGCATCGGGCGCGCGATTCGTTGGCACACTGAACGACACAATGGTCACACTGTGGAACAAGGGCGAGGCATGGACAATGTTCTTGGGTGACGATGATAATGCCGTTGCAATCGAATGCGTGGCGAAATAAGATTTATTTTACCGTATCTTTGTGATAAAATGGTCAGCATAAGAAGGAGTTTTTTTATGCTGACTAATTTTTTTCTGTCGCGTGGTTATTCATTTTTTGCCAGTGGCTGGACCCAATTCGCAATGGCGTTTGGGCTTGCGTTTTTGATAATGCTGGCGTTTGGGCGACCGTTTATCGCCGCCATGCATGCGTGGCAGAAAAAGGGCCAGCCAATCAGTGAAAACGTCCCAGAATCCCACCGTCAAAAGGCGGGTACACCAACAATGGGCGGGGTGTTGCTGGTGCTGGCGATATTGATTCCGTCGGTGCTGTTTATGCCGTGTGACAGTGCACCTGCGTGGATTGCGCTGATGTCGTTGGTTATGTTCGGTTTAATCGGATTTGTTGACGATTATAAAAAGGTTACATCGCAATCTAAAAAGGCATCAAATGGTCTGTCGCCGAAAACGCGTCTGATTGTCGAAGGAATTTGTGTTGTTATCCTGGCATACCTGATAAACAAAACAATGCCGCCATATATCCCAGAATATTCGTTGGCACTGGGGGCGGGAATAATATTGCCGCTGGGGCTGTTGTATTATGTGTTTGCATACTTTGTAATCTGTGGTTCGGCAAATGCCACAAATATCACAGACGGTCTGGACGGTATGCTGTCTAAATTATATTTGCCGGTGTTGGTTGTTCTGGTTGTGGCATTGTATGGCGCAACACGTATCGGTTTTATGGATACGGTTATGTTCCTGCCGTGTGCGTCGGGTTTATATGCACCATTGGGTGCGGCATTTGGCGCGGTGTTGGGATTCTTGTGGTATAACGCGCGGCCGGCGGCAATATTTATGGGCGATGTTGGGTCACTGGCACTGGGCGGATTTATGGGCACGGTTGCAATGCTGTTGAAATCAGAAATTATTATGGGCATTGCGGCGGGCATGATGGTCATCATATTGCTGTCATCATTTGCCCAGACAATGTGCTTTAAAATCACGCGTCGCATTACCGGCACCGGGCGTCGTATATTCCTGCGTGCGCCATTGCATCATCATTTCGAAGAATTGGGCTGGGCCGAAACCAAGATTGTTGACCGATTCTTTATAATGTCGGTGCTGTTTTCAGGTCTGGCGTTGGTGCTGTTGAAATTTGCATAATGAAAAAGCCCCCATTATTGGGGCTTTTTTAAACAGTATATTTTCATAAAAATCGTGGTATAATACAACCATGGTTGCAAGAACAGAAGACAGTAAATTTACCAATTGGCATTTTGAAATTGATCGGCGATTGCTGGCGGCGGTGTTGCTGCTGATTGCGATTGGCGTTATGTATGTTATTTCTGCGGGCAGTGTTGCGGCCGAGCGTATCGGTCAACCGTGGTATTTCTTTTTTAAAAAGGCGGTGCCGTTTTATTTCGTGGGTATTGCAACCCTGTTCGGGGTCAGTATGCTGAATAAAAAGTGGATTATGGGAATATCCGCGTTAAATGTGGCGGTTGGGTTGCTGTTGCTGTTGGTGACATTTGCAATGCCCCATGTGATAAAGGGGTCGGCCCGATTCGTTTCAATTGGCCCATTTAACATTATGCCGTCTGATATTATGAAGCCTGGGTTTATCATAATGACCGCGTGGTTCTTGGCGCGTATGAAATCTGAATATGGCCCAGATATATTTTTAAACAAGGCCGTGTGGCAGTTTAAAAAACTCAGTTGGTGGACATACCTGGCGGTGTTCTTGCCAGCGTTGTTTATCATATTCCGTCATCCCGACGTTGGAACATCGGCGTTGTATTGCGGCGTGTTGGCCATGATGATGTTTATGGCGGGGCTGCCGGGGATTTTGGTTGGTGGATTTATTGGTATTGGTGCCATCGGATTTATCACGGCGTTTTTAACAATGTCGCACGTGCACGGTCGTGTTATTTCGTTCCTGACCGGGACCGGTAATACATACCAGGTGCGCCAGTCTGTTCAATCGATTCAGCATGGTGGCCTGTTGGGCAGTGGGGACGACGCGTTTGTAAAGCAATCGTTACCGGACGCGCATACCGATTTTATCTTTGCCGCGGTCGCCGAAGATTTGGGCGCAATTATGGCGTGTTTGTTGCTGTGCCTGTTGCTGTATGTGTTAAAGCGTTTAACAACCGATGCCATCGGCGCGCGCAGTCCGTTTGTATTCTATGCCGCGGGCGGGGCGGCAGCACTGTTCGGAATCCAGGTTTGCATAAATCTGGCGTCGACATTGCATCTGATTCCGCCCAAGGGTATGACGTTGCCGTTCATTTCATACGGGGGCAGTTCATTTGTCGCGTTCTGTCTGTTGTTCGGTATGGTGCTGGCATTGGTTCGCGAAGATAAATGGAAATAAAAACCAAAGGGGCGGAATATGAAAATTTGGATTGCAACAGGTGGCACGGGTGGACACGTTTTCCCGGCATTGAGTGTTGCCGAAGAATTGGTCGCACGTGGTCATCGCATTACGATTTCATGTGATGGTCGCGTTCGCAAAATGGTGCGTGACGGTGCCCCACGCGGTGCGCGTATATCGCATATCTGGGCGTCGGGTGTTGGTGCAAAAAGTAAATTGCACCAGATGATTGCGCTGTTTAAAATTGGCATGTCGGCGTGCGCATTGACATTGCGTTTTATGGTCACTCGCCCCGACCGCGTTGTGGCATTTGGTGGATACGCATCGGTGCCGGCGGTTTTTGCGGCGCACATTTGGCACGTGCCAACATTTTTGCACGAACAAAATGGTGCAATTGGTCGCGCGAATAAATTTGCAATGCGCTGGGTCAAAACACTGATGACCAGTTTCCCAAATGTATCTGGGATTCCATCGGCCGCGGCAACAAACGTTGTTTATACCGGCCTGCCGGTGCGCAAGGATTTCTTGGCACATGCCGGTGCGCCGATAACCGGTAAATCAAAATTGCTGGTGACAGGTGGCTCGCTGGGGGCCCAGATTTTAGATGACGTTGTTCCCGCGGCAATTGCGTCAATGAAGAATAAAAAGATATTTGTGACGCATCAAACGCGCCCTGAAAATGTTGCGCGCCTGCAAAAATTTTATGCCGATAACAAAATCCGTGCGAACGTGTTGTCGTTTATTCACGATATGGCGTCCCAGATTGTGGATGCAGACCTGGTTATCGGGCGCAGTGGGGCCAGCACGGTTATTGAATTGGAAACAATCGGTCGTGCGGCGATATTGGTGCCACTGAATATCAACCCGGACCAGGCGGCCAATGCCGAGAACTTTGCGCGCCTGGGTGGCGGATTTGCCATAGAACAATCAAAGTTCACACCACGCTGGCTGGCGGCGACATTGTCGGAATTGTTTGATAATCCGTCACGCCTGGCCAAGATGGCAAAAAAATCCTGTGTTCCGAATAATGCGGTCAAAATGATTGCCGACACGGTAACAAAATGATATCAGATGTATTTTCCACTTGCGCCTGATTCGTCATTTGTTCTATGATTGAATCAGGAAGGAAAGGAAAATGCGTCAAATCGCCGTTTCTGTATTTGCAATATTTGTTGTTTTGCCCACGTGGGCCAGTGCGCGCCTGCCGGTGGTCAATATCGCCGCGGGCGGTGTTTCTGCACGCAGTGCATTTGGTGATACGCCGACAACCGTGACGCCCGTCGCTGCGGTTACTGCGCCGGTTGCAACCACACCTGCCCCAGGGGCCGAGAAAAAGGTTATCGCCCGCACATCGAAAAAGGCCGCCGCGCCCCGCAAAAACGCGGATGTTACCGCCGGTGCCCAGATTGCAAAAAATGTTGATATTTTATCCCCACGTCGCCCCAGTGGTGACCTGTGGGCACGGAATACGGACACGCCGCTGCGTATGCCGGATGCGTCCGAATTCGCCGTATTTCGTAATGACGCCGCATTACCAGAAGAGAGTTTAGATGCGACCGTCACCGCCGCGCCCCGCGCAAATGTTGTCGCACGTGCCAATGCGTCGGATGTCGCGCCATTGTCAGAATTTGATGCGCAAATTGCGCGCCTGAATGAATTGCAAAAACGTGCCGACGACAGTGTGAATTCACGCAGTGTTGCCGCCGCCAAACCGGCCGACATTACGGTGCGCAGTATGCGTCCTGTCGCGGCAGATGCGAGCCAAACCGCGCCATCACCGGTGAAATTGTCGCGCCTGGTTGTGCCAATGGCGGACGATGTCGTTGTTCGCGCCGTTGAAAAATCCGAATCGCCACGTATCGTTGCGGTGCGCGATGATATGACAAAAATGTCGCCCAGCGAATTGCGTCGCGCGTTTCGTAAAACCTTCTTGTCAGAAAATAAGCATTTATCCACATACCAAATTGATGACAGATTTGATGTGGCCAGTGATATGACCGCCACCAGCGAAGGATTCACCACCCGTCGTGATTTGTCCGAGGCCGGCGGTATTCGTCCATTGGAAATCAAGATAAAGTTCCGGGACGACGATTCGGCCCTGTCGCGTGATAATTATAATTTGCTGTCTGAATATGCGGGCATTGTTTTGGCAAATCCAACCCGCGCGGTCCAGGTCGGTATCCCACAGAGTGTTGCAAACAACGCCGATGCGCGTAAATTGGCGGCGCGTCGCCTGGCCATCGTGGAACAGGTTCTGCGTGACAGCGGTGTGTCCGAACAGCGTATTTTGCCTGTTTTGTCCCAGCGTAGTGACGAAGGCTTTGTCCTGCGTATGATTTCAAATGACCAGTATGAAACACTGACCCAGAAACGTCGTGACATCTTTGGCGACACGGTCGGTAAAAAAACATACAAGAGTATGAGCTGGTAATACATACACAAGCGTCTTGATATGCGCATTTCTGGGATAATTCAAAAATATTTTTCAGATTTTATTGATTTTCTGTTCCCGCCGTCGTGCCCATTGTGTTCGGCGGCGGTGTCCAGTCATGGGCAATTGTGTGCCGATTGTTGGACGGCGTTTAATTGGATTGATGGTCCGCGCTGTGCCCAGTGTGGATATCCGTTCCCGACGCATTTGGATTTGCCGCCAGGCGCGTTGTGTCCGGTATGCGCGTCGGGTGCCGGCGAACTGGATTTGATACGCAGTGCATGTGTCTATGACGATGCGTCGCGGGCGGCAATGTTGCCGTTCAAGCATTGTGGTCGCACAAAGTATGCACGTTTTATGTCGCACGCGTGTATTTGGGCGTTGCGTGATACCGATATCGCACCTGATGTTGTTATGCCGGTGCCACTGGCGTATCGGCGTTTGGTTCATCGCACATATAACCAGGCGACGTTATTGGCGCGCCCGATTGCACATGCGTATAATGCGCGCCCGGATGTGTTCAGTGTCCGTCGTGCATATCGTCCAGATATGGGGCATAAAAACGCACGCCAGCGCGCAGAAAATATCCATGGTGTGTTTCGCGTTGTGCGCCCCGATGAGATTCGTGGACGGCGGATATTGCTGGTTGATGATGTTTTGACGTCTGGCGCAACATTTTCAGAATTGCGGCGCGTTCTGGTGCGGGCCGGGGCGACCGCGGTCTATGGTGTAACGTTTTGTCGCGTTGTTCGTGCCCGGTAATGGGGCAATAAAAAAATCCCGCCAACGGCGGGAATATTTATTTTGTTTTTTGCATTGATTGCAAGAACATCAGGGCTGCTTTATCTTTTTCTGTCATCAGCGCGACGTTTGCTTGAATTTGTTTTTCTTTTTCCTGGTCATGCAGTCTGCAAATGCATGCGTCGATGATATTGAATACAGACTGTTGTTCTTCGGTCTTTTTTGCCAATGAATTTGCATACCATTCAACATTGGCGATGCTTTGACCGTTCACGCTGACGGCATACATACCATAATCCCAGCCGTTTGCCACAGAAATGATTTCTTTGCCGGCCTTGTTTAAGACGTTATAGGTGTCGACGCCCCAATCTGCGCGGCGCACGACTTTGTTAGATTTGATTGTATCGATAATTTCTTTTTCCAAAATTTTGTTCATGGCGTATCCTTTTTTATTTCACACCTATAATATAATACATAAAATAAATTTGTCAAGTGTTTTTGTCACGGTATTTTATATGTGCGCTTGAATTTTCAAATTATTCTGATACGATTTGCTGGATCGTTTAAAAATAACCAGGACGCACACAAAATGAACATAGAATTGGGTAAAAACATAAACGCACGTGAAATTGAAACAAAAATCCAGGAATTTTGGGATAAAAATCATTTCTGGGACAATGATGTGAAATCGGACAAGCCGGCATTTTGTATCATGATGCCACCGCCAAACGTGACGGGTAACCTGCATATGGGGCACGCGCTGGATAACGTTTTGACCGATATTATTTGCCGCTATAAACGTATGTGCGGTTACGATGTCTTGTGGCAGCCGGGAACCGACCACGCGTCAATCGCAACCCAGTTACTGGTTGAACGCGATTTGTCCAAGCGGGGAATCAATCCACGCACCAAGACAAAACAGGAATTACTGGACATCGCCTGGGCATGGAAAAATGACAAGGGCGGCCAGATTATGCACCAATTGCACACATTGGGTGTGACACCGGTGTGGTCGCGTGAACGCTTTACAATGGATGCGGGATTATCGGCGGCGGTGAATAAACTGTTCGTCAAAATGTATAACGAGGGGCTGATTTATCGTGCGCGTCGCCTGGTCAACTGGTGTCCAAAGCAGCAGACGTCCATCTCGGATCTAGAGGTTATTGTCCGCGAAGAACACGGTAAATTCTATTATTTCAAATATCCGTTAAAGGATGGCGGCTTTATCGAAATTGCCACGACGCGCCCGGAAACACTGTTCGGCGACCAGGCGATTGCAATTCACCCAGATAATGAAAAATTAAAACACCTGATTGGTAAAACGGCGATTATCCCGCTGACCAACATTGAAATTCCGGTTATTGCCGATGTGCACGCCGACCCGGACAAGGGCACCGGTGCGGTGAAAATCACCCCCGCGCATGACAAGGACGACTGGGCGGTTGGTATGCGTCATAATTTGCCGGTGGTGTGCGTCTTGACAGGCGAGGCCAAGATGGCGGATATCGATGTCGTGCCTGAAAAGTATCGTGGTATGGACCGCTTTACCGCGCGCGCCGAAATTATCCAGGATTTGGATGCCGCCGGATTGATGATTAAAATTGACGATAAAATTATCCCGACACCATATTCCGAACGCGGTAATGTTGTTATTGAATACATGGTGCGTGACGAGTGGTTCGTTGATGCACCAAAATTGGCCGAGAAAGCCATCGCCGCGGTCGAGGCGGGCCGGGTTAAATTCATGCCCGAACACCGCTATAACCTGTTTATGGCGTGGATGCGTGATATTCACGAATGGTCAATTTCACGCCAACTGTGGTGGGGACACCAGATTCCGGCGTGGTATGATGCCGATGGCAATATATATGTGGCCGAGACCGAGGCAGACGCCATCGCACAATCAGGTGGCCGCGAATTGACACGTGACACGTCGTGCCTGGATACATGGTTCTCGTCATCATTGTGGCCATTTTCAACACTGGGCTGGCCAGAACAGACCCCAGAATTGGCAAAATATTATCCAACCGATTTGTTATACACGGGCGCGGATATTATTTTCTTCTGGGTTGCGCGTATGATTATGATGGGTATCTATGTTATGGGTGACGTCCCGTTCCATACGGTGAATTTCCACGGCCTGGTCCGCGATGCCAAGGGGCAAAAGATGTCCAAGACCAAGGGCAACGGCACAGATCCCCTGACCGCGATTGATAAATTCGGCGCGGACGCATTGCGTTACTGGATTGCAACCGCGCCAATCGGCACCGATATTCGTTACAGCGATGACGAGGTTAAACGTGGTTCCAAATTGCTGACTAAATTGTGGAACGCGGCGAAATACACGCTGATGAATTTATCTGATTTTGATCCGAAAACGGCCGCGCCGGTGGCGATTGAAAATCGTTATATCGAAGATCGTTGGGTCATGGCCGAATTGAACAAGACGATTGCCGACGTTCGTCGTAATTTGGATAAATACGATAACTATAATTCCCGTGCGGCAATTGACACGTTCTTTTACGAGGTGTTCTGTGATCAATACTTGGAATTCATCAAGGATCGTTTCTGGTCACCAGAAAAATACGACGCGAATTCTAAATTATCGGCCCAGTGGACATTGTTCCAGGTTCTGCGTGCCATCATCGGATTGTATGCGCCGTTTATCCCGTTCCTGACCGAAGAGTTGTGGCAGAAAATTTACCAGGATTCCGAGGGGGGCGAAACCCTGCACCTGACGGCATTCCCGGCGGTGGACAGTGCGCGCGACACCGATGTTCGTGACATGCAAATTGCGCTGGATATATTGCGCAGTGTTCGCGGCCTGCGGACCGATCGCAAGGTTGGCAACGGTGCAAAACTGGAAACACTGACGATTCCGGCGACAACACCCGTGGCATTGCATGGTGTGATAAAATCCGCCGCGCGTGCGAACCAAATCGTGTTGGGTGACGCCGTTGATTTTGTCGTTGCACAAAATATCCAGGGGTAATCGCGATGTCTGATAAACTGGTTGTGAAACGTATTTTACAGACGTATCAATGCGACCGATACGGTTACGTGCGCCCGCTGATTTTGATGAACGAATTACAGGGGGGCGCCGACACGCATGCGGAAATGTTGGGTTGTGGTCGCACGTTCTTGACCGAACACAATATGGCGTGGGTGGTGACACATTACCTGGTTGATATCCTGGAATTACCACGCGAAGGCGAAGAGTTGACCTTTACCACGTGGCCGTCAATGAAGGAATTATTGCGTGCCACGCGTGATTTTGAAATTCACGGCGCAGACGGTCGCCTGATGGTGCGTGCAACGTCCCAGTGGGTTTTGATTGATATGGCAACGCGCCGCCCGGTGCGATTGGATGATGCGGTGCCGGCATTGGTGCAAAGTGGCGCGCGCGCATGGGACAGGATATTCTGTAAATTCCCGGAATTCACCCCGGACAAGACGCACGTGTTCAAATGCCGTTTTGATGACATTGATGTGAACCAGCATATAAATAACGCGGTCTATGCCGTTTGGGCGACCGAAAGTGTTGGGTATGCATACCGCAATGCACATAAATTGCGCTGTATTGAATTGAACTTTAAAAAAGAAATCAATCCCGACACGCCCCAGGTTGAAATTGACGTTGCAATTGACGGCGATATTTCGCGCCACCGTATCCGCACCGGCGACACCGAACACGCATCGGTCATATGCACCTGGTCAAAATAGATAATAGAGCATAGAGAATAGATAACAGAGCATAGATAGTGCGCGCTACGCGCACTTGTTTTTTGCCGTCGCGGACTAAGTTCCCCTCTGGGGAGCCGGGGTGGCGCAACGCGCCGGGGGGGGCGTCTTTCCCAGAGAGCAATGATAAAGTGAGTAAGTGACAGAGTGATATAGTGATTTAGTTTTAGAACAGAAAACTTAAAAACTTGTCATTCCTGCTCCGGGCCCCGCGGAATTGTTAAATTCCGTGGGTGGGCAAAGGCAGGAATAGGGACCATACAGTGCGAGCGAACGCGAGCCATGCCCACGCAATCGCGGTGTCCTTAGTCGTGCTGTACACGTGCAATATATTCGTCTATGTCAGACGCCAAATCGTGCCAATGGGGATTCATCGTTTCTATCAGTTTATACTTCCAAGCACGTTTCCATTTCTTTAATGCCTTTTCTCGCGCAATCGCATTGTCTATGTATTTGTATTCTTCAAAGTAGCCCAAGTTATGGATGTGTTTATCTTGGGTAAAACCGGGTATCAATTCCATCTTGTGTTCAAAGACACGGCGTTTCAGGTCATTGGTCACGCCAATGTATGTCGCACCGGCCGGTTTGTCAAACAGTATATATACCCAATAGCTGTGTCCTGGCATAAGGCCAGTATATAAAAACGTGCACCGCAACACAAGGTTTTAAAGACCCTATTCCTGCCTGCGCAGGAATGACAATTTTGAATGCGCCGGTGGCGCACTTTTTATTCACCTGGATTCTGGGGTCAAGCCCCAGGATGAATCCAAGCGAAGCGCAGGATGCGGCAAGGACGCAGTCCGCAGGCGACACACGGTGGTATGGTTGTTATGTTATGGACATTGTTCACATTTAGATAAGGTATTATTTTTTTAGTCGTCACCCCGATCCGGGCCCCGCGAAATTGATAAATTTCGTGGGTGGTTACCAGGCCGGGGCCCATTGCCCCGCAGGGACCACCACTACCCCGTCCGCCTAGGGCTGCCACCCCTCTGGCCAGAGGGGAACTTAGACCGTGACGGCAAAAAACAAGTGCGCCATCGGCGCACCCAATTTTATTATCATATCACTAAATCACTTTATCACTCTGTCACTTACTCACTTTTCATTGCTCTCTAACAAAAAACCGCCCTGGGGGCGGTTTTATTGTTGCTTTTGGGGTTGTTGCTGTTTTTGTGCCAGGTTACTGGTCGCGTTTCGTATTTGTATGTTTAATTTATTCAGGCATTCCTGGAATATAGTGCGACTGTTTATTGATTGGGCATTGGTGCAATCAACTTGTTTGCCACCACTGGTGATGATCATCATATTTTCATTAGACTTTTCAGTCAAGCCCCCACCCGTGGCATTATCGTTCACAACCTTGGCGTCGTTTGCCAACTGTTTGCGTAATTCGGCATTTATATTTGCCCCGCCATTTGACATATTGTAAATCAGGTTATAATTACTGCGCAGACATGTAAATACCTCGGCAGTGGTGCTCATATTATTACAATTCTGGGTTCCGGCCAGGTAATTATTCTGGTCGCCATTGATATTACCCATACCGCGTCCGCCCGACGATGAACCGCCGTTGGACGAGTCCGCCCCCGCCGCCTGGAGCTTGGTGGTCAGCACCGCCTTTTTCAGTTGGGTTTTGAAACGGCGAATTGTCGCATCCAGGTAATCATATTGCTTTTTCATCTGTTGCGTCATAACCGTCGATTTTAACGCGACAACATCACGCATCAGTTGCTTGTTTGATTCATTTGTTGGGTTGGACACGTCGCCAATGTTATAGACGTGCGTGCTGCACAGGGCCAGTTCTGCAACAATACGGTCGTTATCCTCTTTGTCGCAACCATCCGATGCGGCAAACGCCGGCATCACAAACGCGGTGACAACCGCGGTCACACCCAGAAAACTTTTTATCCCGTCAAAGATGTTTTTTGCGTCACGTTTCATTTGTTTTTAATTTGTGCTCCACTTGCACTGTTTTGTTGTTTCGTCGTATGTCTTACCGATACCACAGTCGCATTTTCTGCTAAGTCCGTTTGTCCATGTCCCCCCAGCGTTCACACACGCAATACAATCGTTATCACTGCTACAAACATAAGCAGTTCTTAGACCGTTGACAGCGGAGAAGTTTGTGTTACCCCCCCCCCCTGGGGTGGTGCTTTGTGTGCTTTCTTCTGTTGTGTTTCTCACACACGCGCCACTATTATCAGTGTTGTATCCATCAGGACAAATGCAACTGTTCTGCGCCGTCCAACAACCGCGCGCGCCAAACAGGGTTGCACCGGTTGTGCATGTGACACATTTTCCGTAATTATTCGCCCCCATCGAGGATATGTTACAACTAACACAATTATTGCCCGTAACGGAAGGTGCTTGTGAAAAACTGTTTGAAGCGGACAGGGTGAAATCTCTACTTTGGCTGGCGGACAAAAATGACACGCTACCTTTTTGTTCAAATTTATTCAATAAATCCGTATCTGTGGTGCAGACCTTGGTCGGCAGTTTTTTCAGGCTGACCGATTTTTGTAAATCCGCCAGGGTCTCTTCATTCACCGCACAGTATTTCACACCATCGGGATTGGGCTGCATATTGCCGCGCAGACGACTGGATCCATATACCGTTGGTGCGTCCTGTTCAATAATACGTTGCAGTGTATCGATATCAATTGATGCCTGTTTCTTGCGATTGCGGAACAGGGCGGATGAATCCAATGCCTCGGACGCACAGCCAACGCGAACCTGGGCGTTTTCAAATCCCTGGTCCGGATACAGCCAGTTATACTGAACCTCGTCATTGCTGGTCAGCATTTGAATCAATTGGCACCCGCCGTCGGATGTGGGGACAACCTGGCCAATGTTGCACTTTGCACCGCCGCGGACGGTCGCACTTACATTACTTTCAGGCTTTGATGTTCCGTCTTTGCAATTCTTGGTGGTGTAATGCATAACCTGGCCATCGGTGCACAGGTATTTTGCCCATGCGTTACATGTCCCGTTCAGCATCATGTAAATATCGGTGATATCAACGCCGACCGACTGGGCCATTATCAGCGCATCATACAATTCGTCCAGCACGGCGTTATATGGATCAAAGAATTCCATCGCGCGTTGCTTAAATGCCTTGGCCCGCTTTGGCCCCGTGCAATTGTTGCCCGATGTATCGCAACCCGCGTATTCAAACGTGCGATCCATTGCGGATTTTAACGTTTTTAACTGATTTTCGGCATTTTCAATTTTGGACATAATTTGGCCCGAAATTTGTTCACGTGCCAATATGTCCGGCGATATGCCCGCGTTTGCCGCCGCCACCTGGGCCGCAGTCAAATCCGTGTCCGATATTGTTGTTGCCGTCGTGGTTGTGGCGGAATTGCCCGATTGTGTGGTATCCGGCGTCGCAGTGGTTGTGGATGTTGTCGCCGTCGGCGTCTGATTTGCCGATGCCACGGCGGACGCGATTGCGGTGGCGGTGGCCTCTTGCTGTTGGGCCAGGGCATCACGCAGCGCACTGGCGGTTTCGGCATTTTGCTGCTGCAATTCCTGCATCTGGGCCTGCATGGCCTGTAATTGCTCGCTGCTCTGTTGTGCGGCGGCCTGGGCGGCGGCGGTTTGTGCGGCCGCAGCCTGGGCATTGGCGCGCGCGGTTGACGTTGCAACCAGTTGCGCCGAAATATATTCAACCAGTTCGTCACCATATTGCTTGCACGTGGCGTTTGATTGCACACAGCCCGATACAATCGGTGTGGCAATTTCCATCGTGGTGCAACCGCCCGATGCACACTTTGGCTGGGCACAGCGCAAAATCAGCGCGTTACAATTACCAAAATCAGCACGTGGGGCATTCGCGGCATTCTGGCCACGCGTATTCATCATGGTGTTCCACGTGTTGTTATTCATCGCCCCCGATGCGCCATTGTATGCGGTCAGATTGCTGCCCGCGGTGGTGGCAACGACGGCGCGCGCCGGGCCCACAGACACCAGCGTCAACGCGACCAGTAAAAAACGCGATATGGATTTCATATTCTCTCTGTTGCGATAATTCTATCACAAAAGGCGGCACACTGCAAAAAAAAAATACCCCATGGGGCACGTTTATAAAATAAAAAAACCGCCAATCGGCGGATTTTTTAATTAGCGGCAGTCACGGCCAAGCGTTTGCGCCCCGCCGCGCGACGACGATTCAATACATCGCGACCGCCCTTGGTTGCCATTCTTTCACGAAAGCCGTGCGTGCGCACGCGACGTGTTTTTGACGGTTGATAAGTTCTTTTTGTTGCCATAACTAAATCCTTTTGCGCGTCTATTTAACCACAGGTTTTTATAAAACGCAACCTTTTTATTTAGATTTTACCAAACCCAGCTTTTTTAACCCCTCTAGCATTAAATAGTAGCTGAACAGCAGGGTGAACAAACGCCAAAATGGTAAAAACATCGTTTTGTCCGTTGGTTTTATTGATTATTTCGTCTTTTCAAACGTGTCACGCATACGCTGGCGAACGCGGTGGAGGCCCTTGCGTGCCTGGTCTGTGACGCGAATTATGCCCAATGCAAGTTCTGTATTTGCGCGAATGCCCCGTTTTTGCAGCTTGGTAATGCAATCGTCATTGCCGTATGCATCCAGTGCCTCGGTCGCTTCTTTGTGGGCGGTACGAATTACTTTTTCCAGTTTTTTCATAGCACCATTTATGGTATCACTAAAAAGTCCTGTGTCAACGATTTTTTTGGTCGTTATGTCTTGACCGTTTGCCTAAAAATTTGCTATTGTTGCAGTATAAAAGATAGGGGAATACAAAGTATGTCTGAAATTACAAGTAATGCCGATGATATGGCGGTAAAAATTCCACAGTCGTCGATTGAACACGAAATGCGGACCAGTTTCTTGGATTACGCAATGTCTGTTATCGTCGATCGTGCGTTGCCGGATGTTCGCGACGGATGCAAACCTGTGCATCGCCGAATCCTGTATGTGATGAACGATGTTGCGCCGGCAACCAAACCAACGGTTAAATCTGCGCGTATCGTGGGCGAGGTTATGGGTAAATACCATCCCCATGGGGACAGTTCTATTTATGACGCAATGGCCCGTATGGCCCAGGATTTTTCCATGGGCGAAACGCTGGTCCAGGGCCAGGGTAACTTTGGTTCGCGCGACGGTGATAAACCCGCGGCCATGCGTTATACCGAGGCACGCCTGTCCAAACTGGGCGCGTCGTTGATGGACGATATGGACAAAGATACCGTTGATTGGCAACCGAACTTTGACGGCACATTGCAAGAGCCGGTTGTCTTGCCGACCAAGTTTCCAAATTTCTTGGTAAATGGTGGTTCGGGTATCGCAGTTGGTATGGCGACAAATGTTCCGACATATAACCTGGGCGAAATTTGTAATGGTATTTTGGCAATCCTGGATAACAGGGATTTGTCAGATGACGAATTGTTTGGCATTATCCCTGGACCTGATTTCCCGACGGGTGCGGTAATCATGGGGCGTGCCGGCGCATACAAGGCGCATACAACCGGGCGTGGTTCTATTATCGTTCGCGCAAAAACGCATATGGAAAAATTCCATGATCACGATGCGATTGTTGTTGATGAGATTCCATACCAGGTCAACAAGGCGCAAATGATTATCAAAATCGCCGAATTGATAAAAGATAAACGCATCGAAGGGATTTCTGAAATCCGCGATGAATCATCCAAGGAAGGACTGCGCATCGTTATCGAATTAAAACGCGACGCGATTGCTGATGTTGTATTGAATCATTTGTTTCAATACACAGAAATGCAGACGAATTTCCCGGTCAACATGATGGCGTTAAATCGTGGTCGCCCGATGTTGTTCAACATCCGTGGCGTTCTGGACGCGTTCATTGATTTCCGGTGCGAGGTTATTCGTCGTCGCACGATTTTCGATTTGAACAAGGCGCGTGCGCGTGCACACACGTTACTGGGGCTGTCGGTGGCGGTTGGCAATTTGGACGATGTTATTGAACTGATTAAATCCAGTCCGAATCCAGACGCCGCGCGCGAGGCATTGATTTCACGCGGTTGGCGTGCGTCGGATATTGAATCGTATATTCAACTGATTGACGATCCGAATACAGAATACAAAGATGGCATGTTCTATATGTCCGAAGACCAGGCGCGCGCGATTCTGGAATTGCAATTGCATCGTCTGACCGGGTTGGAACGTGACAAGATTCACGAAGACCTGACCACATTGGGTGCGTTGATAAAGGATCTGTTGGACATTTTGGGCAGTCACGAACGTATCGTTCAAATTATTCGCGATGAAACCGCATCGGTGCGTGACAATTGGTCATCGCCCCGCCGGACCGAGATATCCGAGGCCGAAATCGACATCGATATCGAAGACCTGATTGCGCGCGAAGATATGGTTATCACCGTATCAAATACGGGATACATCAAACGCGTGTCGTTGGATACATATCGCGCACAAAAACGCGGGGGCAAAGGCCGCAATGCAATGACGACCAAGGACGACGACTATGTGGTCCAGGTGTTTGTTGCAAATACGCATACACCGCTGTTGTTCTTCAGTTCCAAGGGTCTGTGCTATAAACTGAAAACCTATAAGTTGCCCGAGGCAGCCGCCGCGGCCAAGGGACGCCCGCTGGTCAACCTGTTGCCGTTGGAAAATGGTGAAACAATAACCGCAATCTTGCCAGTGCCGGAAGAAGAAGTTGAACGCGTTCGCGCGTCGGGCCAGGAACACTTCCTGATGTTCGCAACCGCGTCGGGCACGGTGCGTCGTAACCGTATGTCTGATTTTGATTCAATCCGCGCAAACGGTAAAATCGCAATGAAATTGGACGATGGCGATAGCTTGATTTCTGTTCTGCCGTGTAACGAAGATCAAGATGTGTTCTTGGCAACATATCGTGGTCGTTGTATCCGATTCCCGGTAAATGAAATCCGCGTGTTTGCAGGCCGTAATTCAACCGGTGTTCGTGGTATGAATTTGGGTGCAGATGACCGTATTATCGGTATGGCAATGTTGACGCATGGCGAATCGGACGCGACTGTTCGCGCCGCGTATATTAAACAGTCGCGCGCATTGCGTCGTGCCGCAACTGGCGTCGAAGAAGAGGCGTCTGATGACGAAGATGCCGCGACAACATTGGTGCTGTCTGATGAACAAATGGCGCGTATGGCGGCCGACGAACAGTTTATCTTGACCATATCTGAAAATGGTTTTGGTAAACGCACCAGTGCATACGAATATCGCACAACACATCGTGGCGGTAATGGATTTACCAACATTAAACTGGGTGGTAAAAACACCGCAGTTGCGGGTTCGTTCCCGGTTGAAAATGGTCATGACGTTATGATGGTAACCGATGGCGGTAAAATCATCCGCACACCGGTTGATGACGTTCGCATTGCCGGACGCAGCACGGCGGGCGTAACACTGTTCCGCACGGGTGAAAATGAACGCGTTGTGTCGGCGATTTCAATCGTCAGTGACGAAGGCGAAGCGGCCGAGGTCGAAGCCGACGCGGCGGCAATCGCAGAATAAAATCCCAGGGGTGCCGGATATGGAGAACAATGAATACTTTTCATCAATAAATGATGTGTCCAAACGTTTGGAAATTCCGGCACATACCCTGCGCTATTGGGAAAAGCAATTCCCGGTGGCGATAAAGCCGACAACGGGTGCGGGCGGTCGCCGCTATTACCGCGTTGAAACTGTAAATCGCCTGGTCGTTATCAAGGATTTACTCTATAACCGTGGTATGACAATCGCGGGCGTAAAAAAAATGTTGCGTGATGGCACGTTCCCAGACGCGCCGGGTGCGTCAATTGTTCCGTCGGGCGGTGCGGCGGCGCAAAGTGCGACGGGCGCATCCACAACGCACGCCGATGATATTGCGGCGGCGATAACATTGCTGGACGCGGCAAAACAAATATTGACGGCGGTGTAATTTGCTGTTCACATCTGTTCCACATTTTCTCAGTAATATTATTTGCGGTTTGATTCCGAACAAGGCGCGGCGTAAAAAGGTGCGCGTGATGCTGAATTCGCCCATGGCGGTCCAGGTGCGCTTTATTCGTCGCAATATTGACGAACCGGTGCGTAAATTGCGAACATTTGTCGGATTCCAGGCACGCAGTTTAATTATTGACGTCAATGACAAATGGGTTTTTAAATTCCCATTGCGCCGTGATAACAGTGATGAATTATCCATGCGCGAGGCGCGAATTGTTCGCGCGTTGGCACCACTGTCACCGATTTATATTCCGCCCGTTCAAACGTTGCGATTGCGTGGTCGTCTGGTGCGCAAGTATGAATTTGTGCACGGCAAAATCCTGCGCCAGGTATCACCAGAATTGATTTTAAAACATAAAACGAAATTGGCGCGCCAGTTGGCAAATTTCTTGTATGTAATCGGTTCGTCGGACCCGGCGGAAATTCGTGATTTGAAACCGTCTGTGTCTGCCGCACCGGGATTCTTGTATGGCTGGTCCCAGGGGGATATTTGCGATAATTTTATGCTGGATACTGAAACGATGCGCGTTGTCGCAATTATCGACTGGGAAGATGCGCATTTCGGCGATATGTTGCCACAATTGGTAAATGATCGTCGTTCGCCCCAGCGTGAATTGATGGCCGCAGTGCACCGCGAATATGAACGCATTTGGCGCGCGCACAATAAACAGAAAAAACAGAAAAAATAAAAATCGCCGAACATGTCGGCGTTTTTATTTTGGCAGTCCCAAGGGGAATTGAACCCCTGTTCCCAGAATGAGAATCTGGTGTCCTGACCGCTAGACGATGGGACCAGACGGGGAATATAATACCAATAATTTTTTTATTTGCAAATGGTTAGATGTTGAAAATTGATTTTTCGTATAAATGGTGTTACAGTTTCCAATATGCAGACAATACAACAGTTTTTAGATTATTATGTTGCCCGTGGCCTGTTACAGTCCCACGGCAGTCCTGTGTGGTTTCAATATTCGCCGACGGCCACATTGCCAAATTATAAATGGAAGATGCACGTTGCCGCCACAGATGTCGCGGATTGGGAACGTGTGGCGCGCGCGATTGTGCCGTGGCTGATTCAAAATAAAATAACATTTAAAACGGTCCAGCCAACTGATTACGCGACCGATATGATTTTATCTGCGTCAAATGCCCAATATGCCAAGGCGTTCACAATATATCCCCGCAATGCCACAGAATTTGAACATGTTGCGCGCGGACTGGATGCGTTGATGCGTCGCCCAGAATTACAAAAACTGGTCGCGTTTGCGCCCGAACATAATATGGCGTTTGAACGTTCGTTGGGTGCCAGTGGTCGCCTGTTTTATCGCCTGGGGAATACCCCTGATGGCAAGTATATGTCGGCACGTGGTGCGGCGACAATCAACCCGCAAAATCCATTTAACCCGTTTAATGAACCAGACCCATTTGCAAATATGTTTGATGATGGTGCGCGTGCGCAATTTAATGCGGGACGTGTGCGTGTGGAACAGATTTGGCACGAATTGCAACATTTGGCCGCGCGTCGTAATGTCGCAAACAGTTCTGATGGCACGGGCCGTTCGGTCTATCTGGTGCCGCTGGACGAAAATAACCGCGCCCGGATTCAAGAATTGCTGGCGGCGTCTGGGGTAAAATATGACGAACATTTCAGCCGTGCATACGGCATGCGTGTGTTTCGTTTCATGCCGTCTGAATTCGCAACCCTGACCAGATGATGAACGGGGCAGGTGCGGGTGTCGACCCGTGGTCACCAACCAAAAATAAAACCGGCACAAGGCCGGTTTAATTTTTGGTTGGGTACAAGGTGTTATACGGTATACACATTCAATTTCTTATTTTGCCGAAGCGCGATTTAGACCATTTAACAGGGTATTTACAGGGAATTTGTGCAAAAATCACCCCGGAATACCAATATGATACAACTTATACTAGAGTTTGCATGTGGATTTTTGCGCTTTTTATGAGTCGTGTCCAAAATTCCCTAAAAAACTAACAGGGAATTTGATTTTAGTATCAGGGAATTCCACAAAACATCACCGAAAATCCACACAAAAACAGACCAGTTCAACTTTTCTGGTAATATCTGGGAACACATGGTGATATAAATCGCCCCGATTTTCCCAGTAAATTTCTCCTGCTCAATAATATGTGCAAAATCTATCACATATTGCTTGATGTCTAGTTTGTCTTTATCCCAAATATTACTATCTGACATATCTCGTTCATTGATTATAAGTATTTCTCAATTATATACATGAAAAACGTATCAAAATCAAATAGATAACTATTATGCTTTTTGTGGATTTTTCTATGATTTTATTCTAACATATCGAAAAAGGTGATTATTATGGCGTTAGCCGATGACAAAATACAATTGTTTGATAATATAAATAATAGATTGGCTGACGATCTGAAAAATGAGATACGAAAGCATTCAAAGTTGTCTATAGCGGCGGCTTGTTTTTCTATCTATGCGTATCAAAATTTGAAAAAACAATTAGAAAATATTGATGAACTGCGTTTTATTTTTACGTCTCCGACATTTTTGAATGGGGTGCCTCATAAAGAGCAGCGCGAATTTTATATTCCACGTCAAGAACGTGAGCAAAGTCTGTATGGAACTGATTTTGAATTGCGGTTGCGCAATCAGATGACGCAAAAAGCCATATCAAAAGAATGTGCAGACTGGATTCGGGCCAAGGTTCAATTTAAGTCTAATAAAACAAATCGTTTTATTCAGCCTTTTATAAATATTGATGGTAGCTATACCTACATTGGTACAAATGGTTTTACTACAACTGATTTGGGAACAGAAAAAGGCAATGCGTTGGCGATGTATATAACCAGATTGGGAAATGAAAACAGCAAACAGTATCTACATTTGTTTGATGAAATATGGAATGACCCAGAACAAATGGAAGATGTTAAACAGAAAATTTTGGAACATATTGAAATAATTTATGCCGAAAATGCACCAGAATATATTTATATGGTTACGCTGTATAATATATTTAAAGAGTTTTTGAACGATATTTCCGATGATGTTTTGCCGAATGAGGCCACAGGCTTTAAACAGAGTCAAATTTGGAATAAGTTATATTCCTTTCAAAAGGATGCAGCACGAGATATTATTCATAAACTAGAAAAATATAACGGTTGTATTTTAGCAGATTCTGTCGGACTCGGAAAAACATTTACTGCATTGGCGGTGGTAAAATATTATGAGTGCAGAAATAAAAGTGTATTGGTTTTATGTCCTAAGAAATTACAGGACAATTGGACAACGTACAAAGAAAATTACCTGAACAACCCCATTGCTAAGGATAGACTGCGTTATGATGTGTTGTATCATACTGATTTGTCGCGCGATCACGGTATGTCTGGTGGTATAGATTTGTCCAAAATAAATTGGGGTAATTATGATTTACTGGTTATTGATGAAAGTCATAATTTTAGAAATGGCGGCAAGACTACTGTTGATGAAGATGGAATTGAAACGTATAACCGTTACAATCAATTGATGGAAAAAGTTATAAAATCTGGTGTTAAGACCAAAGTTTTAATGTTGTCTGCGACCCCAGTGAATAATCGTTTTGTTGATTTGAAATACCAATTGGAATTGGCGTACGAAGGCATGGAAGATGAACTGAATGAAAAACTAAATACGAAAAAAAGTTTGTCTATCATATTTAATAATGCCCAGCGCGCGTTTAATGATTGGAGTAAATTGCCAGAGGAAAAACGCACCACAGAAGAGCTGCAGGGCAGATTGGATCAGGATTTTTTTGAGGTTTTGGATTCTGTCACAATTGCTAGAAGTCGTAAGCAGATTGAAAAAAGTTATAATATGGCAGAAATTGGGAAATTTCCGACGCGTCTGGAACCGGATAATAGATATCCAGCAATTACACTTGATGACAGTTTGGGGATAAACTATGCAGACTTGTTTGGTAAACTGGAACGAGTGTATCTGAGTGTTTATTCTCCGTCAAAATTTATATTCCCAAGTAAAGTGCAAAAATATGAGGAGAAATACGGTAAAAAAGCAGGCAAAGGTATTTCGTTGACCGGTCGTGAAATGGGAACACGCAAATTGATGGCTATCAATTTGATGAAGCGTTTAGAAAGTTCGTGGTTCTCATTTTATGAAACTGCAAAATCCATAGCCAGCAAAATAGACCATGCAATAAACGCGATAGAGAAGTTTAAGAACTCTAAGGCTGCCAAAGGACTTAAGTTTAGTATTGAAGATATAGATGACGATGAAATAACGACCTATGGAGAATATAGTGTTGATTTCAATGACATGGATTATGAAACTTGGCTGCACGAATTGCAAAATGACCAAGAGATATTCAAGAATATTGTGGATCTATTCAGCCGTATGACCCCGGAATTGGACAACAAATTAAACGAATTAAAATCTATTATTAAAAATAAAATAGAACATCCATTAAATGCAAATAATAAAAAGGTACTGATATTTACGGCATGGGCCGATACCGCACAATACTTGTACGACAATATATCAAAATATGTATCGAAAGAATTTGGTTTGAACACAGGTGTTGTGACTGGTGATGCGAATACCAGTGATTCCACAATTAAACGCAATGGTGACAAAGGTAAATTTGATTTCAATGAATTGTTAACAATGTTTTCACCGGTATCCAAGGATCGTGATGTGTTGAACAATATGCCATCCGAAGATATTGATATTTTGATTGGTACAGACTGCATCAGTGAGGGTCAAAACTTGCAAGATTGCGATTACATGGTGAATTTTGATATCCATTGGAATCCGGTCCGTATTGTTCAACGTTTTGGGCGTATTGACCGTATCGGCAGTCGGAATGATAGAATTCAAATGGTGAATTTTTGGCCAGAACAAGAACTGGATAAGTATATTGATTTGACCAATCGGGTGCAAAATCGCATGGTTGGTGTTGCTATGGCTGGTGCCGGCATGAATGTTATTGGCCAAGATCAAGATCTGCAATACAGAAAGGCGCAACTAGAAAGAATCAAGACAGAAACACCTGATCTGGAAGATATGAGTACTGGGGTAAACATCATGGATTTAGGTCTAAATGAATTTAGATTAGAGGTTGTTGATTACCGTAAATTACATCCAGAAATTGAATGCGCGGCCAAGGGTATGCATGCAGTTGTTGCGGCAAGCCATGATGCGCCGTCTGGCGTCATATTTATACTGCGTAATGTAAATAATGGTGACAAGATAGATAGACAGAACAGAATCCATCCTTTTTATATGGTGTATTTGTCCAATTCTGGTGATGTTATCTGTGATCATTTAAGTGCTAAAAAGATGTTGGATATTATGGGACGATTGTGTAAGGGCAAAACCGCACCAGACAAAAAGCTGTGTCAGGCATTTAATGCGGAAACCAAAGATGGGTTTGATATGAAACATTATTCAGATATGTTGAACAAATCTATTCAAACAATCATAAATGTCAAAGAAGAATCCGATGTGAATAGCATATTTAGCTATGGCGGGTCAACGTTGGGAATAAACAATATCAGTGGGTTGGATGATTTTGAATTAATTTGCTTTGTGGTGGTAAAATGAATTGGCCAAAATCAACAGAAATAGGTAAATTTTTATCCAAAGAAAGCTTTTATTCACATGATGCTGTATCGGGGGCGTTACGTCAGGTGCTGGTGGATGATGTTGAAAAAATTACGATATCGCACCGTTTTGCCAAAGATACATTGAATGTGGACGCTGGTACAGAATTTCCAGAAATATTGGTTTTGCATATTAAATTAAAGCGTTGCGCAATCAACGAAAAATTGTTAAACGCCTTGGATAAATCTATCTGTGCCGGATATGTATTGTTTGTATTGGAATATATAGATATGCAGTGCGCCAGCATTTCGCATAAAACAATTAATTCAAAGGGCGATAGCGTAATTGATAAACGGTGGACGACCGATTGGATGGATGATTTGAATCTGGAGTTACATGGAACAACTTTGGATCGGGTATATCAAGATTTAGTTAAACAAATATCCGGTGGGCGCGTGAAAACAACCGATAATAATCTGATGCAGGCGGTTGAACGCGATATAGAACGGACGAGTCTTGAAAGACAAATCGCCGATTTGGAAAGAAAACTGCAAAATACCGTTCAAGTAAATAAAAAATTTGAAATAAAAGACCAAATTCGTAAAATAGAGGCGAAAGTAAAGGATTTGTCATGACTGATAAAATCAAATCTATTATTGCCAAAGGTGAAGGATTGACGACAGAGTTTAAATTGGCGTCAAATAATATTCCAAATAATGTTTATGAAAGTGTATGTGCTTTTTTGAACACTAAGGGTGGCGATATTTTGTTGGGGGTCAATGACAATGGCCAGGTTGTTGGGGTTGATCCTGATAGTGTATTTAAGATGCGACAAACTTTTTCTGCTGCTATAAATAATAGTCAGATTATAAATCCTCCTTGTTATTCTCAATTAGAATCATATTCAATTGATAAGAAAACAGTGCTGCACGTTTTTGTGCCAGAATCTTCTCAGGTGCATCGGCATAGAAATAGTATTTATATTCGTAGCCATGACGGTGATATGAATATCACGGATAACCAAAATTTGGTACACCAACTGTATAATCAGAAAAGTTCATCGTATTCAGAAAATAGGATTTTTGCCGCTGTTACCATGGATGATTTGCGTATGGATTTATTTGATCGAGTGCGCAAAATTGTTAATGTGCGCAGCAATGGAACACACCAATGGTTGACAATGGATAATATGCACATATTGCAAAATATGGGGTTGTATCAAAAAGATCTAAATACCGGCGAGACGGGCTTTACGTTGGCCTGCATATTGTTATTTGGCAAAGATGAAATAATTCATTCGGCGGTGCCTGCATATAAAGTCGATTTAATAAAACGTGTTATAAACAAAGAACGTTATGATGATCGTGAGGTTTTATCAACAAACCTTATTGAAACCTATGACAGGGCAATGGCATTTATAGAAAAGCATTTGCCGTCGCCGTTCTATCTGGAAAAAGATGAACGAATAGACCTAAGAAGTATTATATTTCGTGAAATTATAGCCAATACGATTGTGCACAAGGAGTATTCTGGGGCAGAACCGACAAAAATTGTCATAGAAGAAGACAGAATTTATACAGAAAATAGTAATAAACCATATGTAAATGGGTTAATTACTATGAAAAACACTACATCGCATCCAAAAAATCCGAATATAGCGCGTTTTTTTAGAGAATTGGGCCTGGTTGAAGAGCTGGGATCTGGTTTTACAAAGTTATTTCATTACGCGCGTGCTTATGCAGGTAATGATCCCGTTATACAAGACTTGTCGACCTTCAGGGTTACTTTGCAAATACCATTTTTTGCGCAAAAACAATCAGATGGTGCGGCTATGGATGCAAATAGTGATCAAGTTACTCAACAAGTTACTCAACAAGTTACTCAACAAGTTACTCAACAAGTTCAGCGCATTTTGGATTTTTGTGTGGAACCACGATCTGCATTGGAAATTATGAGAATTTTAAACTTGCATGACAGGGCGTATACGATGAAACATCTGTTGAAGCCACTGATTCAACGGGGATTGATACAACAAATGTATCCGGATAAACCAAATCATCCATATCAGAAATATGTTACAATCAAAGGACGGAAATAATGATTGAAAAATTGAAAATGGAGCAAAATCCATTGTCTGCCACGGTAGAAAAAATCAAAGAAATTTGCCCTGGTGCGATAACCAGCGATGGTAAGATAGACTTTGAACAGTTAAAAACGGCCCTTTGCGATGATGTTGCGGCGGATACGATTGAAAAGTACGAATTTACATGGGTTGGGAAAAACGCGGCCCGGGCAGAGGCCAATCGTCCAATTCGTAAAACCTTGCGTCCGGTTGTAGAGGATTCCAAGAATTGGGATACGACCAAGAATTTGTATATCCAGGGCGACAACCTGGATGCATTGAAATTATTGCAGGAATCATATTTGGGCAAGGTAAAAATGATTTACATTGATCCACCATACAATACCGGTAGCGATTTTGTTTATTGTGATGAATTTGCGGCGGGTTGTGAAGAATACCTGGCTAAAAAGGGGCTGTGTGATGCCGATGGCAACCGTTTGTTTAAAAACACCGAAACAAATGGCCGTTTCCATTCTGATTGGTGCAGCATGATGTATCCCCGCCTGAAAATTGCCCGTGATTTATTGTCCGATGACGGGGTGATATTTGTTAGCATCAGCGTCAAAGAATTTGCAACACTAAGAAAAATAATGGATGAAATTTTCGGTGAACAAAACTTTTTATACCATTTATCGGTGGTCAATAAATTGAACGGTAATGATAATTCTAGCGGTATGATGGAAACAGAAGAATTTTGTTTAATTTATTCCAAAAGTAAAGATACTTTTGAAATGGGGGTTCTGCCTATAGACGATCAGGAAGAGGCAGATGAGTGGCAACAGGATGAAAAAGGATATTGGAAATTAGGAGGTAGTTTAAAGGCAACAGGTGTAAATGCCCCAAGGGCTGCAAGACCAAATTTGTTTTTCCCAATCTATATAAATCCACATACCTTAGAATGGTCATTGGACCCGTTAGCTGGTATTGAAGACCAATACCATCTCATTCCCTTGACCGAAGGTCAGGAAATGAGCTGGTATTGGTCTAAGGGTAGATTTGAGAAAGATAGAAGCGAGGTTATTGTCAAAAAGGTGGGCGACACATATTCTTTGTATAAAAAACAAAGACCCCAACTTGGGGATTTGCCTAGCAAACGTGGAAAGACTACTTTCTATAATTCTAGTTATTCTACAGCTAATAGTAATGCTGAGATAAAGAAATTATTTGAAAACAAAAAAGTATTTGATTATACAAAATCTATGTATTTGATAAAAGATTTTGTGTCATTAGCAAATACTAAACCAGACGATACAGTTCTCGATTTTTTCTCTGGCTCCGCAACTACTGCGCATGCGGTTATGCAGTTGAATGCCGAAGACGGTGGTAACAGAAGATTTATCATGGTTCAATTACCAGAAAAGTGCGATGCAGATTCTGAAGCGTTTAAGGCTGGATATAAAAACATTTGTGAAATCGGTATGGAACGCATCCGGCGTGCGGGTGAAAAAATCAAGGCGGAAAATCCAGACAAAGATATAGATATTGGATTCCGTGTTCTGCGTATTGATTCAACCAATATGAAGGATGTTTATTATAAACCATCAGACACAACCCAAAAAACTTTGTTAGATGCCGTTGATAATATTAAATCAGATCGTTCAGATATGGATTTGTTGTTTGGTGTTATGGTTGATTGTGGGTTGCCGCTGGATATGCCAATTGAAACCCAAACTTGCGATGGTAAAAAATACTATGTTGTAAACGGTGGTGATTATTTGGTCGCGTGTTTTGAACCGGAGATAACGGAAAAGTTGGTTTATGAAATTGCTAATTTAAAACCGACAATGGCTGTGTTCCGCGACAGTTCTTTTGCAGATGCCAAAGATAAAGTGAACGTGTCCGAGATATTTAAAAACATTACCGGTCGTGATGATTGTGTAAAAGTATTATAAACCAAGGGGCGATACACAATGGTCATGAAGATAAAATATAAAAGCCAAGATTTCCAAACAGATGCAACAAATGCCATCTGTGATGTATTTGTTGGGCAACCAAAGCAACGTGCGCAATCATACATTTTGGATCCGGGGCAATCAAACGATAATACCAGCGATTTGATTCATTTTGATGCGTATGCGAATCCTGCCGTGGCGATAAATAATGATGTTGTATTAGAAAATATAAACAAACAACAAATCAAGGTTGGAATAAAGCCAAACGAAGAACCAATAAACGGATTGCTTAATTTATCTGTGGAAATGGAAACTGGTACCGGTAAAACATACACTTATACCAAGACGATGTATGAATTGAATAAGCGGTACGGATGGTCAAAATTTATCGTTATTGTCCCATCGGTTGCAATTCGTGAAGGGGTGTATAAATCTTTTCAATCAACCGCAGAACACTTCAAAGATCAATACGGCAAAGCGATAAGATTCTTTATCTATAATTCTGCACATCCAAACGATATTGAAGGTTTCGCAACGGATTCAAACATTCATGTAATGATCATAAATATGCAGGCATTTGCATCACGGGGTGAAGATGCACGCCGCATTTATATGAAATTGGATACATTTCGTTCGCGTCGCCCGATCGATGTTTTGGCGGCAACACATCCTATATTGATTTTGGATGAACCGCAATCTATGGGTGGGCCGGTTGTTACAAGAATGATGCAGAGTTTTAATCCATTGTTTATATTGCGTTATTCGGCGACGCATCGTGACCCACATTATATGGTGTATCGTTTGGATGCGCTGGATGCCTATAACCGTAAATTGGTTAAAAAGATCGCGGTTCGTGGTATATCTGTTTTGGGCGATACGGCAACAAATGGATATATTTATGTATCAAAAATCAATGTATTTCCAAACAAAAACCCCACGGTTACGATGGAAATAGATTATCAAAACGCAACACAAATTACCAAAAGAACGTTGAATTTTGAACATGGCGACAATTTGTATGACAGATCTAACAGATTGGAAGAATATAAAGATCGCTGGGTTATAACCGATATTGATGCACGTGATGATTCAGTGCACTTTGAAAATGGTACAGTATTGCATGTCGGTGATGGTGTCGGTAATATGAACGAAGAACAAATTCGTCGTATTCAGATTCGTGAAACAATCAACGCCCATTTGGAACAAGAAGAAAGGTTGTTTGAACGTGGCATCAAAGTATTATCCTTGTTCTTTATTGACGAAGTAGCCAAATATCGTACCGCCGATGATCAGGGTGGTGTCTACGCCCAGATGTTCGAACAGGAATATGTTGCCGCAGTACAAGATCGGTTGTCACAACTGGGGTTGAATCCAGAATATGAAAAATTCCTGAGGGGGACAGATGCACATAAATCGCATGCTGGATATTTCTCCATTGATAAAAAGGGTAAAATCCAAGACAGTAAAGTTGGGCGTTCAGAAACTTCTGCCAGCAAAGAGGGTGATGTCGCCGCATACGATTTGATTATGAAGGATAAAGAACGCCTGTTATCTCGCGAAGAACCAGTGCGGTTCATATTTTCGCACTCTGCATTACGCGAAGGTTGGGATAATCAGAACGTGTTCCAAATTTGCACATTGAAACAAAGCACCAACGATGTGTCCAGGCGGCAAGAGTTGGGCCGTGGTATGCGTTTGTGTGTAAATCAAAATGGCGATCGTATGGATTATTCTGTTTTGGGCGATAGTATTCATAAGATAAACGTTTTGACAGTTGTTGCATCTGAAAGTTACGAGGCCTTTGCAAAGGGGTTACAATCTGAATATAACGAAGAATTGAAAAACCGTCCGCGTGTTATAACGCCGCAGTTGTTTAAACAGGCAATTAGATTAGAAACCGGTGAAACGCATCCGGTGACCGAAGAAGAATCCAGGCGTATCTATAATCATCTCATTCGCAAAAACTACATTGATGATAATGGCAATTTAACGCAAGATTTTTATACCGCGAAAACAACTGGTGTGCTGGTCATGCCAGAAGGATTCCCTGCGGATGAAATCATCAGAATAGCAGAATCTGTTTATAGGCCGATTGAGATTGAAAATCGCAATAAAACCCGTGTCAATATTGACATCAATAAAAAGAACTTTGCAAAACAAGAATTCCAAGAATTATGGAACAGAATCAACAAAAAATCTGCATATACAGTTGATTTTGCATCTGATGAATTGGAAAGAAAAGCAATTGAAAGCCTTAATGATAATCTGCATATAACCCCAGTAACGGTCGTAGTAACGGGTGGTTTCATCAAAGAAATAACAGAAAATGGTTTTGTAGATGGCGACCGAGTGGCCAGAAGAACCGTCGTAAAAACTGCAGAAGTCGGCTTGAAATATGATCTGATTGGAAAAATAGCAGAAGGGACACAATTAACTAGAAAATGTGTGGCGAATATCTTACGTGGTATTCGTAAAGAAACCTTTGAACAATTTAAAGCCAATCCGCAAGATTTTATCACCAAGGCGATAGGTTTGATAAACAATGAAAAAGCAACAACGGTTATTGAGCATATAACCTATAATCCTGTTGATGACCACTTTGATATGAGTATATTTACCGAGCCAGGGAAGCAGATTTTGGCAGATAAAGCCGTAAAAACAGATAAACATCACATTTATAACTATGTGGATGCAGATTCTGATATTGAAAAGAATATGGCAACTGAGCTGGAACATCAAGATGATGTGTGTGTTTATGCCAAATTACCGCGCGGTTTTTATATAAATACCCCAGTCGGTAAGTATAATCCGGACTGGGCCATTGCATTTAAACAGGGGGCTGTGAAACACGTCTACTTTGTTGCCGAAACCAAGGGAACAATGGAAACACTGAACTTGAAACCTGTTGAATTGGCAAAAATTAACTGCGCCAAGAAACATTTCCAAGCTATCAGTGGCGATAATGTTAAATATGATGTTGTGGACACTTATGAACATTTGATGGATATTGTAACCAAATAATAATTCTTTAATAACTTGACTTATACCCCTTTGTAAGCAGTAATTGTGCAACCTTACAAAGGAGTAATTATGGGGTATAAAAATCCGCCGGTGGAATATCGGTTTCGACCCGGACAATCGGGCAATCCATACGGGCGAATGGGGCGCCGTGTGTCCGAACACGAACGGCAATGTCTGTTGCGTATGATGGTGGATGCGATATGCGATTATCGTCCGAAAAACAACACGCGTTTACGCAAAATTATGGGGATATTGCATGAAACAATTGACTAGTATGCCGAGCAGTTTCTCGGATTTGCAAAAGATGTCTAAAACCGCACGGACCGCCCTTTGGGCGAGATATGTGCCACATTCGTTTGCGGGACAAAACAAGGTCCTGTGGTACTATATTCAGTGCGAGCAAATGGATGTACGCATACTGCCGAAACATATGGTTAAATTGCGTAAGTACAGGGATAAGCCTGCTGATTGTATGACACGGGTTTGTAAAACAAAATATCGTTTGGCAACTGGCACGACTATAACCAAGTCTTTTCGTGGTGTGGCGCATCGCGTGATGGTCTGTGATGACGGCATGTTTGAATATAATGGTCAGAAATTCAGAACACTATCTGGTGTGGCGAGCAGTATCGCAGGGATAAAAATATCCGGCCCCGACTTCTTTGGTTTTAGCAAAAGGAAAAAGAATGCCGAAAATTAGGTGTGCGATTTACACACGAAAATCAACCGAACACGGTCTGGAATTAGAATTTAATTCACTGCAAAATCAAGAAGAGGCATGTAAGGCGTATATTGCATCCCAATCATTTAATGGTTGGGAATATTATAAAACATATACCGATGCGGCTATATCAGGCGGGACAATGTCGCGCCCTGCATTACAGCAGATGTAGGATGATATGTCGCGTGGCCTGATAAATGTGGTTGTTGTATACAAGGTTGATCGTCTGTCACGTTCTATTCTGGATTTTCACAGTATGATGAAATACTTTGAAAAATATAATGCCAATTTCGTATCTATTACCCAGTCGTTTGATACATCAAATTCTATGGGCAAATTGACATTAAATATGCTGCTGTCGTTTGCTCAGTTTGAACGTGAAGTTGCGTCTGAACGCGTGCGCGATAAAATCCGCGCCAGCAAGTCCAAAGGTATGTGGCTGGGCGGCGCGCCACGCTTGGGCTATGATTTGAAAGATAAAAAACTGATAATAAATGAACAAGAGGCCGAACAAATCCGTGATTTATTTAACGCATATCTGCGCCTGGGCAGTGTGTCGGCCCTGATTGACTATGCGGCAGATAAAAATATATTTAATAAACAGTGGAAATCAAAGCGCGGTGCCGTATGGGGCGGGCGGGAACTCACCAAACATTCGCTGCATCGCATTTTGCGGGACAAAATTTATATCGGAATGATAGAAAGCAAGGTCGCTAATATCTGCGCCCCGGGCGAGCATCAGGCTATTATAGACACAGAAACATTTAATCACGTGCAGGAAATGCTGACCAAAAATGGCAACGATAAGACTGCACGCGGTGGCTCGCCAAACCTGATTACGGGAAAGTTATTCAATGCGGCGGGTGTAAAATTTACCAATCAGCGTACCTGTGGTGCGGGCAAGACGCCAAAATATTATTACGCCACACGGGGATTTTATCTGCCAGCGCCGGAATTGGATACGATTGTTGCGCGTGCCATAAATGACTTTATGGATTCCGATATGTCAAACCTTGGTGACGGTATTGCAACGACATTGAAACGTATTGATACGCACACCATGGAGTATGATGCGCGGCGTAAATTCATTCGCACAATGATACGCAAGGTCGTGTACACTGAAAATCAGATAATGATATTTATAAACCTCAGTGCTGGTGAATTACAAAAATATACGGGCGATACTTTTAATCAAAATTCTAAGCCTATGGAATACACGACAGACGCCGATGGGGTAATCATAAAATGCCCGGTATTTTTGAAAAAGTACAGCAAGACAAACTCGCTGCTAAACATCGTTGATAACAACCATTTAATCGTGCGTGCTTTTGCTACGGCGTTTCACTATCGTGATGTGTACGAGCGCGGGCGCACCGTCCCGGAAATTGCAACAGATGAACACGCATCAGAAACCACAGTGCGGCGATATCTGAAACTGGCGTATATCAATCCGCAAATCATAAATGATGTTTTAGATGCAAAAACGCCATATCGTGTGGACGACCTGTTCCGAATATCGCCAATGTTTTGACGCATTCCGCCACTATAAAAAACGGGGTTGTATGTAACCCCGCTTGTTTTTGCGGTTTGGTGTCTTGCGCCGCCACATACAAAATATCAAAACAAAAAATACCCCGAAAATCACGCAGAATTCCGGGGTGTTAAAATCACAATTAAACCATAGTGATTTCAATAAATTATCTTGGTTGGGGCGCACGGATTCGAACCATGATAAAGAGAACCAAAATCTCTTGTCCTACCATTAGACGACACCCCAAAGGCGTCTATGATTATAAATATCTTTTGATTTTTTGCAATAATAAAAATTTAATATTTTGAATATGCAATTAAAAAAATCTGATTTTTTTGCTATTTTATACTTGCATTAAACTGTTTAGAATATATAATTATTCAGTTTTTTAATGATTAAAAGCCTTTTAATTATTAAAACGCTTACCATTACATTTTGCCGCAAAAGGGGCACGAGATATGGCACGTAAAGAATTTATTCGTTTGTTGGAATCAAATATTTTGACATTGGACCGGTTGGCGGAACGCCTGCGCAAGGAACCGTTGGATGCGGGACTGTATCCCAAAAACCAGATGACGGTTTTGGTGCGGTTGCATATGGGCGGCCGTGCGCGATTGAAAGAAATCGCACGTCGTGAATTGGTCCCGACGCCAAATTTATGTGCGACGTTTCGCAAACTGGAACGTGACGGGTTGGTAACGCGGACGGTTGATGAAAACGATCGTCGTAACACATGGTATGAATGCACGCCGGCGGGTGAAAAATTGGCGGACAAGGCACTGGAAATGTTTCGTTGTGCAATATCACGTCTGTTTGAAAATATTGCCCCCGCGGACGAGGTGGCATTGACAGGTGCACTGAAAACAATGAACGAAATACTGACAAAGATGGAGATAAAGCATGTTTAAAATCGGACGTATTACCGCGATTTTCTGTGGTGTGATTGCGGGCGCGACAAATGCGAATGCAATGGATTTGTCGTTGGCCACGGCGGTGGACAAGATTGTTACCGAATCCCAGGATTTAAAAAAGGCCGATGCAAATGTTAAAAAGGCCCAGGCGTCCCTGGATGCGGCAAATGCCAATCGTTGGTTCACGGTTGATGGTACGGTGACGTATATGAATCTGATAAATGTTAAAAAGCCGTTCGAATCATATGGAGTGGATTTAACCCCGGAAATGGGGGGCGTGTTGGCACGCGTCTTGGGCACAGACATTGATCATATAGAGGTTCCTGATAATATCTTTATGGCGGGGGTTACGGTAACCCAGCCGATTTATACATTTGGTAAAATTGGCAATGCCGTTGACGGTGTGCGCAGTGCGATAAAGATGGCCGATGCCAGTCGTGAAATGACCTTGCGCGCGGTGAAATACAGCGCGGCAGACATTTATTGGACGGCGAAAATGACCGATGAAATTGTTAAAATTGCGCAACAGGATTTGAATTCTGCCCGCAATGCACAAAAGAGTTTAACGTCCGCCGGTCGTGCCAATCGCAGCAATTTGGTTAAAATTGAATCTGATATCGCGGCCAAAGAAATCAATCTGTCTGACGCTGAATTCAATCGCGACACCGCGCACAGAATGCTGAAAATCTTGGCCGGAATTGATATGAACGAAGAATTGAATTTAACCGATGATTTTCCGGCAACGTTTTCTGATTTAAGCGCGGGCGAATTGAAATCAACGCCCCAGTGGCGCGTCCTGGACGAACAGGTCATGATGTATGAAAAACAGGCCCGGTCCCAGCGTGCGGGTGGATACCCGACATTGGCGGCGGTTGGTTCATACAACTATCTGGCGATGGACCAGGATTTTAACAATATGTTTAATCGCACGAATTCCCAGTCTGCATATTGGGGGCTGGCGTTACAGGTGCCGATTTTCAGTGGTGGTCTGCATCGCGCAAATGCCACGGCCCAGGCCATGAATGCCGAGGCCGCCCGCCAAGACCTGGACAAGGCGAAAAAGATGACCAGCGAAGAATATTCGCGCGCAATTGATAAGTACAATCACCTGCGTGGGAATCTGAAAACGTTGGAAAATGCGCGTAACCTGGCGGCCAAGGCATATGGTATATCCAGTGATCGTTTCGCCGCGGGTCAAACATCCGCGGTCGAATTGGCCGAGGTTTCTGCCGGTCTGTATCAATTGGATATGGCGTTGTTAAATGCAAAATACAACATACTGATGTCTGCGGAATCGGTGAAAAAGTTGGGTGAATAATATGAAGAATACTGTAAATAAACTGATGTCAAAAATCAATGAACTGGTTGCGTTTATGAAAACGCCACGTGGTCGCAAGTACACGTCAATCGGCGCGGTTGGAATCATTATTTTGTGGACCGTGTTTCGTTTTTCCATGATTGGTATTGAACACGCGCGCGTTGTGTTTAATGCATCGCGTGATGCCGCAGAAAATGGTGTCCCGGTTGTTACAATCACAATGTCACGCACGTCGGGCGATTTACGTGAACCAATCGCGGTCAAGGATAACCGTGCCTATGTTTCGTCGGGTCGTATAGATAAATTTGGTGCCGGCCAGCATGTTGGTGATGGCGTAATCGTATCTGTATCTGGGGGAATTGATTTGGATTCGGGTATGCATGTTATTCGCACGCGTGGTGTGGCCGATGGCCTGCAATATGCCCAGTATCGCGCCACGGGATACTTTGTGCCGGTCTATGCCATAAACAACGGCGTCGTTATGGTTGCCGATGGTGACGTTGCACGTGCGCGCAATGTTCGTGTCGGTCGCCAAGACGCCGAAAACGCATTGGTTGAATCGGGCCTGCGCGATGGTGATATTGTCATTTTGACGCGTGTGTCTGATGGCGACAAGATTCAAATTAAACAGTAAAACAGTGGGGAGATTTCAGTCATGTTAAAATTTTTCGTCCGCAGACCTGTTACAACAGTTATGTTTGTTTTGTTATGGGTTGCGTTGGGTTTGGTATCATTTCCAAAGATGAACGTTGAACGCACGCCGTCATTGGATTTCCCAATGGTTACGGCAACATTTATATATCCTGGTGCGTCGCCTGCGGAAATTGAATCCCAGGTTATTAAAAAGGCCGAAGACGCGATGTCCGAGGTTGCCGGATTAAAAAAGATTACGTCCCAGGCATATGAAAACGGTGGATACGTGATGGCGGAATTCAACCTGGGGGTGAACGTCAACGATAAATCCAGCGAGGTTAAATCCAAGATTGACGCACTGTCGTCTGAATTCCCCGACGCGTTAAAGCAGCCTGTTGTGGAAAAATTAAACCCGTTACAGGAATCGGTGGTTGATATTGTTCTGCGTGGTGCATCGCCCCGCGATATGCAGGAATATGTCGATAACACATTGTCGAACAAAATCACCGCAATCAAGGGCGTGGCCAGCGTGTCCGTATTCGGTGGCGAAGACAGAGCGGTTCGCGTTGAAATGAATCCAGAACTGATGGCGGCGCGTGGCGCAACCGTGATGGATGTTGTCGCGGCATTGGGCGCGCGCAATCTGAACGTGCCGGGCGGTAAAATTGAAACATCGGCAAATGCATCTAATGTTCGTTTTATTGGTGAATTTGAATCGGTTGATGAAATCGCGAATCTGCATCTGACCACGGTCGAAGGTGCACGTTTCAAATTGTCTGATGTTGCGACCGTAACCGACGCCGCGCGTGATATCGAAACCGGTGCGCGTTACAATGGTGAACCGGTTGTTATCGCATCTGTGGTCAAGGCATCTGATGGTAACGCAATTAAAATTTCCCAGGCACTGCGCAAAAAAATGCCAGAATTACAGGCCGATATGCAGGCGCGTTTCCCGAACGCAACGATGGAAATTATTTCTGATTCATCGACCGCGGTATCTGATGAAACCAACAGCACAATTTGGGGTATTATCCAGGGTATTATATTTACAGTCTTGGTATTGTTGGCGTTCACGCGTAACTGGCGTTCAACAATTATCGCAGGTGTCGTGATTCCTGCGTCGTTGATTGCTGGATTCTTCTTTATGAACGGCAGTGGATTTACAATCAATGCAATGACATTGTTGGCGTATTCATCGGCGTTGGGAACGTTGGTGTCAAACGCGATTATTATGATTGAATCTGCATTGCAAGAAATGCGCGCGGGCAAAGACCCAGAAACGGCCGCAATTGATGGCACGAAAAAGGTCGGTGTATCTGTTCTGGCTGGTGTTGGAACAAACGTCGTGGTGTTCTTGCCGTTGGCGTTTATGAGTGGTATTGTCGGCCAATTCATGGTCCAGTTTGGTTTGACCGTTGTGTATCTGACACTGTTGTCATTGCTGTTCAGTTTTACACTGACCCCGATGATGATTGCCAAGATTTTGCGTCTGACCGGCACCCAGAATACCAAGAAAAAATCCGCCACATCCAAAGATGCGGCTCCATCACCCGCAATGGTGAAATTGCGCAAATGGTTTGATTTCCAGCATTCACATCCGTGGCGTGTGATTGGGTTGGCGGTTGCCATATTCTTGGGCACGACAATGTTGATGAAATTCGTCGGTAACGAATTTGCACCATCAACCGATGATAATGAAATCACAATTACGGCACGTGCGCCGATGGGGGCCACGTTCGAGAAATCGCGCAGCATTTCCGAACAGATAGAGGCCGAATTGAAACAGTTCCCCGAAGTCACAGCAACATCTGTGAAAATCGGTGAACGTGGTTTGCAAAATATCACGGTCAAGGTTGACCTGGTTGATCGTGCGGACCGCCGTCTGACCGACAAAGAATTGGCGCGTCGTATGTTGCCACGCCTGGCGGCGATTCCGGACGTTGAAATCCAGATTCGCGCGGGCTCATCTATGTCGTCGTCTGTGTCGTCTGATATCGTCTTGAACATCAAGGGCGAAGATGATGAAAAACGTGAGGCATATGCAACGCGCGCCCTGGAATTGATAAACCAGATTCCAGAAGTGCAAAGTGCCGTTCGTGCCCAGCAGACGCCGGGACGTGAAATCCGCTTTGTCCCAGATGAAAACAAAATGAATTTCTGGGGCGTCAAGAATTCTTATGCGGGTTCAACACTGCGCACCGCGTTGTATGGTAACGACGATTACAAATACAAAGAACGCGGCGAAGAATACCCGATTATTCTGGAATTTGCACGTCCGTTTAAAACCGCCGAAATGTTTGACAATGTGTATGTAAATTCACAAAAGGGTATGGTTGCATTGTCATCACTGGGTAAAATTGAAAACGTGACTGCAACCCCGAACATCAGTCGTCTGGGCAAAAGCAGAATTACCGAAATTGACATCAATATTGGTAAATCAACACTGGGCCCGGTCCAGGCCAAGATTCAATCTGCATTGGATTCAATGGCGTGGGATATGGGTTACAGCGCGGAATTCGGTGGTATGTCTGAAATCCAGGACGAAACAACCGGCGAAATCGGCCAGGCGTTCTTGCTGGCGACAATATTAACGTTTATGTTGCTGGCCGCGATTATGAATTCGTTGGCGCATCCGTTCACGATTGCGACATCAATTCTGACATCGTTCGCAGGCGTGTTTGTCGTAATGTTCTTGACCGGTGCAACGATGAATGTTGGTGCGATGTTGGCGTTCGTTATGTTGGTCGGATTGGTGGTGAACAATAACATTCTGGTGTTGGAACCGACAATCGGACGTATCAATAATGGCGAAAGCGCGCGCGATGCACTGTGGGCGGAAATGAACGATAAACGTTACATGATTCTGATGACGTCTATTGCGGTTATGACCGGTATGGTGCCCCAGTTGTGGTCTGTTGACGGTATGAAGGTCGCGATGGCCGCCGTTATGATTGGTGGTATGTTGGCCAGTTTGATATTTACATTCACACTGACGCCGGCGTTGTTTTTCTTGATAGAACGCGCGCGCGAAAAATTATCGGGCAAGAAAGCCAAATAATTAAAACGGGGCATTTGCCCCGTTTTTTTATTGCCCCCTGCGCAAAGCCTGTTATAATACGCCCGAAAAATATCAAAAGGATTTGTATATGTTGATGAAACAAGACATTGTTGTGTTTGATTTTGATGGAACGTTATCGGCGCATGATTCCAATGTGGAATTTGGTCGGTATTGTTTTCGCCACTCGCTGCGGCCATGGTTGTTTTTGCCGTTGATGGGTGTCGCGGCGATTGCGCGGATGTTCAATCCATCGGGGCTGTGGTGGCGCGAAAGCATGCGTCGCTTTTTAACCGCGGACATGGTTGCGCGTTTTGCACCTGATTTTATAAAGCAACATAAAATGGAACGCTTTGGCTGGGCCAAGGAACAGGTCGCTGCCGAACGTGCGGCGGGGCGTCGTGTTGTTCTGGTTTCGGCCAGCACAGATTATCTGGTCCCGCAATTGGTGCGTGATATTAAATTTGATGCGGTTTTAACATCCCAGATGGATGCCGCGCGGCCGTGGAAATATAAATTCCTGTGCTGGGGCCGGAACAAGGTTGTTGCGCTGGATACATGGGCGGCGAAAAATAAAATAATCCCGCGTGTCGTGCGCAGTTATTCCGACAGCCCATCTGATATGCCGATGATGGAAATTGCCGCCGAACAGGTATGGGTCGACGCAAAAACAGGTTTGCGAAAACATGCCTAAGGGAAAATGAATAAAAATCCGTTATAATCATCGCATGGCTATAACGGATTTTTTATATGATTTTAGTGTCGGCGTTGCGTGCGCATTGGTCGGCGCGTTGATAAGTATGATGCTGTCGCGTCGCAAAACGCGGCGTTTGACCAGTGAAATTGTCTTGCGACGTCAAGACCTGGAAACACTGCGCCTGGAAAATAATCGATTATTGGAAACGATAAAAACGCGCGAAAACGAAATTCTGGAATTACAGAAACAGATTCTGGACGCCCACCCCAAACCCAAACGAAAAAAATAGAGAGAGTAGGGAATAAGAGAGCAGAGTATAGAGAGCAATGAAAAGTGAGTAAGTGACAGAGTGATAAAGTGATACAGTTTTAGAATAGAAAACTTAAAAACTTGTCATTCCTGCGCAGGCAGGAATAGGGTCTTTAAAATTACTTCTGTTCACTGTTGCACAAATATTCAGCAAAAATGGCCTGATAACCGTTATCAAATAACACCGCAACATTCTGTGTTTGGCTCGCGTTCGCTCGCACTGCACGGTCCCTATTCCTGCCTTTGCCCACCCACGGAATTTATCAATTCCGCGGGGCCCGGAGCAGGAATGACAAGTTTTTAAGTTCTCTATTCTAAAACTATATCACTTTATCACTCTGTCACTTACTCACTTTATCATTGCTCTCTGCTCTCTACACTCTGCTCTCTATAAAAAGCGGGGCTGTGCCCCGTTTTTTAATCTTCGCCAAAATCCATATCACGCAGTTTTTCGGCACGTGGTGTTATCTTGCCGATGGACGTTTGCAACTGTTCAATGTCGGTCGTCGTTTGATTAAAATGTTGGGACACGCGCGCCGCGCGATCGGACAGACGCCCCAGGTCGGTCAGCAACATATCCAGTTCTTTTTTTATCTTGGCCGCAACGCGTTTGATTTTTATATCGGACAACACCGCGCGAATTGTGTTCAGCGTCGCCCACAATGTTGATGGCGACACAATAAACACCTTGCGCCGGGCGGCATATTCAACCGCCCCCGGGAATTCACGGTGCAACGTTTCAAATATCGATTCCGACGCGATAAACATCATCGCCGATTCTGCTGTTTTGCCGGGTATGATATATTTTTCGGCGATTGCGTCAATATGCTTGCGCACGTCCAGTTCAAATTGCTTGCGCGCCAGGCCGTCGTTCGCATCCGTCTGCATGCGGTTAAATGATTCCAGTGGAAATTTGCTGTCGATAATCATATCGCCCGGCGGATAGGGCAGGCGTATAATGCAATCTGGTCGCACACCGGTGTCCATAACGGCCTGGAACGCGTATGATTCTGGGGGCATAATGTCGGCAACCAAATCTTCCAGTTGGCGTTCGCCAAATGTGCCGCGCGCCTGTTTATTGCCCATCAAAATATTTTTGAAATTCGCGATGTCGCCACTGATGTTTTTCAATTCAATCGCGTTTTGGGACAGTGCCCCCAGGCGTTCTGCCAACCGTTCGCGCAGGCGGGCATTATCCTCGCGCAATGCAGAAATATCCACCGTTGGTCGCCGCATTAAAATCGCCAGCAACAATGCAATTATGATAAACAGCAGTAAAAAAATATAGGTTGTCATTTGTCTTTCCTTTGCTAGAATCAATTATAAGAGGATTTATAAATGTTGCAAATGAAACTTTGTGGGGATTTGGTTCTGCGCGAGAAATGTGCGCCAATCACAGAAATTACCCCTGATATTTTAAACGCGATGGATGAAATGGTCGCCATGATGCGGGACCAGTCGGGTGTTGGCCTGGCCGCGCCCCAGGTTGGATTTTTGCAGCGTTTCTTGGTTATGATGGACCCGGATACAGAAACCGTGTTCAAGATGGTGAATCCAAAAATCATCACGCGCAGCGCGGATACCTGCACAATGGAAGAGGGTTGTCTGTCCGTCCTGGGGCCGGACGGTCTGCCGGTTTATTCGCGCGTTACGCGTCCGAAATCGGTGACGGTGGAATGGATCGACGAAAATGGCACGCCCCATGGGGCCGAAATGTCGGGTCTGCCGGCACGTATTGTTCAACATGAAACAGACCACCTGAACGGGATATTGTTTATTGATTACCTGTCGCCGGTTCATCGTGAAATGGTTATGCGCAAGGTCAGGAAACGTAAATTATGAAATTGGTTTTAATGGGAACACCGGAATTTGTGGTCCCAATCTTTGATGCGATTTATAACGCGGGTCACGAAGTTATGGCCGTGTTCACCCGTGGGCCAAAGCCTGTGGGTCGCAAACATATTTTAACGAAATCGCCGGTGCACCTGTGGGCAGAATCCAAGGGTATCCCGGTATATAATCGCGCGTCTGAATATAATTTTTCGCCAGACATGGTTGTCGTTGTATCATATGGCGTGATATTGCGTGATAATGTTTTGTCGTCTGCGCCGTGTGTAAATATTCACCCCAGTTGTCTGCCTAAATATCGTGGGCCATCGCCGATTAAAACGGCGATATATAACGGCGATACGCACAGTGCGGTCTGTTTAATGCAGATTGCGCCCGAATTGGATTCTGGGGATATTTTAATGCGTCGCGATTTTGAAATTGGCGAAAATGAAACAAACGATGATATTGAATCACGCGTTTCAAAAATTGGCGCAGAAATGTTGACCGAATATTTGGCGGCACCTGCAAACTTTGCGCCCACACCGCAAAAGGGCACGCCAACATTTACGCACAAATGGTCGGGTGCGGATGAAATCATTGATTGGTCACGTGGCGCGCGCAATATTCATAACCAGATTCGTGCACTGGGGGCGGGGCGTACAAAAATCAATGGCATTGATGTGAAAATTCTGCAAACCCGCATTGCGCCAAATGGCGACCTGGAAATATTACAGATTCAACCCGCGGGCAAGCGACCCATGGATTGGCAGAGTTTTAAAAACGGCCTGCACGCTGAGCAAATAAAGATAGGGGAATAAAATGGCTGATAAAAAATCAACTGAATATCCACCGCGCTGGTGCAAATATTGTCGCTATTTTGGTGAATATCAGGTTTGGTATGTCTGTTATCGTCCGCTGTTGGTGCGCGTTGGATTTTTGCAACCCGAAACAGTGCCGTTTTCTGGTTGCTGTGAACATTTCAAATTTGCAAAACGTTATACCACGAAACAAAAGACCAGATAACCCATGACACGATTTCGCGTAACACTGGAATATGACGGCACAGATCTAATCGGCTGGCAAGAAAATCGCCAGGGCCCATCGGTCCAGTCTGTGTTGCGTGATGCGATTTATGCGTTTTGTGGTGCGCGTCCTGATGTTGTCGCGGCGGGGCGTACCGATGCCGGTGTGCATGCGATTGCAATGGTGGCGCATTTTGATTTGCCTGGCGATTACACCGCAAACACGGTTATGCGTGCGGTGAATTTTTATCTGGTGGGTCGGCCTGTTGTGATTACATCGTGTGACATGGTGGCCGATGATTTTAATGCACGATTTGATTGCACGGCGCGCCATTATAAATACATTGTTTTGAATCGCAGTGCCGCCCCGGTATTAAATAAAAATCGCGTGTGGTGGGTGCCGCGTGCGCTGGACATTGATGCAATGCGCGGTGCCGCGTCACGTCTGGTGGGGCATCACGATTTTACCAGTTTTCGCGCCACCCAGTGCCAGGCCAAAAGTCCGATAAAAACACTGGATTCATGCAGCGTTACAAAAAACGGCGATGAAATAATTTTTGAATTTTCGGCGCGTTCATTTCTGCATCACCAGGTGCGAAATATGGTTGGGACATTGGTTGAAATTGGCCTGGGCAAACCATACGACATTGATGAAATATTCGCCGCGCGATCGCGCAGTGCCGCCGGCCCCACCGCCCCGGCGTCGGGATTGTATTTTATTGCGGCCGACTATGCCACGGACGATTGATAGGCACGTATTGAACGCGACCTGATGGATATATCACAAATCCATTGCGCAGTATTTTATGATTACAGTGTGGCGCATCAATATTAAAATATGACACGATGTATTTCACACTGTCGTCGCGACACAGTTGAACAATATTTTTGGCCAGTGGCACAAATTTCTGGATATAAACCAATTTGAATTTTGGTGTGGTAAAGGTATAGACGCCATGGTCGTGCTTTTTACGAATGTTTGGTGTATCTGTTTTGTCGCCACGCAATTGTTTCCAGGTATCAAATGCAAAGTAATGATTTGACGCGCGCGATTTGTTAAATACCAATTTGCCGTCCTGGACAAAACCGACCAGTTCATGATCATACGTCGCCATAAATACCGGACGCGGATTGGCAATGGTAACAATAATACCGACCATGGCAATTGCGGCAAACAGCGCACAGTTTATTTTGCGCGTGCGAAATTTTAATAACACCAACGCCATAAATGCCAGAATGAATATAACCAGTGCCGCATTTGGAATATGTGGCATACCAACCGTTGCACCGGGTATCGCGACAATTTTGTGCGCGATGGCCAATGTCGCATTATAAACATTGTCGGCCCAGTCCAATGGAAACCTCAGTCCAAATGTTGTGGTAACCGTTCCCACAATTACCAGTGGCATAATCGCAACCGAAAATATCGGCAACAATACCAGATTCCCAATCAGTCCATATAACGGAAATGAATAAAAGTGCGCAACAACAAACGGTGCCGTAAATATCGTTGCGACGACGGATGTCATTGTCGCGGTATAGATAAATTTTAAAATCTTGTTTTCTGGGGTGCGTGGTCGCACCACGCCCCAAAACCATACCAGGCCAAAAATCGCGGCAAACGATAATTGAAAACCGGCCTGCATTACATAATGCGGATTGATACAGAATATGACCAACATTGCCATACACACATTGCGCAATGAAATTGCGTCACGCCCCATTATGATTGCGGTGAACACAAATGACGCCATCAGAAACGCGCGCATTGTCGCAACGTCGCACCCTGATAAAAATAAATAGAATCCCAATCCAACCCATGCACATATTGTTGCGGGAATTCGTGCCGGCATGCGACGCGTAACGGGTGCAATCAACCGAAATATGCCAAAGAATATCGCAAACAGCCAACCCGATACCAGGGTTACGTGAAATCCGCTGATTGACCAAACGTGGCCGATTCCGACCGCGGTCCATACCGGCCCATCATCACGTGGCACGGCGTTTTTATAGCCCAGGACCAAACTGTCACTAAGAAACGAATTTGTTTTTGTATGCAGATAATTGCGCAGTTTTGCAATATGTGCGCCGCCGCCAGATGTTATGATTTTAAAATCTTTGATATATCCTGTGGCGGTCAGATTATTAAAATATGACCAACGCGCATAATCAAATGCGGTCGGTGCATACGCGGGGCTGGGGCGATACAGATTTACGGTTGCCGAAATTGTGTCGCCGATTTCTGGGGTTGCGTTTGTCAGTTGGGTTGATACGCGAATTGTTGCACTGCTTGTGGTAATTTGGTTCGGCGCGGTGCGAATAAATATGCGCGCCCGGTCGTCGGTATAGTCGATGTTTCGAACGGTGCCGATAACCGTAACATCACGCAGTGGGTGCGCGATTTGTGGCGTCTGGAACGTGTGCGTGAACGCCATCGCATACATAAAACCAAACGCAAATGTTGCGCCGCCGCGCAACAATATTGGCGCGCGTCGCCACAATGCAATCGCGCCAAAAAATATGACAAAAATCCACGGGAAAATTATTCTGGGTTCCACGTTACATGTGAAATACAGTGCGGCACCAAATGCCATCAAAAACGGCACCCATAAAAATTTATTATCTGATTGATTTTCCCAGAATTCATGCATGTGAAAATTATAGGAATTTATTTCACCCACATGCAATTGAAAAATGCCAAAATTTATTTGCCAAATATAAACGACGTATCGGCGGTCAGGCGGATTATTTCGTCCATATTGTCATCGTCCGATGTATGTTGGCGGATGATTTTCCCACACTGTTCACATTTGTGTGTGATAACAAATCGTGCGCCGTCCGGGGCACATTCAATCGGGCGCATCATTCCGCCACAAATCGCTGCGCGGTCGCCCGGTGCGTTATCCACGTGGCGTGACCATAAACACACGGGGCAATGATTTGTATAACCATTGCCCCGAACATGTGCGCCACAGTGGGCGCATGTGAAATCTTCGACTGTCTTGGTAAAGCGTTTCATTACAGCCCCAGTGCGCTGCGATACATCTGGGTCAATTCGTCCGCTTCGTCCAATTCATCTGGGTCCAGTTTACGCAGGCGTATCATCTGGCGAATATATTTCGGATCGAACCCGGCGGATTTCGCCTCGCTATAAATTTCTTTGATATCGGCGGCGATGTTCGCGGCATCTTCGTTTAATTTTTCAATGCGTTGAATTACGCTAAGTAATTGTTGGTTGTCAATTGCGCCGTGATTTGCGTTTTTCATGTCCTTTTCCCCTTGTTTATCTGTCCATTTTATGATATATCATAAATCGTAAAAATCAAGAAAAACGAAACTAAAAAACAAAGCGGAAAAATTATGAATAAATTTACAAAAATCACTGCATCTATTGGCCCAAAGTGCGAGGATTATGATACACTGGCCCGTATGGTGCGCGCGGGAATGAACGTATGCCGATTGAATTTCAGCCACGATACTGGCGATGTCCAGGGGGCCAAGATTGATTTAATTCGCCGTGTGGCGTCTGATTTAAATACACCTGTGGCAATTATGATTGACTTGCAGGGGCCAAAACATCGCATTGGAAATTTTGCGACCGAGGATAAATATCCACTGACCATCGGGCAAAAATTCGTATTTGATGATGACCCGACGCCGGGCGACGCAACGCGTGTCCAGTTGCCAGATACCGATGTTATGAAATCGTTAAATCCGGGCGACAGAATCCTGTTAAACGATGGTAAAATTGAAATGACGGTGGACAGTGTTGCAAACAATAAAATCGTTGCAACGGTTGTTCGTGGGGACGAAATTTGGTCCCGCCGTGGGTTTAATTTGCCCGATACGGATATCGCGACATCTGTCTTGACGCCCAAGGATCGTGCGGATTTGGAATATGCAATTACGAAAAATCCGGATTGGGTTGCCATCTCGTTTGTTCAACGGCCCGAAGATGTGGCCGAGGTTCGCGATTTCATCACCGCCCGCACGTCACACCCGATAAAAATCATTGCCAAGATTGAACGTCCAAACGCGGTTGAACGCATTGCAGAAATTGCCGCCGCCGCCGATGGTATTATGGTTGCGCGTGGTGACCTGGCCGTAGAGGTTCCGTTTGAACAGGTCCCAGCCATTTCGCGTCACATTATTCGCACGTGCCGTATGTTAAATCGCCCGGTTATTATGGCGACCCAGATGTTGGGCACCATGGTGGCCAGTGAATTTCCAACCCGTGCCGAAATCAGCGACGTTGCAAATGCGGCGTATCTGCGCACGGATTCAACCATGACATCCGAAGAAACAACAATCGGCATCAATCCGGTGAACGTTATTGAAACCATGGCCAAGATTGTAACCTATGCCGACTATGATGCGATTTCGCACCCCAGTGATTGGTTGCGCACAGAAAACGTTCCTGAAAACGATTGGTCGCGTTCGGTTGCGTCAATGGCGTATCTGAATCACGCATCGGCGATTGTTGTGTTTGCACGTGATACAGATATCGCGACCAAGATTTCTTGTCGCAAGCCTGATATTCCAATCATCGCGGTATGCCGTGACGCGGTTGTCGCAAACCAGTTGTGTCTGTCGCGTGGCGTGTTCCCAATTTGCGATGACACATTGTTTGGCCAGCGTGATGGATTTAATTCCGCGCGTCGTTTTGGAATTGCGTCCGGGCAATTGGTAATTGTCGATGACGAGAAAATTAGTCTGCGTTCGATGGATTAAATTCAGTGCGCCCCAGGGCGCACTTATTTGTTGACCCGTATGCGCATTTTTTACTAACATTGATATCATCAAAGATGAGAAGGGTTTTAATCGCATTTTTTATCGGTGTGTTTTTGTCTGGTGGCGCGATGGCGGCACAATATCGTGCGGCCTTGGTCGCCAATATGGACAATGGCCGCGTTTTGATAAAAGAAAATTCGGACCAGTTAAATTATCCCGCGTCACTGACCAAAATTATGACGTTGTATTTAACGTTTGACGCATTGGAACATGGTCGGTTGCATTTGGACGATTACTTGATTGTATCAAATTCGGCCGCGGCCGCATCGCCGGTAAAACTGGGCATTGCCGCCGGCAGCAAGATTAGCGTCGAAGACGCGATAAAGGCCGTTGCGGTATTGAGTGCGAATGATGTCGCACGCGTCCTGGCCGAAAATTTAAAGGGCGGCAAAGAAGGCAATTTTGCCGATATGATGACGCGCGTTGCAAATGAAATTGGCCTGACAAATACTAATTTTGAAAATTCATCTGGACTGCCAAATGACGACCATATGTCAACGGCGCGCGATATTGCGTTGCTGTCTATGGCGGTGTATAAACACTTTCCGCAATATTGGAAATATTTCGGTATCAGAACGTGGACATATAACGGCAAAACATACACAAACGGAAATCGTCTGTTGGCGTCATACCCGGGGTGTGACGGTATGAAAACCGGTTTCACGAACAAGTCGCGTTATTCTCTGGTTGCCACGGCAAAGCGTGATGGCACGCATTTGATTGTTGTCGTCTTGGGGGCGGAAAACAAGGACGTGCGCGCATCTGTCGCGACCCAGTTATTAAATCGCGGTTTTGCAATGTTGGGGACGGATGCCACAACAGTCGTAAAGAATTCGCCGGTGGCATCGAATGCCGCCCCACAAACAATGTCGGCGGCATACAGTGCGGCAACCGCATCTGCGGCACCAACGTATAACGTCACACCTGCGCGCACGGTGCCGGCAACGTCGGCGGGAAATGCGGGCGTGCAATTTGGTGCATTTTCGTCCCAGAACGCCGCCGCGACCCAGGTTGCAAATGTGAAAAATAAACTGGGCGTTACCGCCACGATTGAGCCCACCGCAAATGGCATGTATCGCGTTCGTGCAAACGGTTTGTCGGATGCCACTGCCGCCGATATTCGCACGCGCGCGTCGGCAATGGGAATTGACTGTTACGTATTTCATTGATAAGGTGCGTTTGCAATGAATCCACTGATTGAAAAATTGATTAAACAATTTGCGCGTCTGCCACGTGTTGGTGCCCGCGGGGGCCAGCGTATTGCCCTGGCACTGTTACAGGATAAAACCGGTCGCGCCGAAATGTTGGCGGCGGCAATTCATGACGCGGTTGAAAATATTGCGCCGTGCCCGAATTGTGGCGTGCTGACCGACCGGGCGTCGGGGCGGTGTGAATTCTGTCGCAATGCCGCGCGTGCAAATGGCGCGTTGTGCATCGTGCGTGATTTGTCAGATGTTTGGACATTGGAAAAGTCGGGCGTTTTTCACGGGCGGTATCATATCTTGGGTGGATTGTTGTCTGGGGCGACCGGCACAACACCCGATGATTTAAATATCGGAACATTGCCCGCCCGCATCGTGGACGAGGGGGTGCACGAAATCATATTCGCATTACCCAACACGGTCGAGGGGAAAACAACCCAGCATTATGTTATGTCGGTAATCGGCAACCCGGGGAATGTTACATTTTCTGAATTGGCATCTGGGGTGCCATTGGGTGGTGATTTAGATTACCTGGACGATGGGACGTTATCATTGGCATTTGGGGGACGCAAAACAATATGACAGACGCAATAAAATCTTTGCCGCCGGTTGCCGAAATGATGCGCGCATCGGGGCTGGAGCCCAAAAAGCAATTCGGACAAAATTTCTTGTTTGATTTGAATTTGACGGGACGCATCGCGCGCAGTGTGCCGGACATTGAACACACCGACGTTATGGAAATTGGACCGGGACCGGGCGGTCTGACCCGCGCATTATTGATGGCGGGTGCGCGCCGCGTTATCGCAATTGAAAAAGACCCAACAACAAAACCCATTTTAGATAAAATTGCCGCCGCCGCAGATGGTCGTTTGACCGTTATTTATGGTGACGCATTGCGTGTTGATACGCGCGCACTGGATTTAACCGAATACGCAATATGCGCAAATTTGCCATATAACGTTGGCACAGAATTATTTACGCGGTGGCTGGTCGCGGTGGCGTCTGGCGCGCCAATAAAATCCATGACATTGATGTTCCAGCGCGAGGTGGCGCAACGTATCACCGCGCGCGTGGGCGATGAACAATACGGTCGCCTGGCGGTTTTAACGTCACTGATTGCTGATGCCAAGATTTTGTTTGATGTGCCCAATACCGCGTTTGTTCCGCGCCCACGCGTTCAATCGGCGGTCGTATCGGTAATTCCAAATTCGGCCAAGATTCACAATATCGGCGACGTGCAAAAATTGGAACAAATCACCGCCAAATTATTTGGCCAGCGTCGCAAGATGATACGTGGAATTATTCCAAACGTTGATTGGGCAAAATATGGATTGACTGGGACCGAACGCGCCGAAGAATTATCGCCTGAAAAATTTTTACAATTGTCACGCGATTTGATATAATACCTGTGACATAAATCAATGGGGGAGAGGGGGACCACACTATGACAGCATCATTGTCAATATTACTGTTTATCACGGTTGTTTTTGCATTGGTTTTTGCACTGCGCCTGGCGCGGATTGGGGCACTGGTTGCGTTTTTATTGGCGGGTATAATCGCCGGTCCATATGTGTTGAATTTATTCCAATTGACAGATAATTGGTCCACGCTGGGCAATCTGGGAATAATGTTCCTGTGGTTCATGTTGGGACTGGGGATAAATATGCGTCGCCTGTGGGGATTGCGTCGTGCGATATTTGGTTTTGGCGCGGCCCAGGTTTTAATGGTTGTGGCGATGTTGTTCCCGTTGCTGTTTGGGTTGACCGGCTGGTCCATTATGGGATGCGTTATGGTGGCGTTGATGCTGTCAATGTCCAGCACATCCGAAGATATGCAATTACTGGCAGACCGTAACCAGATAAACACGGAAATGGGTCGGCAAACATTTTCTATTTTGTTATTCCAAGATTTACTGGCGATTCCGCTGTTGGCGATGATGCCGGTGCTGGCGGGGAAATCATTTAACTTTGGCGCAATGGCGATTGACGTATTGGTGTGGTCGGTTGTCCTGGTGCTGGGCGTGGTGGTTATTGGTCGGTTCGTTTTAAACCCACTGATGCGCCAGGTCGCGCGCCTGAAATCCAAAGAGGCATTTTTGCTGGCGATTTTGTTGAATATTGCACTGTGGGCGGGCATTGCCGATTGGATTGGTATGCCGGTCGGATTGGGCGCGTTCTTGGCGGGTATGTTGCTGTCTGAAACGATTTATAATCACCAGGTCAACGCCGAAATCAGTCCGTATGCGATGTTGTTCCTGGCGTTCTTTTTCATATCATTGGGTATGAGTTTGAATTTATCCGTCCTGGGGCATTATTGGTATATCGTGCTGGCGGGTGTTATTGGTTTGGTCGCGGCAAAGTTTGTTGCGATATTTATGGTCGCGCGTGTCCGTCGTGTTGGTGTGCCAGATGCGGTGATGATTGCGCTGGTCCTGTCCCAGGCGGGCGAATTCGGTTTGTTGATGTTACAGACAATGCGCACATCAGGCATTGACGCAATCCCTGCATCGCACCAAGAGGTTCTGACGGCGATAATCATGCTGTCGATAATGGCGACGCCACTATTGTTGGCGGTGTTTGACCGTCTGCAACGCACCGGGAAATTATTCAGCCCCAGCATTATGCCATCGCGTCCACGTGCGTCTGATCGTCCGGCGGTTGTGATTTGCGGGTTTGGCCGTGTGGGTCAAATCGTTGCCCAAATGTTACAGGCCCAGAAAATATCATACGTTGCGCTGGATATGGATGTAAATACTGTAATGTTGGGACGCGAACACGGATATAACGTTGTCTATGGCAATTCAACAAATGCCGATGTTTTGACGGATGTTGGCCTGACCCCGCGCAAGACGCGTGCGGTTGTGGTCGCGTTGGACAATGCGTCAACGGCGCGTGATGCCGTTATCACGGTGCGTGAAATTGCGCCACGTGTGCGTGTGTTTGCGCGTGCGCGTAACCTGACGGAATCAAAGTTATTGTTAAAAGAGGGGGCGCAAATCGCATTGCCCGAAACAATTGAAAGTTCGCTGTTCCTGGGCTATGGCGTGTTGGAACACATGGGTGTGTCCCAGGGCGCAATCACCCGAATATTGAACGAATTGCGCGACGATAATTACGCCCGCGTTGATAACCCAGTGTCGGATAAATAGCGACCCATAAAACAATGTCCCGGAAACGGGACATTTTATTTGCATTTGCGTGCGCACATTGGTATATTTCGGCGTATAGGGACGGAAAAATGAAAAAGAATATATTACTGTGTATTGCAATTATTGTGGCGGCGGTCGCGCTGGACGCGGTGACCAAGGGGGCATTGCTGTATCTGATAACAGGTGGCGTGCCGGTGTCGGGCCCGGCGTGGGACATTGTGCCGGTGCCGTATTTGATGGCACATGTGACCGATTGGTTTAACATTGTGTTCACATGGAACCCGGGCGCATCGTTTTCAATGCTGCGCACTGTGGGCGAGGGGGCGCCCCTGCTTATCGTGCTGGCCACGGGATTTATAATCGGCTTTATCGGGTATTACCTGTTTGCACGCGCAGAAAAATATGAACGCGTGCCACTGGCGTTGATTGTTGGTGGGGCGTTGGGAAATCTGATTGACCGTGTGCGTTTTGGCGCGGTGGTGGATTTCTTAGACTTTCATATTGGTGGGGCACATTGGCCGGCATTTAATGTCGCCGACATTTGCATTTGTGTGGGTGTTGCACTATATATCTTGAACTGGGTTATTGCGCGTCGTCGTTGCATGGCGTCTGTTAAATCAAAGGGTAAAAAGTAATGGTAAAATATTTGGATAATAATTCGGGCTTTGCCCAGTGGAATGCGAATAAAAACGCCACGACCAAGAAATCAATGTTTGGATCGTTCTTGTGGTGGTGCGTGCTGTTTTTTGCGGCGTGGTGGGCAATTGGCGCAATCATGTCACCAAAGCAGCAGGCCCCCGTTGCCACCGAACCAGAACCTGTGTTGGATTTGTCGGCGGTCCCGGCGCACACCACGGCGTCTGATAAAATCACGGCAACGGTGCGCGGCCTGCGCGTATCAAACGTCACATTGGCTGATTTCGCGGACCAGGGCGATGCGTCTGACGCGGCGCGCGTAACATTATTGAACGGCCCACACGATTTTGCCGAGGTTGGCGTCATCGCCACCGGAACATCGGCCCCAACACCGGAAACCGTTTGGAATAAAAACGGTGATGCGTTCACATGGCGTAATTCTGATGGTGTTGAATATCGCCGCACGGTGACGGTCGATGGATACATTGTCACAATCAACGATGAAATCAAGAACAAGTCCGCGCACGATATCACGGTTACACCATATGCGCGCGTTGTGCGTGACGCCGGTCAGAAATCGTCCAGTGGCGTTTATACCGGTATGGTTGCGTATGTAAATTCTGATGTAGAACACAACGATTGGTATAAACTGGACAAGAAATCATACGCGTATTCAACGACAAATGGTTTTGCGGGCTTTGCCGACCAGTATTGGGAAACGATTGTTCAACTGGACAGCCCGGATCAAACCATACGTGGCAAAAAGGCGTTTGGCACCACATATCAAACAGACGTTGCCGCGGCGGCGGTTCCTGTGCCGGCGGGTGGCGACAAAACAATTACAACGCGCATATTTGCCGGCCCACGTGACCAGAACGTTTTGTCGGGTGCATCTGGCGTAATTGCGGGAATTGATGAAACCGTGGATTATGGTTGGTTCTGGTTCTTGGCACGACCAATGCTGTGGGCGTTAAACGGGCTGTATGCGATTGTTGGCAATTACGGGATTGCGATTATCCTGTTCACATTGCTGTTGCGTTTGGCGATATGGCCACTGACGCGCAAGTCATACACATCAATGATTACCATGCAAAAGATGCAGCCGGAAATGGCGCGTATCCAGAAACTGTATGCGAACGATAAAATGCGTCTGCAAATGGAAATGGTGCGCCTGTATCAGACACACAAGACATCACCGATGTCGGGCTGTCTGCCGATGTTGATCCAGATTCCGATATTCTTTGCGTTATACAAGGCGTTACTGGTATCCGTTCCAATGCGCAGTGCGGGATTCCTGTGGATATCTGATTTGGCGGCGATGGATCCATACTTTATATTGCCGATATTGATGGGGGCGACGATGTGGTGGCAATCGCGTCTGCAAACCGTTGCCCGGACCGCATCTGGCAATGACGCCGTTGCCCAGACCCAGCGCGTTATGAAATGGATGCCGGTGATATTCACGTTCTTGTTTGCATGGATGCCGGCGGGATTGGTGCTGTATTGGACGGTATCGAACCTGTTTGGTATTGCCCAGATGCAGATAATTAAACGCACATCAAAATAAAAACGCCCCATCGGGGCGTTTTTGTAAAATTATTAGATAATACAGATTGGGGGACGCTATGAATGCAGAGTTAGAATCCGAAATCATCAAGGTAATTAAATCCTGTGATGTTAAATACAATGAATTGCGGGGCAATTACATATATACCGTTCATGATGCAACGGGTATGAAAATAATAGAGGTATGCGGTGGTCCCGGATTTGATCTGCAAACGGTCCGGGTAAATGGCCAGATTGTCGGCAGTTATCGTTTCACCGTGGCCGCGTGTGTCCCGCCCGCGATTTTGCAAGAATCCCGCAGTGTCCACAACATTACCATGGCGTGCCAGACCAGATATCGTGAACTGGAAACAATGAAAAAGAATAAGGAATCAACAGAAAACGCAGACCAAATTGCGCTGGCGTTCTTGCGTTCACGGGTCAAGACAAAATAGTGTCACAGCAACGGGCCAGGTATTTAAACAGTGCGTCCGGCGTTTGAATTCGTTTGTGGCGCAGGCCGATAACGCGCTTTGTAAAATCAACACATGTTATGCCACCGCGCGCGCCCACATCGGGGGTGATATTTGGCGCGCAAATAAATTCCCATCCATGCGCGCGCAGTATGTTTATATCGCGCGCATTTAATGTAACCCGCGCAATATTGCGACGGGTTACGAATTGATACATAACAAACGGTTTCTGTGCGCCGGGGCGGACAATTATGGGGGCGCAGTGCCGAAAGTGACGACATAATATTCGTGGCAAAATTTTTGACGTTTTCACAGAAAATGCAATTATAACCATTGTGACAATCCTTTTTTATTCCTGGGAAATCCAACCGCGTGCGATTGCGGCATCACCGATTGTCTGCATTGCACGCCGCCATAAATCTGCCGCCCGATTTTCGGCCCAGATATATTGATGTGGTGCGCGTCGGCGGTCCCCGAATTCCTTCATCACGCGTAATTGTTCATCAGATAATTTCCCACACAGATATAATTTTGTTACCAGCGTTTCCACATCGACCAATTCGGCAACGCGGCGTGTGGCACAGTCGCGTGGTCGCATAAATGCATTGCGAACAGATTTAGAATACAGAAACCAAAACCACATTTGTTCTGCACTGTGAAATTTTTCTGGTGCGTATTCTGGTTGAATGTGTTGTGCTGTCATTTTTTTCTCCTCCTGTTGTATTTAATTTATGTGGCACAGGAATAAATTCCTGTGCCATGATATATAGACCAACAATTGACGTATGTAAAATATTACAACCGTTGGTTGAAATCAGAATCGGAAAACCGATTCATTACGCGATTTTTAATTTATATAAACGAATCGCGAAATAAATAAAAAACGCGCCACGGCGCGTTTGGTATTTGTGGGTGATGGTATGGTGATGTGTAACGGACTCCTTTGGTATAAAAATAAACCCGCCATGTGGCGGGTGTGGATTACAATATCGGCGGGAAACAGTCGCCCCCGGTATCAGGACAACAATTGAATCCCTGGTCGCCCATATCAGTGAACGTTTCCCCGGTGCAGCATCCGTTTGCGTCGGGCGTTGTGCCATCTTCGCACGTGATAACGGATTGCACGGTGTCTTCTTCGACCTTGGCCGTTTGGAACGGATTTTGAATCGAGCCATCATCGTTGTATTTCAGTCCCAAAACATTTTCATTGTATGTTTTGCTGCCGACACCACCTGTGCTGGCGATACTGTTAGAATTACTCGCGTCTTGCTGATTTTCATATACCGCCGCCTGGCGTGCATTATTGATAGCCTGATAGTTTTTAGATTTGCAATACGCCAACACCGTGCGATAGTCATACCCAGAGCTGTATATTTGTTCAGTCATACTGCCATTGATATCATATATGCCTTTGTCGTCTGCTTTGCAATATTGGTCAAAATTAAATGAGCGAACCTGGCCAACCCATGAGTCATCATCGGCTTTGCGACCACGCGTAAAGCTTTCCCAGTTGGCGCGCACGTTGCGATTGATATCTGCTTTTTGAGAGGCCGCAGTCACTTTAGCTACAGAACAATTTTTCGTCGTATCTTTACCGCATGTGATGACCAAATCAGTTGGTGAAAATACCGTTATACGCGTGCCGGCCGCAATTGAAAATGGGGGAACGGTATTGTCCAGCATATCCACAATAAACTTTTGGGCAACCTGGTTCCATGCGGTGATAATTTCATTTTTCGCCAATTCAGACGAACGCACAGTGCCCGATTGCACAACCGTATTGTTATCCAGGTCAATTTGATTCACAAATTTATCGGTAATCGGCGCAATCATATTCACCGCCGCCGGCACCACCGCGGTCAGTAATGGCAACACCATTTGTTCGATATAATCCGTGCTGCCATATCCGGGAACGCCCGCGCGACCCTGGGAATCGCCAGAAAATGGGGTCGATTCTTGACTGGCAAAATTAAATTCAACGCCACTGGGTAAAATAAATTGATACCAACGAATATCCATACGACCAACGGTTTTATATGGCCCGGGAATATCACCCGTGACATACCCCAGTAACAACGTTCCTGCCGGAATTACAACCGTGCGACCATTATCAGAATACACATTGCGATCAACCGTTGCACGCACCGGCAATGTTTTTGCGCCTTCTGTATACAATGATGGATCGGCGCGAACCTCGGACACAATGGTGGCCGGAATTGGCTTGTATTGCCGCAATACAAATGTGCGGTCAAACGGGTCAGATGAAAATATCGCCTGACCACTGGTCCCAATGATAACGTCGTCTGAATTATCCTTCATCGTGATGCCACTGCGAAAACGGGTGACGTCTTCGGTGCCGGAATCCGCCCCAGACATTTTTTCAATTTCATCGGTCGTCAATTGATATGCGCGATTTTTAACGCGCGATACCGGATTGGATAATTGTGGCAACGCGCCATCCGAATTGATTGCGGTGTATCCGATATGTTCGGCGTCGGTCCCAATCTTTTTACCAGTGTTGTTTATATCGGTGATGATACCACTGTCGGGATTATAGACGCCCGTTGGATTGTTGCATTTTTTATCTGAAAACGGGTGAAAGTAATACGCGCCGCGTTCTGGACGAATCCATCCGATTTGCGTGCCGTTTGAATTGTACCCCGGAAATGCAAATTCAGAACACGCAACAGCCGGCGTGTCATTGACCACCGTTTCCGCTGGCGCATTATCACGTGCGTCGGCAAATGGATCGGCGGGGGCCAATGTCTCAACCTGGGTTTTAATCTCTTCCTGGACCGGTTTAGGCTCTGGCATTGGTGCGGGGGCGACAACCGGTTCTGGTTCCTTGACAGATACCGGCGCAACCGCTGATAATACCAAAGCAATCTTTTCAGAATTAGACATGTCTTTGGGTTGGCGCGCATCGTGCCAATCAACAAACATTGCCAATGTTTTACTTTCCATTGCCGACGTTGGCGCGAATTCCAGTGTGATACTGCAAGCGGTAACTTGGTTTATTTCGGCCATTTTTTTGCAGGTGTCCTTGACGCTCAATCCCGCAACACTTTCGTGATAGCGAACATCTTCGATTTTTGCCGGGGCCGTTGCATTAAAACGCAATGTGATTTTTTTTGTTGTGCCAATCGTAACATCGGTCCATGTCAACGTGTTTTTATCCCAGTCATCGGTCGGATTCGCCGTGATAACCAATTGGATTGGATTGTCATCAGCGGTGCTCTGGACAGTGGATGATTTGCCACGCCCGCCCAACAACAAAATCAGCAATATCATCACGACAATAAATGCCGCCGCCAGCAACATCCACTGGATATGCTTTGGTGTTGTCTTTCGAATATTCGTAATTTGCTGTTTGATACCGCTCATATTAAATCCCGCCTGGAATATCAGTTATTGAATACGCACAACGCTGCAACTGGCCCCGCTGAATTTCAACAGTTGGTCGCACAGTTTCTGGGCCGTGTCAATGTCGGCCATTGGACCGATGCGCAAACGATACAGACGCGCCGCGCGTGATGTTGCACCCAATTCGCCAACACCCTGTTCGTCAACGGCAAAGAACACCTTGTCCTTGTACGGGGTCAGCAATCCAACACCATCATCGCCGCTGAATTTCGCCAGCAATCCCGTCCAATAATCGTCCAGTGCCTTGACCGATGTGTCCGATTTCAATTCAACGGCAACACCGTTCTGGTTGCTGGTAATCAGTGGAATATTCGTCTGGGGCAGGTAAGAGCCCGCCGTCACGCGTTCGGTCGGCATCATATTTACACCAGTGGTGCCCGACGACATAGCCGGCATTGTGGCGGTTGTCGCAACAGACGCCGGCATGTAATATCCCGTGCCCGCAATCGCGTTTGTGTTCGAAATGTATGTCGGCGTCCCGGTGTAATTTACACCCGCCGTATTGATTGCATTTTGATCCATTGAATACGCAATGTTATTCAGTGATTGTCCCGACATCATGGATTGTGCAACGTTCGCCTCGGCCAATGCCATGACCGACGCCGTGTCGGCAATCAAGAACGGCTTTTCGCGCTTTTTAATACACACAATGCGTTGCCCACTGCGCAGGACCATGTCGCCTACGGCCTCTACTATCAACAGGCGGCCATCGTCACCATCGGTGCGGAATCCAACCGGGGATTCACCACCCTCGACCAACAATGAAACCACCGGACGCTGGGTCATGGCAATAACCTTGTCGCCAAAGTCAATGTATGTGAATATACGATCGCGCCATACGCGTTCTGGGGCGATAACATAATCGTCTGGGTTTGGAACAAAGATATCCAAATCAAAACGGAATTCCGATGGATCAATCTTCATTGATTTAATCCAACCGTAATCTTCGCCATCGGCACCAACCGTGCTGGTGGTTTTGGCGGCCCTTTTAAATATAGATGATGCGCCACTGGTCGCGTCGTTCGCACTTGTTGCACCTGGCAAAGTCGTATTGCCGTCCAGAACAACCTCTACCTGGGAATAGGTGATTTCGCTGGAATTAGATGGTTCACTGCGCAGATAGAAAATATATTTATTACCAGATTTGCCCGTCACAATCAGGTTTGTGTCCGAACCCTGGTTGCTGGCGGTGGGGCTGATAATCATTGTGCGATCGCCCTGGTTCGCCTCTATCGTGAACAGACCCTGGTTTCCGATAACCGCGTCGGCAATTTGTTCGCCATTCGGCAGGGACACCATCGTCACCATACCGTTACGCAGTTTGATGGGCAATACACTGCCCGTGGTCCATGACAATTGGGCGTATCCGGGTTTTGTGCTGCCCGCGGCCATATTTGCGGTTGGGTTATCCCATGCGTCCTGGACACCATAGTTCACCGCGATCGCCGGTGCAATCATGCACATCGACGCCAGGCAAAACACAGATATGTTTAACTTGATTGCTGTCTTAAAACTCATGCCCAATTCCTTACCTTTCAATTCATGTCGTGCGATGGGGACATATTACTGTCCGTCATCAAGATATCCCGTGTCCAGCGGGTCCCCGTTCCCAGATTCCACGCGGTATTCCGATACGCGCACACCCAGCGGGTTATCCAGACGTTCCGACCACTTTAATTTTGTGTCGTCGTCCATTTGTAATTTCAATACGATTGTATAATCTTTTTTGGCGGTCTGTCCACCACTATCTTCACAAAAATACTTAAATTTTACCGCGAACGTATCCGCCGTGCGTGGTGTGACCGCACCGTTTTCGAATTCCACGCTGCAACTGAATTCAAAATCAGGCGCGCTGTTCATTATGGCGTTCCACATATTTGTCTGGGTAAATGCGTCATAAACCGCGTCCGTGGACCATGTGTGAACGATGCCCGTCGCGTCATTGTTCCATTTGCGCAACATTACGCGTCCATCAGGCACGATTTCATTACGCGCCTTGATATATTCGCGAATAAATGCGCGTTTATACCATTTGACATTTTCGTCGGTTGTCGGCAACTGGTGAACGACAACGTCCCGGTCGGCACGCAGTTCGGAATTCAAAAAGAACACCTGGGGCCGGTTCAGCGGGAACATTTTATACAGTGTATATCCTAACACCCCCAGCACGACAATCGCGCCAGCCAGCACAAACGTCATCAGTCGTGATAATAAAATTGGCGGTTCTATGCGGTCTTGCAATGACTTCCTCTCTCTGTTTTTAACAAATCATAGACAAAAAGTGGCACTGCGTGCAAGTAAAAAGTGCGAAAAATCAAAAAAAATCAGACCGGTTTTTCAGATTTTGCTTGCGCGCGACGCGTTAAAATCATATAATATGTGCGCTTTTTCTGCTTGCTTTTTCGTTTGTGTGTGCTATCCTGGCGCAGACTATCGGGATGGTTGCGTGATTGTGCAGGCATAAAAGCGACCAAAAACAGGGGCATAGTTCAACGGTAGAATATCGGTCTCCAAAACCGCGGATAAGGGTTCGATTCCTTTTGCCCCTGCCAAGATTTCTGATGGTCGGACATAGTGGGCGAATTTATGAAAAAAGTTATTGATTATATTAAATCTGTGCGCAGTGAGTGGTTTAAAATCGTATGGCCATCACGCGACACTGTTGTTCGTGCAACTATTATGATTCTGGTATTTTCTGCGGCGGCGGCATTGTTCTTCTTTGCGGTGGACAGTGTGCTGAACGCAATTGTTGGTTGGATTTTCTAAAACAAAACGGGCAAAGGATACGCATATGGAAGATAAAATGCAATGGTTTGTTGTAAATGTTCATACCGGCTGTGAAGACAAGGTTGCCCGCGGCCTGCGCGAACAGATTGATAAACGCCGCTTGAATGCGTTGTTTGGTGAAATTTTGGTCCCAACACGCGAAGTGACCGAAATCAAGGGTGGCAAACGTGTAAAATCTGAAAAGAAATTCTTTCCGGGTTATATCGTTGTCCAGATGGTTTTGAACAATGAAACGTTTTCATTGGTTAAATTGATGCCCCAGGTTGTTATGTTCTTGGGTGCGAAGAACAAGCCAATCGCCGTCAGCGAAGAAGAAGCGCGTCGCCTGCAAAAACAGGTGGAAGAGGGCGCGGTTTCTGTCGAAGATGTCGAGTACGAGATTGGGCAAGAAGTTCATGTTATCGATGGGCCGTTCAATGGTTTCAATGGTATCGTGGCCGAGGTTGATAATCTGAAACAAAAAATGACCGCGACGATTTTAGTATTTGGCCGTGAAACCAGTGTAGAACTGAGCTTTGCCGAGGTTGAACGCGTCTAAATAAAAAAAAGAGTTTTTGGATTTTTGCGAAATGGTTTCGCTAAAAATCCGGGCGGCAGATGCGCCACATCGAACCGCCACACAACCAAAAGAAATGGAGTGAACAAATGGCAAAGAAAGAACTGAAAGGGATTGTCAAACTGGTCGTCCCTGCAAAGCAAGCAAATCCTGCGCCACCAATTGGGCCAGTGTTGGGTGCCAACGGTGTGAACATCGCAGAATTCTGTAAACAATTTAACGACAAAACAGCTGACAAAGAACCGGGTATGCCGATTCCGTGTATTATCACTGTTTATACTGACCGCAGCTTTGAATTTATTATGAAGTTGCCGCCGGTGTCGTATTACATTAAAAAGGCGTTGAAACTGAAATCTGGTTCCAAAAAGCCGGGTCGTGATTTCGTTGGAACGATTTCCAAAGACCAGGTAAAACAGATTGCAGAAAGCAAAATGCCGGACTTGAATTGCTCTACCATTGAATCCGCAATGAACATCGTCGCGGGTCAGTGCCGTTCTATGGGCGTAAAGGTGGAGGAATAAGATATGAAACTGACAAAAAGACAAAAAACATGGGCAAACCTGGACACAGACAAAGTGTATTCTTTGACTGATGCGATCGAGGCCCTGCGCGGTTACACATCGAAAAAGTTCGACGAAAGCTTGGAAATCGCAATCAGATTGGGTATTGATGTTACCAAGGCTGACCAGAATATTCGTGGTATGTTGTCCTTGCCAAACGGCACAGGTAAAACAGTCCGCGTCGCAGTATTTACTGTCAACAGTGCTGACGATGCTAAAAAGGCGGGCGCAGATGTTGTTGGTGGCGAAGAACTGATTGAAAAGGTTGCCGGTGGCGAAATCAATTTCGACCGCGTTATTGCAACACCAGATATGATGCCGAAAATGTCAAAAATCGCACGTATCTTGGGGCCAAAGGGCTTGATGCCGAATCCGAAATTGGGCACGGTTACAAACAACGTTGCCGAAGCGGTCAAGGTTGCCAAGGCTGGCCAGATTGAATATCGTGCGGAAAAGAAAGGTATCATTCACGCCGGTATTGGTAAAATGTCATTCACAACTGAACAATTGGTTGAAAATGCGACTGCATTGGTTGACCAGTTGAAAAAGGTGAAACCTGCATCGTCCAAGGGTCAGTATATCTTGGGTGCGTCTGTTGCGACAACCCAGGGACCAGGCTTGAAAGTTGATGTAAGATAAGTTATGTCCTGGTGCGGCAAATGTCGTACCAGGGCAAAGTAGAGATTTCTGTCCGAGACTGATGGTGTTGGCAACAACTTAATTCCCATCATAGACAAAGAAAAAATTCTTTGGGGCAGGAACCGCAGCCCCATCCCGGGAAACCGGATGGAAAGTTTAACAAAGCAGGGATTCCGGGGGTAACCCTGAAATCTGGAAGTAAAGGATAAAATATGAGACGCGAAGAAAAATCAGATTTGATTTCAGCGTTGCAGTCGTCCTTGAAAGATGCAAACGGTGTTTTCGTCGTTGAAAACCACGGTCTGACCGTAAAGGAAATGGAAAGCCTGCGCAACGAATTGCGCCCACTGGTTTCCGTTTTCAAAGTCGTTAAAAACCGTTTGATGAAATTGGCGTTGAAAGACACCGATTTCGAACCTGTGTCCGAAATGATGAAGCGTCCGACCGCAGTTGCCGTTGCAACAGATGGTCTGGCGGTCACCAAGGTTTTGGCAAAGTTCGCCGAGGCGCACCCAAACCTGACCATCATTGGTGGTAAAATGGACGCAGATGTCTTGGACAAAGACGGCATTGTGCAATTATCCAAACTGCCATCCCTGTTGGAAATCCGTGGCACTATCGCGCGTATCTTGGTCGAACCAGCATCGCGCCTGGCCCGCGTTTCTGCAGAGTATGGAAAGAAAAATTAAATATCAAAGTGGCAACATTTTGATTTACCTAAACTAATAGGAGCTAAAAAATGGCAGACATTCAGAAATTAGTTGAAGAATTGTCAAAATTGACCGTTTTGGAAGCAGTTGAACTGTCCAAAGCGTTGGAAGAAACATGGGGCGTTTCCGCCGCCGCCGCAGTTGCAGTTGCAGCTGGTCCGGCCGCTGCTGCCGCCGAAGAAAAAACAGAATTCGACGTTGTTTTGGCCGAAATCGGTGCAAACAAATTGGCCGTTATCAAGGCTGTCAAAGAAATGACAGGTCTGGGCCTGAGCGAAGCGAAAGCTTTGGTCGAATCTGCACCAAAGGCAGTGAAAGAAGCTGTTGCCAAAGATGAAGCTGAAAAAATGAAGGCTACATTGGAAGCAGCAGGTGCCAAGGTTGAATTGAAATAATTCATCCCGTCGGGCGGACGCCTGACACAATAAAAAGTCGCGGCATTGCCGCGCAAACGCCGGCCCACCAGGGGAATTTTCCCCGGTGGGCGCAAAGGCGTAAAAACAGTATTAAATAGTTTCGTTTGCAAAACGCACAAAAAAAAGGATTGATACCCATGGCAGTTATCCAGAAATTTAGAAAATCTTTTGGAAAAAGTTTTTTGCAAACTCCGCTTCCTGATCTGGTTGAAATTCAATATAATTCATACAAAGATTTCTTACAGGCTGATGTAGATCCGCAGAACCGCAAAAACATCGGTCTGCAAAATGTGTTCACGTCTATGTTCCCAATCAAAGACTATGCCGGCATTGCCGACCTGGAATTCGTGGAATACACGTTGGACAAACCTGTATATAACGTAAAAGAATGCATGCTGCGCAATATGACATATTCCAGCAAGCTGAAATTGAAGCTGAGATTGATTTTATGGGATATCGCCGAAGACGGCAAAAAAACGTTGCGCGATATCAAAGAACAAGAAATATTTATGGGCGAAGTGCCGTTGATGACAGAACGCGGCAGCTTTATCGCATCGGGTGTTGAACGTGTTATTGTTTCCCAGATGCATCGTGCCCAAGGTGTCGTTTTTGCAACCACCAAAGAAGCGAAAATCGCCGGTAACCCGATTACATATACCGCGCGTATTATCCCAGAACACGGCAGCTGGATTGATTTCGAAGAATCCAAGGGCGTTATTTATGTCCGTATCGACCGTCGCCGCAAGGTTCCGGCAACCGTGCTGTTGCGTTGCCTGCCGGCCGCCGAAGATGAAAAGAAATTCGCCGCCGATCCGCGTAAATCAACAATCCGCGGAATGAGCGATACAGAAATTCTGTCGGCGTTCTATAACCGCATTCCGTTGAAATTTGACGGCAAAATGTGGGCGGGCGAAACCGCGGCATTTGCGGGTCTGGATAAATACCGTTTGAATTATGATTTAATCAATCCAAAAGATAAAAAGGTCTTGGCGTCCAAGGGTGATCGTCTGAACGCAAAGCGTATGGCGAAAATCACATCTGCGTCCAAAGAATTCGGTATCTTGCCGGAATCGCTGATTGGTGAATACCTGTTTGACCCGATTATGTCCGGGGACGAGGTTGTATTCCAATCCGGCACCGAAATCACCGAAGAAGTTTTGGCTGATTTGGACAAGATGGGTGTCAAAGAAATTTCCTTGATTGCGATTGATAACACAACGGTTACCGCGCACATGCGTAACACGTTGGTTGCAGATAAAACAACCAATCGCGAAGAGGCATTGATAGAAGTTTATAACATCATCCGTCCGGGTGAACGTCCAACACTGGAAGCGGCAATCAACTTGTTCCTGCGCCAGGGATTTGACGCGGCGTTCTATGACCTGTCGGCGGTTGGTCGTTTCAAGATGAACAAACGTTTGAAAATTGATTCTGGCAAAAAGCCCGAAGATGAACGTTTGCTGACGAAATCTGATTTCTTGGCGGTTTTGAAAACACTGACAAATATTATCGACCACAAAGACACCGTTGATGATATTGATAACCTGTCAAATCGTCGCGTGCGCGCGGTTGGTGAATTGTTGGAACAGAATTTCCGCACCGGTATGGTTCGTATCGAACGTCTGGTCCGCGAAAGCCTGTCGTCGCCAAACATTGCAAATATGCAGCCCCAGGACGTTATCAATGTAAAGCCATTGATGTCGCTGGTTGCTGAATTCTTGGGAACGTCCCAGTTGTCCCAGTTTATGGATGCGTATAACCCGCTGTCTGAATTGGAACACAAGCGTCGTATTTCTGCGTTGGGTCCGGGCGGATTGAACCGTGATCGCGCCGGCATCGACGTCCGCGACGTTCATCCGACACACTATGGTCGTCTGTGCCCAATTCACACACCCGAAGGTGCAAATATTGGTCTGATAAACCACATGGCGACATATGCACGTGTCAACCCATATGGATTTATTGAAACACCGTATTACGTTGTTGAAAACGGTCGTGTCACGGGCAAGATGGTATATCTGACCGCGGACGAAGAATTGGGTCACAAAATTGCCCAGGGTAACACCCCAACAACCAAAGATGGCGCATTGGCCGAAGATACCGTGACCGCACGTGTTGACGGTGAATTTACAATGGTGCCAAAAGAAGAAATTGATTTAATCGACGTTGCCCCACGCCAGGTGGTGTCCATCGCAACCGGTTTGATTCCGTTCGTTGAAAACGACGACGCGAACCGTGCGTTGATGGGTTCGAACATGCAACGCCAGGGCGTTCCATTGCTGCGTGTCCAGGCCCCATTGGTCGGAACCGGTATTGAACGCGAGGTTGCACGTGATTCCCGCACCGGCAAGGTTGCAAAACACAGTGGTGTTGTTGAATCTGTGGATGCAAATCGTATCGTGGTTAAATGTATGAACAGCCGCAATGTCGTGACCGGTGTTGATATTTACAACCTGGAAAAATTTGAACGCAGCAACAGTGAAACATTGATTCACCAAAAACCATTGGTCAAGGTTGGCGACCGTATTTCTGCGGGCGACATCATTGCCGACGGTTCGTCGATGAACTATGGTGAATTGGCGTTGGGTCGTAACGTGTTGGTCGCATTCGTGCCATGGCGTGGTTATAACTATGAAGACGCGATTGTGATTTCCGAACGTATTTCCCGCGAAGATATGTTCACATCGGTTAAAATCGTTGAAAAAGAATTCAAGGTCCGTGATACCCAGTTGGGCCCAGAAAGCTTTACCCGCGATATTCCAAACGTCGGCGAAGAAGCACTGAAAAACCTGGACGAATCCGGTATCATTTACGTTGGTGCACGCGTGAAACAGGGCGACATTTTGGTCGGTCGTGTTTCGCCGAAATCCGAAACATTGCTGACCCCCGAAGAGGCGTTATTGCGCAACATCTTTGGTGAAAAGGCACTGAACGTCAAGGATACATCACTGCGTGTGGGACCAAACGAAGAAGGAACCGTTATCGGGGTGAACGTCTTGACCCGTCATGGGGTAAAGAAAGACGAACGTACCCAGATGATTGAACTGCAAAAGATTGAACAAATCAATAAAGACCGCGATGAAGAAACATCTATCATCGAAAAGGGCTTTGCAGACCAGGTATTCCAGATTGCCGAAGGCGAAACAATCGACGCCGGCACAGGCAGCCTGAAACCATTTGTTGGCAAAAAATTGACCGCCGAAGTATTCGAAGGTATTAAACCGGCCGACATCAAGAAAATGGTTGTTCGCAACAAAGAAGCCCAGGCCAAGATTGACGAACTGCGTGAACAGCATGTTGCAAAGCTGAAGGCATTGAACGAAAAAGCCGATGCCGAAGTTTCCAAGGCAACAGAAAGCAATTCGCTGAACGCGGGCGTCTTGAAAGAGGTCAAGGTCTATATCGCACACAAGATGAAATTGCAGCCCGGTGATAAAATGGCGGGCCGTCACGGAAACAAGGGTATTGTATCCAAGGTTGTTCCAATCGAAGACATGCCATACATGGAAGATGGAACCCCGGTCGATATCGTTCTGAATCCGTTGGGTGTGCCGTCACGTATGAACATCGGCCAGATTTTGGAAACCCACTTGGGTATGGCGGGACGCGCCCTGGGCCAGCAGATTGGCGAAGTATTAGAAGAAGTCAAGGCGAAACGCGCCGTGACGGACGACCTGCGTGCCATCATGGGCAAGATTTATGGCAAAGAAACCGCGGACAAGTTGGAAAAAATGACCGACACAGATGTCCGTGCCGAAGCGGCCCTGTTGCGCGATGGTGTTCCAATGGCAACCCCGACATTCGACGGTGCGACCCCAGAAGACATCCGCAGCATGCTGAAATTGGCAAAACTGCCTGAATCTGGTCAGTTCACGATGTATGATGGTATGACGGGTGAAAAGTTTGCACGTCCGGTTACCGTTGGCGTTATGTACATGATGAAACTGCATCACTTTGTTGATGAAAAGATTCACGCACGTTCAATTGGTAACTATTCGTTGGTAACACAACAGCCATTGTCCGGTAAGGCACACATGGGTGGCCAGCGTTTGGGTGAAATGGAAGTGTGGGCATTGGAAGCACACGGTGCGGCGCACCTGCTGCGCGAAATGCTGACTGTCAAGTCTGACGATATCGTCGGCCGTAACAAGATGTATGAAGCCATCATATCCGGCAGCAATGATATCCAGACCGGCACACCAGAAGCATTCAACGTGTTCGTCCGCGAATTGCGTGGTTTGGGTCTGGCGATGACACCAAAGAAAATTGACTAAAAATCCAGCCGTGGCGGCGCAACCCGTCGCCATGGCACAAGCATTTTGAACAGCGACTTGAAAGGAGCAAAATTTATGACCAATATGTTGCAGAAGATTTTCGGACAAATTGAAACCAAGGAACAGTTTGACGCCCTGCGCATCACCATCGCGTCACCAGAAGAAATTCTGTCCTGGTCCCATGGCGAGGTAAAAAAGCCCGAAACTATCAACTATCACTCTTTGAAACCAGAAGCAGAAGGCCTGTTCTGCCAGCAGATTTTTGGTCCGGTCAAAGATTATGAATGCGCATGCGGAAAATATAAAAGAATTAAATTCCGTGGCGTCGTTTGCGAACGTTGCGGGGTCGAGGTTGGATCTTCGTCTGTGCGTCGTGAACGTATGGGACACATTAAATTGGCAATGCCTGTGGCACACACATGGTTCCTGCGCGAAGGTAAAATTGCCACATTGTTGAACAATCTGCCCCAGAAGAAATTGGAACAGGTTATTTCGTATGATGCATACATCGTTATTGAACCGGGTTTAACCAACCTGAAACAGTATGATGTCATCAGCGAAGATGAATATCAAAACGCCGTCGAAGAATTTGGCCCAGACGCGTTCCGCGTTGGCATCGGCGCCGAAGGCGTGCGCAGCATTATCGCCAACCTGGATATGGGTGACGAACGCACACGTTTGCGCGCAGAATTGGCGGAAACAAAATCCGAAGCGAAACGCAAGGGTTTAATCAAACAATTGAAACTGGTCGAAGCGTTCTTGGATTCCAAGACCGACCCAGCGTGGATGTTGCCGGATATTATCCCGGTTATCCCACCAGATATGCGTCCATTGGTCACATTGGATGCGGGCCACGTTGCGGCATCTGACCTGAACGATTTGTATCGTCGTGTTATCATCCGTAACAATCGTTTGAAAAGATTTATTGAAATGCACGCGCCGGATATTATCGTCCGCAATGAAAAACGTATGCTGCAAGAAGCCGTTGATTCATTGTTCGATAATGGTCACAAGGCACGCCCAATGGTTTCCCAGAACCGTCGTCCGCTGAAATCACTGTCTGATTCACTGCGCGGTAAATCTGGACGTTTCCGTATGAACATGTTGGGTAAACGTGTGGACTATTCCGGTCGTTCGGTTATTGTGTCGGGCCCATCCCTGAAATTGCACCAGGTTGGTTTGCCAAAAACAATGGCACTGGAATTGTTTAAACCATTTGTTTATGCACGTTTGTTGGCGGGTGATTATGCAAACACATTAAAGACCGCGCGCAAGATGGTTGAAAACGGCGAAGATGTCGTTTGGGAAATCCTGGAAAAGGTTATTTACCAGCATCCTGTTCTGTTGAACCGTGCGCCATCATTGCACCGTCTGTCACTGTTGGCATTTGAACCTGTTTTGATAGAAGGCAAGGCAATTCGTCTGCACCCATTGGTCTGCAAGGGATTCAATGCGGACTTTGACGGTGACCAGATGTCTGTGCACGTTCCTATTTCATTAGAGGCGCAATTAGAAGCACGCACATTGATGCTGTCGTCGAACAACGTTTTGTCACCTGCAAACGGTGAACCAATGATTGTTCCGGCCCAGGACATGGTGTTGGGTGTTTATTACATTTCGCTGATTGATGGTGAACACACCGATAAATCGCCACGTTTTGCCAACATGGACGAGGTTAAACTGGCGTTGGAAAATCACTCTATCACGTTGCACACACCAATCGTTGCACGTATCAATGGCAAGATTTACAAGACAACCGCCGGTCGTATGATTTTGGGCGAATTGTTGCCGAAATCTGACAAAATGCCGTTCGATTTGGTGAACAAGGTTATGCCGGTCAAAGAAATCAAGGCACTGTTGGCAACAACGTATGAACGTTGCGGCGACAAGGCGATGATTATGCTGGCGGATAACCTGAAGAACACCGGTTTTGAACAGGCGGCACGCAGTGGTATTTCCATCGGGTTTGATGATATTATCATTCCAGAAGAAAAGAAAACCATGATTGCCGATGCTGAAAAGGCGGCTGAAGAAATTGAAACACAGTATCAGAACGGTTTGCTGTCTGGCGGTGAACGTCACAATAAACTGATTGACCTGTGGCAGAAAACAACCGATAAACTGGGTGACTTGGCGTATGCCGCGCTGGGCAAGACAACGGGCGAAAATTGGAATTCTGTTCTGATGATGGCTCTGTCTGGGGCGCGTGGTTCCAAACGTCAGATTCAGCAGTTGGCGGGTATGCGTGGTATGATGCAGAAGCCAGACGGTTCGATTATCGAAGTTCCTATTATTTCGAACTTTAAAGAAGGTCTGACCATGTCCGAATACTTTACGTCCACCCACGGTGCGCGCAAGGGTATGTCGGATACCGCGTTGAAAACTGCGTCTGCTGGTTACCTGACCCGTCGTTTGGTTGAATTGTCCCAGAATACGGTTATCACCGAACACGATTGCGGCACGACCGAATACATCACGGCGAAACCTGTGTACCAGGGTTCAACCCTGTCGGTTGCGCTGGGCGATGTTGTGTTGGGACGCACGGCGGCACACGATATTATTCATCCGATTACCAAGGAAGTTATCGTTCCGGCCGGCGAACTGATTACCAAGACCGCGGCAAAGCAAATCAATGAATCTGGTCTGCCATCTGTTGATGTGCGCAGTGTTCTGACATGTTGCAGTGACGGTCTGTGTGCGAAATGCTATGGTATGGATTTGTCGCGTAATGCGTTGGTCCATGTTGGCGAAGCGGTCGGTGTTATCGCGGGCCAGTCCATTGGTGAACCTGGAACACAGTTGACACTGCGAACCTTCCACATTGGTGGTGTTGCGGCCGGTGGCACGGAAAATCACTTTATCGAAGTGCCAGTTGCCGGTAAAATTAAACTGACAGGTGTCAACACAATTAAAAACACATCTGGACGTGTTGTTGTTCTGTCGCGTAACGGTGAATTGGCGGTTGTCGATGACAAGGGCGAAACATTGTTCTCGTGCGCGTTGCCATATGCGGCAATGTTGATTGTCAACGATGGTGACAGTGTTGAAAAGGGTGCCAAGGTTGCAGAATGGGATCCATATTCGAACACAATCATCGCCGAAAAAGATGGTATCGTCAGCTTTAATGACCTGGTTGAAAACGTATCTTACCAGGAAGAAGTTGATTCCATGACCGGTATCGTTTCGCGCAAGGTTATCAACTGGAAGGCGAACACCAAAAAGGCGTTACAGCCGGCAATCCGCCTGGTTGACGCAAATGGTAACGTCATTTCCTTGGGCGGGAAAAAGATTGCAGAATATATGCTGCCGATGTATTCGGTGCTGAACGTTGCAAACGGTGCAACCGTTGTGGCGGGCGATGTTCTGGCGCGTATCCCGGTCCAGGCGAAAAAGACAGGCGATATTACCGGCGGTCTGCCACGTGTTGAAGAATTACTGGAAGTGCGCCGTCCATCCAATCCTGCGTTGCTGGCAGAAATTGACGGCACGGTCGAACTGGAAGATGCAAAGTCAAAAATCATCATCCGTATTGACCCCGAAGATGGCACAGCCCCGGTTGAATATGCGGTGCCAAAGGGAACAAATCTGTTGGTGCGCAGCGGTGATGTTGTGCGCAAGGCCGATAAATTGGTCGACGGTGACCCGGTCCCACAGGATATTTTGCGTATCTTGGGCCAGAAAGCCTTGGCAACATTTATGGTCGAACAGATTCAACAGGTTTATCGCCTGCAGGGCGTGGTCATCAACGACAAGCACATTGAAATCTTGATTCGTGAAATGACACGTCGTGTGGAAATCACAAATCCGGGCGATACAGGGTTCCTGATGGGCCAGGTTGTTGATCGTGTCGATTTCGAAGAAGAAAATGCACGCGTTGCACACGATGGCGGCAAGGTGGCCGAAGCTTCTCAGGTCTTGGTCGGTTTGACCCGCGCATCACTGACATCACGTTCATTTATATCGAACGCATCGTTCCAACAGACAACCAAGGTATTGGTTGATGCGGCAATCAGCGGTGCAACCGATAAACTGGTCGGTATCAATGAAAACCTGATTGTTGGCCGTCTGATTCCAATCGGCACTGGCGCATATGTCCGCCGTGTCCGTGAAATCGCCAAGGCCGAAGAACGTGAAGAACGTTTGGCCCGCGAAGGAAACACCCAACAACAGTTGTTGGATATCTAGGCAATATTTCCGGGGCGCGCCGCGCCCCGGAATATACTGGACGGGCAATGACAGAAATACCGGCAATCTTTTGTGACATAGACGGCGTTGTGAACCAGAAATTCGCAATTGCCAACTATGACCGTTTTGGTGAGCCGAATACGAACATGATACGTATTCTGGAAACATTGGGACGGGATTTCACAATTGTGTTTATCACCGGTCGTTGGGCCATGGGCCAGGACAAGGTCCAGCGTCACATCGACAATCTGTTGCCAAATATCAAAAAGCGCGTTTTCTGCAAGCCGCACGATTATCCCGGCACAACCGCAGAATTCAAATTGGCAACAATCGTGGCACTGGAACAACAGGGATATAAATTCTATATGGGACTGGACGATCACAGCGCGGTTATTGGCCTGATGCATAATCACGGTATGTTCGTCGCCCAGGTGATATCAGATTAAAGTTTTCCTTGCATTTGCAATGGATTTTAATAAAATATCAAACTGTAAATTAAAAAGGATAGTAAAATGGCAACGCCAAAAAGTAAAACAAGTAAAGCACGCACAGCACAACGTCGTTCTCATGACGCATTGTCCATTATGCCATGCACAGTATGCAAGGCCTGTGGCGAAAAGAAACGTCCACATCACGTTTGCCCAGCGTGTGGTGCAAAATAATTATGGCACAGAAAATATAAAAGGCAGATTTGGCGCACTGTTCTGTGCCACTCTGCTTTTTTAATATGAAAAAAATACCATGACAGATACGAATACGAAAAAGATAATTTCCGTTGATGCAATGGGCGGGGACAAGGGCCCCAAGGCCGTTCTGGGGGGCATGAACCAGTTTCTGTATCAAAATGGCGAGGACAAGGTTGCGTTCCGCCTGTTTGGTGATGCGGCGCGTCTGAACCGTATGTTGACCAAGTATCCGCGTGTCGCGCGTAATTGCACGGTTGTGCATGCGCCTGGGGTAATTCGTGGCACGGACAAGGTTCGCGATGTCATCCGCCATGCCCAGGATACGTCAATGTATATGGCGATCAAGGATGTCCGCGAAGGAAACGCGTCTGCGGTGGTCAGTGCTGGTAATACCGGCATTTTGATGTCGCTGTCGAAACTGATGCTGAAAACAACCGCGGGAATTGCGCGCCCGGCAATCACGACGATGTTGCCATCGGGTGGTGGTGATTCACGCGTGGTTGTGTTGGACCTGGGCGCAAATGTCCAGTGTGATGAAACGGTTTTGTTTGATTTCTCTATTTTGGGCAGTGTCTATGCCGAGGTTATTGGTAAAATGCCACGTCCGAAATTGGGTGTGTTGAACATCGGTGCCGAAGATACCAAGGGCAACGAAACACTGCAACACCTGAACCGCGTATTGACCGAACATCGCGATGAATTGCCATACGAATACATCGGATTTGTCGAAGGAAACGACATCAGTGGCGGTAATGTCCAGGTTGTTGTGACCGACGGTTTTACCGGCAATATCGTTCTAAAAACGGTCGAAGGCACGGCAAAACTGATTAAACGCGTGCTGGTCGATAATTTCAAGAAATCGATTCTGGCGATGGTTGGGGCGTTTTTCTTGGTGCATGTATTTAAACGCCTGAAACATAAAATTGACCCACGTTCGTATGCGGGGGCGGTGTTCCTGGGACTGCAAGGATTTGCGGTTAAAACCCACGGGAACAGTGATGCGCTGGCATTTGCAAATGCGTTAAAGTATGCCACCGATTTGACCGAGGCGAACCTGAACGACACAATCGCATCACGTGCGTCGTCGGTTACAAGTATTCGTGACGAATTTAAAATCGCCGTCGAACAATAAAAACGCCCCATCGGGGCGGTTTTTATTAGAGAGTAAAGTGCAGAGAGCAGAGAGCAATGTTGCGCGCCATCGGCGCGCTTGTTTTTATCGTTGCGGACTAAATTCTCCTTCGCTGGCGAAGGGGTGTCCACGCAGTGGACGGGGTAGTGGTGCGGTCCCTGCGGGGCAATGGACCCCGGCCTGGTAACCACCCACGGAATTTAACAATTCCGCGGGGCCCGGGCCGGGGTGACGACTAAAAAATAGCAAATAACATAAATTTGAACAATGTTTGTAAATTGTGGTGCCCACCCACACAACACCGTCATACCGGCGCAGGCCGGTATCTATTGTGTTCCCTTGGCAGGTCGCAATTGAGCGATTAGTCCCCAATAATAAAATCTGCGATTGCTCGGACACGGCTCGCGTTAGCTCGCACTGCATAGTCCCTATTCCTGCGCAGGCAGGAATAACAAGAGTAAAAAAAGACAAGTTCCCCTCTGGCCAGAGGGGTGCCCGCAGGGCCGGGTCTCGTCATTGCTCTCTGCACTCTGCGCTCTGCTCTCTAAAAAACGGGGCGTTGCCCCGTTTTTTTTATTCCCCAATTTTCAGATTTGGGCGCGTGGCGCGTAAATTTTTCAGTGATTGTTCCTGGGCGGCGCGGAATGCGTCCGGATTCCAGATTTGAAAACTGTTCCCGCGACCAACGAATACGGCGCGGTCGGTAATGCCGGCGTGTTGCAACAAGTCGGCCGGAATCACAATGCGGCCCGTAACGTCAAACGCCAACTGGCGCGCATCGGCAAACAACATCGCCGACAGGTCGTCCAGCGCGTCATCAAACACACTCATTTTGTCGGTTGCGGCGGCCATCTGTTCCATGCGGGACATGGACAGTCCCTCGATACAATTGTGCGTGAACGAACGATATAAAACAACACCCGGAAATTTTTCATTGGATACCGAAGCGCGGAAAGAGGCCGGCACAGAAATACGCCCCTTGGTATCCAAACGATTTTCATAAGATGAGAGAAACAATGACATTCTTTATGGTCCTTGTTTTTGGGGCGTAACGCCCGGATTCTCTTTCCGACTTCATGCGAAATGTAGCACGGGTATTTATGGTTGTCAATGACAAATTATAGTTATTTTATGGGATTTTATGGTTTTGGAAATAAAAATAAATTTTTTTCAAATAAAATTAAAATAAATCAATTTTCCGCTTGACCTGCGATTCGTTTTTGTTCTAAGATGTTTGTATAGACAAGGAGAAAAGGTTTCAAAGTCCCAGAAATCCGCCAAAAACCGGAAAACTGGCAAAAACAAAAAACAACAAAAGATTTGGTTGATAAAAATGTAAATACGTATGTAAATACACCCGTCGACCCGATTTTTTCTTTAAAACCCAAGCAAAGGAGGGACCCACGCATGCCAAAGAACATTAAAGAAATTATGATTGCCTTGAACAAAGTTTTAACGACAACTGTTTGGGTGAACGAAGATCGCCAGATTATATCCCTGGCCGATGAATTGAAAATCGGTTTGGGCAATGTGCCACGCAGTATCGAAGATTTGCCACGCACATCGCTGGTTGGTGCATATGTTTCGTTGCAAATCCGCACCGATAATTTTGATGTTGCCGCCGAAAGCATGGACACAAAAACATTGGCCTTGCGTGTCAAGGGCATGGTCTTTGCCGAAGCGAAAAAGATAATGGATGCCGCCGACGTTGCCGACAAGGGCGTCGTTGCGCGTGCCGCATAACGCGCGTGTGCCGCGTGGGCACATGGCATCATAACAGTTTCTGGGTATACCAGAAGGAAGGGAGTAGCCACCGTCGAGTAATCGCCGGTGGTTATTTTTTTAGTGAGAAAGTGATAGAGTGATAAAGTGAAAAAATAAAGTTCCCCTCTGGCGGAACCACCCACGGAATTTATCAATTCCGTGGGGCCGGGGTCGGGGTGGTGCGAAGCACCGGGGTGTCGTTTTTTCAGAGAGCAGAGTGCAGAGAGCGGAGAGCAATGTTTGTGTCCGCCGATGGCGGGCACTCTTTGTTGTCATTCCCGCGTAGGCGTGAATAGGGACTATACAGTGCGAGCGGACGCGAGCCAAACCCACGCAATCGCGGATTTATTATTGGGGACCATATTTACGTATATTGTGCAACAATGGGCGGGAGTAATTTCTTAGACCCTATTCATGCCTTTGCCCACCCACAAAATCTTGCGATTTTGTGGGGCCCAGAGCAGGAATGACAAGGGCGGTGTATTTGTGTTTATTTTATGACCATAGCTTATGTCTTGGTTGCGGCCCAAGTTCCCCTTCGCTGGCGAAGGGGTGGCCACGTAGTGGACGGGGTAGTGGTATTATAAGTCCCTGCGGGGCAATGGATACCGGCCTCCGCCGGTATGACGGGTGGTATGTGGTTAGAATCATATTTTACGAACATTGTGCAACAATGGGCGAGAGTAATTTTAAAGACCCTATTCCTGCCTGCGCAGGAATGACAATAAGGTGCGCTTCGCGCAACACCATAAACCTGGATCCTGTGGTCAAGCCACAGGATGACAATGGCGGTGTATTGGTGTTTATTTTATGAACATCGTTCAAAATTATGTTGTGAACTTTTTCGTATGTGTCATCCTGTGGCTTGACCACAGGATCCAGGTCATTAGAGTTGTCCGCCATTGGCGGACACATTCATTGCTCTATGCGCGTTGCTCTCTAATAAAACGCCGCGTGGGGCGGCGTTTTATACAAACTTTTCTGGGACCAGGCGCATCATAATCTTCCACCCGCGGCGGAATATTGTTGTGTCCGGACTGTGATGATATTCGCGTGGTGCAACGTCGCCGGGGCGTTCGCCGGTCCATACCGGGTCATCGTTTTCGTCCAGTGTCACATGCCACGATGTTTGCGCGTCGCGCAAAATCATCTCGCGCAGTTTTTTTGCAAATTCGCGGCTTTCAAATATTGCGACGTTTTCGGTGTTAAAGTATGCGCTGCGTGGGTCCAAATTAAAACTGCCAATCCACGAGATTTTATCATCAAACACCATTGTTTTACTGTGCAGAACCGAAAAACTGGACCGCTTGCGTTCGCGGTCGTGTTCCTGGCCGCGCAGGTTTTCCGCCGACAGCATAAATTCATACACGTCTGCCCCCGATTCAATCAGGCGTTTGCGGTATTTTTCCCACTTTGCATAGACCGTCGGCGCGTTTGTTGACGCCAGTGAATTTGTAACAATCGTCATATGGACGCCCGATTTTTCTTCGTGCATCATGTGTTCCAGTCCACCCTGGCCGGGGACAAAATACGCCGCCGAAATATACACAGAATCATCGGTTTCGCGCCACAGGTGTTGCAACGCACGCACAATGTCGCCACGATATTCCTGCTTTTGTGCCATGGTCATTTCAACCTTGGCCGGCGGGTCGGCCAAGAATTTCCCGTGCCCCCAGCTGAAATCAAAATTCTTTTGTTTATATTTGCGCATGGCGACCTGGATAATGGTGTTATACATGCGGGTGTCTTCGGCACTGCGTTCCTGGATTTCTTTAAATTTCTCTTCCAGTTTGCGCATGTCTTTTTTGGATTTCGCCTTGGGGAAAACGTCCGCCGGTATTGCCAGGTGGTGATTCCAGTATTCGTCAAAACTGGCAGTGGCGTATTTTGTCATGTCGCCCAGGAACAGCACGTCTGTATCAGAAAAATTCGACGCGGTTTCTGGATAGAAATAATTACTGCCCACGTTGCGTCCGCCGGTGATATAGGCGACATTGTCCACGATAAACAGTTTATTGTGCATGCGCGAATTCAGTCGGTTAAAATCCAACATAAATTGCGGATAGTATAAAACCTTGGCCCGGTTGGCGACGGTGTTGAAAACCTTGACCTCTATATTCGGGTGCTGGTTTAATAACATTACGTCAACAATGTCAGAATTTGTTCCATAGTCGTCCAGCAATATGCGCACGCGCACCCCGCGGTCGGCGGCATTTTTTAATTCGCCAATCAAAACCTTGGACGAGAAATCGTTACTGTAAATATACGTCTGTAAATCAATGGTCTTGGTCGCCATACGTGCGAACGCGGCGCGAATTACGAACGCAGACAATCCATCGTCAATCAGTGTTGCGCCCGAAATATTGTCGCCCCGTTTTAATTCGTCAGCATAGCATTGCGCAATCGGTGTCTGCATTGGGTCATAGTCAAAATCCGCCGCGGTGATTTTGGGCGCGTGCCCATCCAGTCGCCGATCGTGCGTGGTTGTTGGCACCGTCGTGCACCCCAGCATCGGCAGCGTCAGCAAGAACAATAAACCGCGTTTTAATTTTGACAAATTTTCACCCTTTGACGCGGATTATAGTATAAAAATTAAAAATGTTACAAGAATTTTCGCGCGCATCCGATAATAATCTTGTGCGATGTGTTGCCGGTGTGTATAATGTAAAAAAATGAGAGAGCGCACGTCCACCACATCAAAAACAACAAAGAAATTTGAAACCTGTCGCGCTTTTTTATTTGTATGGCGGGGGAAAATATGGTAAAATCTGAACAATAGGAAGGAATATTTCGCCATGAAAAGACTGATTGTTGTATTGAGTGGATTGCTGGTTTTGCCCGCATTTGCAGAGGTTGCGCCCGCTTACTACTATGACGACACCATTGAATATCTGGATACGGACATTGACGCCGATGCGGATGACGTGGTTGCCGATGATGCGGAAAATGTGGCCCGGGATGATACTGCGACCAAGGCGTCTGCGCCCACGGTTACGTCACGTGGTGTAACAAATACGTCGTCACGTGCGGCATCGGTTTCGCCGCGTGCAACCGGCACATCGCGTGCAACAACGGCGCGCAATAATGCGACCGCGTCACGCACGGTTACGGCGCGCACCGCCACAACAACCGCGTCACGTGCGGGAACCACACGTGCGGGTGTGTCGCGTGCGGCGGCAACGTCATCGGCGAATAAAACTGTTTCGGCACGTCGTGCAACATCAAATACAACCGCGGCGCGTGCATCAATTGTGCAATCTGATACGGTCAACACGCCACTGTACACCGGTCGTGTTGGCGTGCGCAGTCAATCTGTGACAACACGTGTCCCGACGGTCCGTATGGCGGCAACGTCAACGACGTCATCGGATACATCAACGTCAACAACATCGACAACCGATATGGACGAATTGGCCCAGGTTACCGATTTCTGCAAGGCCCAGTATCAGTCATGTATGGATAATTTCTGTAACGTTCTGGACGATAACCAGGGCCGTTGCAGCTGCAGCAAGAATTTAAAGAATTACGAAAAAACCGAAACTGCATTAAAGCAGGCAACCGAAGATTTACAGGACGTCGCGCAAAAGATTCAGTATATCGGCCTGTCCTCGGACGAGGTGGAAACCCTGTTCACCCAGACGGAGGCCGAATTACAAATGCAGAGTTCCAGCGACAATTCCCAGTTAAAGAGTGATTTGGACAAAATCAAGAGCCTGATTGTCGACGTGAAATCTGGAACGGCAACATCCACCGACAGTGGGTTGAGCTTTGATTTGTCGGGCCTGTTGGACTTTACCGTCAGCAGCACTGGTTTTGATTTAAGTTCGTTCTTGGGCACAAATAACAATACGTCCAGCATCAGCAACCAGCGTGGCGAACAACTGTATAAAACCGCCACCGCGCGTTGCAAGGCGTCTGTTCTGAACACATGCAGTGCCCAGGGTGTTGATATTTCTGTTATCACCAACGCATACGATTTGGAAATTGATAAACAGTGTATCGCGTATGAACGTGCACTGACCGATTCCAATGACCAGATGGCGTCGACCGTTCGCAATGCGAAATCTGTATTGCAAAAGGCGCGTCTGTTGGTGGCCCAGCAAAAGAATACATATGACCTGCGCGGGTGCATAAACGCACTGGATTCATGTATGCAAGATGACTTTGTCTGTGGTTCCGATTATGAAAACTGTTTGGATCCAACCGGCAAATACATCGTTGACGGCAAAATCGTCGTGGGCAGCACACCTGGCCAGTCTGTATCGTCAACTTCGGGTGGTGTCGGCGCACCGAAATATTCCACCGATGAATTGTATGCAACATGGAACTATGACACGGATGCCACGAAGAATGCGTGGGACTCTACCGGCACACTGGCGGATTATATCAAAGAAACTGTTACCACGACATCGGCCCAGTCAAATTCTGACAATATGTCCAAATTCTTGCAATACAAGATTGGTTATCACAACGACAGTGATGGCAAGAATTACGGTATGTGCATGTCTGTCTTGAACAAGTGTCAGGATGTTACATACACCGGCACGGGCCAGAGTGCGAAATATAATCCGGAAAACAATGTGATAAAGGAATACCTGCAACGCACATTGACCCAGATAAAGGCAAAACAAGACGAATTGTTGGCGGACTATGCTGAAACATGTATATCTGATGTTTCATCGTGCCTGGGCCAAAATGGTTACAGCACATCGTCCACAACGTCCAGCAGTGACACCGCGAAAACTATCGCGACCAATGCATGCCGTGCGACAATCGTTACATGTATGTCGGTCACCGGTGATGTGACTGGTACGCCAGACCCAGCTGCGATTACAAACTGGGTAACCCAGGTTGTTGAAAAGAAATCAACAGGCGCGTCCGGCAGCACGGGGGGGAGCAGCAGTGGTGATTCCGGTACCTCTGGCGGCGGTACAAACACACCGGGGCAAATTGCGTTGCCATCACAATACGACAATTGCTCGGATTGCCATGCGCACAACTATACATGGGATGGGCGTGCGTGCCAAAAGAAAGTTGACTTCAGTACCAAAACAGATTTGGGAGTGTGTGATCTTGCCGGTGGTGACTGGATTGTGTCAGGGACCTGTGTAATTAGTGACACTGATGACGCTAGTTGTAATACTGCATCCAAGAAATTAGGAGCTGTGCCAGTATCAGTTGCGGGCGGTGAATTTAAAGATGGTACCTGCACTTTATCGGTCGAGGCAGTGCCAGCAAAACGTAGCGCGGCGAAAACACTGTGCGAAGGCACCATAGGGGGAACTTTTACAGAGGAAACTGGTGGTTACTGCACCGAAACGACATGTCCGTCGTAACCCAACCGCCCCACCGGGCGGTTTTTTTAGAGCATAGATAGTGCGCCCCGGCGCACTTGCTTTTTTTTAAGTTCCCCTCTGGCCAGAGGGGTGGCGCAACGCGCCGTGGCACTATCAGTCCCTGCGGGGCAATAGATGTCGACCTTCGTCGGTATGACGGTGTTGTGTGATTGGGTGCCACAATTTACAAAAATTGTCCAGGTTTATGTTATTTACTATTTTTTAGCCGTCACCCCGATCCGGGCCCCGCGAAATTGATAAATTTCGTGGGTGGTTACCAGGCCGGGGTCCATTGCTCCCGCAGGGACCGATTTAAACTTGCACGTGTAACACGAACATACTAGGATGTATCATATGAAATCAGGGGGATATGTATACATCTTGGCAAGTGGCCCATTGGGCACATTGTATGTTGGGTCTACATCCAATCTGGTCATACGTATCGCCCAACATAAGCACAAAGAGATTCCTGGATTTACATCAAAATATGACGTAGATAAATTGGTGTATTATGAGTGGCACGACAGTTTGAAAGAAATGGTCTTGCGGGAACGGCAATTAAAGGAATGGCACAGGAATTGGAAAATAAGGCTAATTGTGCAAAGAAATCCTAATTGGGTGGACTTGTATCCGATTGTGTTGCAATCCTGTGGATACACCACGGAATAAAAATGTCCCTGCGGGGCAATAGATACCGACCTTCGTCGGTATGACGACTTAAAAATAATACCACACATAAATTTGAACAATGTTCGTAAAATATGGTCCCCAACCACACACTTCCGTCATACCGGCGCAGGCCGGTATCCATTGCGTTCCCTTGGCATGTCGCAATTTGGTAATTAGTCCCCAATAATAAAATCTGCGATTGCATGGGCATGGCTCGCGTTCGCTCGCACTATATAGTCCCTGTTCCTGCCTGCGCAGGAATGACAATGGCGGTGGTATGGTTTTTATTTTACGAACAATGTTCATAGCATGGGGCTACTACCTACATAATACCGTCACCCCGGCGTAGGCCGGGGTCCATTGCCCCGCAGGGACAAAAAATAAAAGACCATATCCCCGGCACTATGTGCCACCCCCCTCGCCAGAGGGGAACTTAGTCCGCGACGGGGAAAAGCAAGCGCGCCGATGGCGCGCTTCATTGCTCTCTGCTCTCTGCGCATTGCACCCTAACAAAAAACCGCCCTGGGGGCGGTGGAAATTACTGGTGTTTTGCAACGCGTTGTCTGAATTCGTTGCTGGGGCGGAATGACGCAACGCGTCGTGCCGATATTACCGCCGATTCCCCCGTCTTGGGGTTGCGACCCATACGCTGGGCCTTGGTCAGAATTTTAAAACTGCCGAAGCCGGCGAATTTAACCTCTTCGCCGTTGACCAATGCGTCGCGAATTTCGTCAAATACGATGTCGACCAATTTATACGCGTCCGCTGTGGTCAGACCAAATTTTTCCCGCAAACGTGCGGCGAAATCACTTCTTGTTACCGTTGACATTTTTTACCTTTCCTGTTTTTATCGGGCCTATTATACCCGCGACTATTACAACTTGCAATATGAAAATCCAAGGAATAAAATAAAACCATGCGTTCCCATAGTTCAACGGGATAGAACGAATTCCTCCTAAGAATTAAATCCGGGTTCGAGTCCTGGTGGGAACGCCAATTTATTGTGCGGTCACGCCAGGACGAAGAACCAGACAAGCAACGAAGTTGCGCGGGTTCGTAACGAAGTGAAAGGGGCCCGCCGCGCAGTGGTGGGAATTACAATCCTGGTGGGAACGCCAATTTACGTAGTCCAAACACAATCACTTGCAACATTTCGTAAAATAATGTATCATTGTCGCGACGGGGGTCGTGGAGGAGGTAATGTTTTTTTTACGTGTTATACTCGGGGTAATGACATCCGTCGTGTCTTTATCACCTGTGCTGGCCAGTATCCCCAGCACGGCGTATGTGCAATCAAATATCAATGCAAAAATAACGGAACACACCGCAAATACGGCAAATCCGCATGGTGTAACCGCGGCCCAGGTCGGCCTGGGCAACGTCAAGAACGTTGATACAACAAATGCCGCAAACCTGGCGACGGGAACGGTTGATGTTGCACGCCTGCCGGTGGGAACGGCGGCGAATACGGTCGCGGCGGGTGACGATACGCGATTTGATACGATTGCAACGCAATCGCCGGGGGCGACGCCACCGGTTGGACGCGCATTTATGTGGTTTAATTGAAAAAAAGTGTTAAACTGTTCGACATATGCGTTGAACAGTTTTTTATCGATGGGGGTATAAATGAAAAACAAGGCTGTTAAAATCGGAATTATTGCGTCGCTGGTGCCGCATTTGTTTTGCTGTGTGTTGCCAATCGTGCTGTCGGTTGTGTCGCTGGTCGCACCAGAATTCGCACACGCGTCAATATTGCCAGAATGGATTGAACCGTGGCTGTTTGTATTTTCGGCGTTGATGTTGGGTCTGTCGTGGGTGCTGGTGGTGCGCGATTGTCACTGCGATTGTGATCACTGTCACGATGGCGCGGGCCATCACAGCCAGAAAATAATTCTGGGGGTAATCACACTGGTATTTATAATCAGCGTCGCCCTGCACATCTTGTCACACAGATAACCATAGCCAGAGAGCAATGAAAAGTGAGTAAGTGATATAGTGATAAAGTGATAGAGTGATATAGTTTTAGAATAGAGAACTTAAAAACTTGTCATTCCTGCCTGCGCAGGAATGACAAGGGCGGTGTATTTGTGTTTATTTTATGACCATAGTTTATGTCTTGGTTGCGGGCTAAGTTCCCCTCTGGCCAGAGGGGTGGCACGCGATAGCGTGCGGGGTGTCGTTCTATGGATTGCTTCGCTACGCTAGCAATGACAATTTTTGTCTCTATCGTTGCAGTGTGGAAATCCCCTTTGCTGGCGAGGGGGGGCGCGCAGTGGACGGGGGAGTGGCGGTCCCTGCGGGGGCAATAGATACCGGCCTACGCCGGTATGACGACTAAAAAATAATACATCATCTAAATGTGAACAATGTCCATAACATGTGGCACCATCTACATAATACCGTCACCCCGGCGTAGGCCGGGACCCATTGCCCCGCAGGGACAAAAACAAGTGCGCCATCGGCGCACCCAACTATATCACTATATCACTTTATCACTTACTCACTTTTCATTGCACTCTGCGCTTTGCTCTCTGAAAAAAACGTCCCGGGTGGGACGTTTTTTACCACAACTTTATCCGTTGGTCGGGGGCGATATACAGTGCGTCGCCCGGTTTAATTCCAAACGCGTCATACCATGCGGCAATGTGGGGCAATATGCCATTTACGCGATTGCGCGCCAGCGAGTGCTCATCAACCTTGGTCAGGCGCAGGTCTTCGTCTGGGCGGCTGTTTTGCGCCCAGCTGCCGGCGTATGCGATAAAGAAACGCTGGTCTGCGGTGAAACCATTTGCGTCACCTGTCGCGCGGCCAAAATTCTTGTATGCGGTAAATGACACGGTTATCCCGCCATAGTCGGCCAGGTTTTCACCCAACGTAAATGTGCCGTTCGCGTGCACACCGGGCGCGATTACGATTTTATCAAAGTGCGCACGCAGCACGCCGGCGCGCTGGTCAAATCCGCTGGCATCATTTGTGGTCCACCAATCGGTCATATTGCCGTCGGCGTCAAAGTGGCGACCAGAATCGTCAAAACCGTGTGTCATTTCGTGGCCGATAATACTGCCGATTGCGCCATAGTTAAACGCATCGTCGGCGGACATATCAAAGAACGGATATTGCAGGATACCCGCCGGGAAACAGACCTCGTTCGTTGATGGGTCATAATATGCGTTGATTTCGTGCGCGTTCATATACCACAGGGTCGGATCTTTTTCTGCGCCGATTTTGTTCAGCCAGAATTCATCTTCGAATGCAGACACGTTCAGCATGTTTTCCCACAGTGACGCATTTTTATCAATATTCAGTTTTGAATAATCGCGCCATTTATCCGGGTATCCGATTTTTGCGTGGAACGTGCCCAGTTTATGTAACGCCTGGCGTTTTGTTTCGTCTGACATCCATTCCAGGTTTTCAATCCGCATGCCTAATGCGCGTTGCAAATTTTTCACCAATTCCTGCATACGTTTTTTTGCGTCCGCCGGGAAATACTTTTTGACATACAGGTGTCCAATCTCTTCGCCCAGGGTGTCGTCCAACAACGCAACCGCGCGTTTCCAGCGGGGCTTTTGCTCTTTTTGTCCCGCCATTGTGCGGTTATAAAAATCAAACGATATTTCGTATGTCGCGTCGTCCAGTAATGTGTCCGCCGCACTGACAATGCGATATTTCAGATATGTTTTTATCAAATCTAAATCAGTGTCGTGCATGATTGCAATTGATTCTGCGATTGCCTCGGGCTGGGCAATGTTGATCTGTCGTGCGCGCGTTGCGCCACGTGCAGCCAGGTATGCGTCCCAATCGAAATCTGGGAATTGCGATTTGATTTCGTCCAATGTCATTTTGTGATAGTTCGCATGTGGGTCGCGTAATTTTTCCTTTGGATAAAAAGACCGCGCCATACGCAATTCCAAATCGTATAATTTTTTTGCATCAACCGAAATACCAAAGTTCGCCATCTGTTTCGTAATAAATTCCAAATATTTTTTACGAATCTGGATTGTTTTTTCGTCTGTATCAAAATAGTAATCACGCGCCAGCCCCAGTCCGCTTTGCCCAATGTTATACAGGTAATGCGTGCTGTCTGTTTCGTCCAATGCCACCCCATCGCCCCAGAACGCAGATGTAATTTTATGCATGCAGCCCAAGAATTCTGGCAATTGGTCTGCGGACGTAATCGCGTCGATTTCGGCAATCTGGGCGGCAACAGGGCGCACGCCATCGGCGTTTAATTTTTCGGCGTCCATCGCGATTTTATACAGTGTCCCAATTTTCCCCGTGTCTGTTTCGGCAATTTCGCGCACCCGCCCCAGGTTTGTGTTATGCAGCACATCAAATACGCCATATCGGGTATAGTCATCAGGAATCGGATTTGCCGCACGCCAACCATTGTTTGCAAATGCGTAAAAATCGTCACCTGGACGAACAGTTGTATCCATATTTTCAGGCTTTATCCCGGCGTTCATAATTACATCCTTTGGTTTTGTTAAATGGTGCGCGACAATAACCGCGGCGACAACCGCAATTATTCCGATTATGTTCAGTAATTTGTTCTTCATTTCCCGTCCCAGTTGCACAAGTCTAGCAGTAAATCATCTAAAATCAACAGGCCTTTTTCCGTTGCGCAAATCCGGTCGCCATTGTCATATACCAGGTCTGGATTCGCACGCACGTAATCGGTGTTTATAACGTGCATAACGTCATCGGTTTTATGCACACCGCGCATTGTGCGCATACCGGTGATAATCTTTTCCGTGGCGCGCGCATCAATTGTCAGCGGTTGCATTTTTATATCGTCGCCGCCACGCTGTTCATACCAGGTGCCATCAATATATGGTCGCCCCGCCGCGCCGCGTCCGATGCCGATATATGGCGCGCCGTCCCAAACGTTCTGGTTGTGGCGACATTCGTTGCCGGGGGTGGCATAATTTGAAACCTCGTATCGGGGCAGGCCCAGCGTTCCCGCAATTGCGCAATACATATCGGCCATCGCGTCGTTTGTTGGCATATCCAGATGCATTTTACCAAACGGCGTGCCCGGCTCTATCGTCAGTTCATACATCGACACGTGCCCCAGGCCCAACGCATTTATATCCCGACACATTTGGGTAACGGTATCCACCGTATCCCCCGGAATTCCATATATAAAATCCGCATTTACGCGCAGGCCAAATCCCATCGCCGCGCCCAGCAATTCCAACGCGTCGCGCACGCTGTGCCGCCGCCCCAGGAATTTTAGCGCGTCATCGTTCAATCGTTGCACCCCAATCGACAGGCGATTTACCCCCGTATCCACAAATTCGCGCAACCCCGTCGCGTCCAATGTCCCAGGATTGGATTCCAATGTGATTTCTGTATTTGGGGCAATGTTAAAATTATCGCGCAATGCGCCCATAATCCGGGCAAATACACGGGTCGGTATCAGTGACGGCGTGCCACCACCAAAAAACACGGTTGGCACCGTTGTGTTGCCGATGCGCGCGCCCCAGAATTCGATTTCACGCACAATCCCGTCGGCGAACCCGTCCCAATCGGGTGCACTGCACGCGGCGGAAAAAAACGCACAATAATTGCACTTTGACATGCAAAAAGGCGTGTGAATATATATGTTATGCGGCATTTCCATGTGACGCATTGTATCGCGGTATAAAATCGGTGCAAGTGATAAATGAAATCACTTTTGTGACCGGATTTTTTGTGATATAATAAACCCAAGAAAAAGAAATGAAGACAGGAATTATAACCTTTTTTACCGGCGTTTTTGCGTCTGTCGCGGCGTTCGCTGCGAACGAGGGCGTGCCGTCGTATTACCAGACATCACAAACCAATGCGAACCAGGCGGGCTATTCCCAATACCAGGCCCAGGGTTACACGAAATATGTCGGGCAATCTGGGGATAAACAGATTGTGGGCAGTCGGACCTATTCATACCAGGTTCCGCGTCAAACGGTTGTGCAACCAACATATACCGGCACAATGACGGCAAACGGCATTTCTGGCGCAGACACGGCGCGAACAACAATTATGCCGACATACGCCCGTCGTTTTGCAAACTTTGAATTTGAAACCGGGGTCAATTCCATTTTGAAATGGGATGACATGGTGTTTAATGAATTTGGTGTCACGGCCCAGCATAATTTCAGCCTGCGCAATTTTGACATGTTCGCGTTTGCCGAATATTCATATGGCCAGATGGCGTCCGGTGGACTGTCCATGGACTATGACCTGAAACCGTTTGATGAATCCAAACCGACCGAGGGGATATTTACCATTTCTGTCGGGGACGAATCTGGACGCACAAACCATTTCCGTTTTGGTATTGGTGCACACCACGTGTGGGATATCGGTGGATGGAAATTGTCGCCATCATTTGGATATGAAATATTCAAGCATAATCTGGAAATGTCCAACCACTATTACCCGAATCCGGGCGTGTATTTGCCATTGATGACGGACAAGGGCGCATATGTCTATGGCGATGCGGCTGGCAATTATTATTCTGTGCCCGTCGGGACCGAGGTTTCAGACGATTGGTATCAGGTGTGTATGTCGCCCGAAGATTTAAAGGTTGTGCCGGCATCATCGAACGGGACGATATTCTCGCTGGGGACATCGTTGCCGACAATCGATTATGATGCGTCATGGGGCACGGTGCCATGGGGCGTGGACGCGGGCGAATGCGTTATTATCGGCGGTGATGGCCCAATTATTGTAGAGGGTAAAACCCACGAGTACAACACGACCTGGTCCGGATTTTATATCGGGCTAGAGGTGGAAAAACAAATGACCCTGTCGGACAAGCTGCGCTTTTATGTCCAGTTTGGTATGCCGAAATATTCATCCGAAGGAATTTGGCCCAACCGTGATGACTGGCAACAGAACCCCAGTTTCCTTGACGAGGGATCCAACGGTGCATATTCATACCAGGCCGAAATGGAATACAATATGCGGGTGTCTGACCGTCTGCAATTGGTGTTGCGTGCCGATACGAATTACTTCTATGTTGGCAAGATTGGTGGTGAGTTGTATATCGCCGAATATTCCCAATTCTTGATAGAAAATGGGCAATACGTTTTGGACGACAATGGTAATCCGATAATCGAAACGATTGCGGCGCATACTGAAAAAATCAGTGACCAGTTAAAGCATGCCACATGGCAATCGTTCGGATTGCACCTGGGGCTGAAATACGCATTTTAATATAGGGGGGAACCAAATATGACCCAACCAAGACTGTTCGCATGCATGGCGTGCGTGGGGCTGTTGTGTATGTCGCGTGCGGTGGCCGCACCGACCGAATATGTTGTCTCCATTGCGCCAGACGTGGCACCCGTGGTTGCCGACCGTGGGGCGTTTGATATGGTGCGGTGGGAATCCGTGCTGGACGATATTCGCACACGTGCGGCGGCCCAGAATATATCGCGCCGGACAATTGACGCAACGCTAAAAAATCCGGCCTTTATTCCAAATATTGTAAAGCGTGACCAGAACCAGTCTGAATTTAAACTGACACTGGATGGATACCTGGCACGCACAGTTGCACCATCGCGCATTGCAATGGGGCATAAAATGGCGCATCGTTATCCGACGTTATTGCACCGCGTGGAACAGACCTATGGCGTCCAGCCGCATGTTATTTTGGCATTTTGGGGCATGGAATCAAACTATGGTGCGCGTATGGCTGACCACCCGTTGCGCGACGCATTTGTCACATTGATATACGAGGGTCGTCGTCAAACGTTCTTTACGAACCAGTTGTTGGCCCTGATGAAAATCGCCGATAAAAACGGCGACGATATTTCATCATTTGGGGGCAGTTGGGCCGGTGCCATGGGGCATTTCCAGTTTATACCAACAACGCTGGCGCAATATGGCGTTGATGGCAATGGCGATGGTAAAATAGACATCAGCGGCAGCATTGGTGACGCCATGATGTCGGCGGGAAATTACCTGAATAAACTGGGCTGGAACCCGAACGAGCGTATCGCGCGTCGCGTTACATTGCCGGCGGATTTTGACGTGTCACTGTTGGACGGCAAAACGAAACAATCCCTGGATGCCTGGGCGGCATTGGGCGTCACAAACCCAGACGGCACGGCGTTGCCCTCATCGGCGATGGTGGCGGGCCTGGTCGCAGATACGGTTGCAATCCAGGACGCACGTATGAACGCGGCAATCGCGCCAACCGACCCAAATGCGGTCGATACAGATGTCGCGCCAATGCCAATGATAACGGCGTATTTGACGTATCCAAATTTCTATCGGATAAAGCGGTGGAATAATTCTAATTGGTATGCAATCGCAATCAGTGAATTGTCCGACCAACTGCGTGATTGATTTTTTGTTGGATTTGTGGTATAATACCCACATTCGCCGACGCATTACGCGTCGGTGTTTTTTTTATAAATTTACTTCAAACTAAATAAAGGAAAAACAATGTCACGACAAATTCAATTCAGACGCGGCACCGCCGACCAACATAAAACATTTACCGGTGCCCCGGGCGAGATAACGGTTGATTTAACCAATAAAACCCTGCGTGTGCATGACGGCGAAACCCCGGGCGGCACGATGCTGGCCCGCATGTCCGATGTTGGTGTGGCCACGCCGCAATTGGACTTTGACGCGCGCACAGATTATACATCTGCATCCCAGATAACTATCCCGTCAAACGGGATTTTATTTTGCCGTGGTAACACGCGTGCATTGGATTGGGTTACGTCTGATTTTAATACCGTTATCATGGCGGAATATGTCCTGTCCAGTAATTATACAACGGTGTGGGCACCCGTCTTTGCGGGCCAGTGCCTGAAAAACAGGTCAATATCAGAATACCAAATGCTGGTGTTTATACCGTATAAAACGGCCACTATTTAGTTGTGTTTGGCGGATTGCCTTGCTATCATTGTGGGTATGATAAATGACAAAATAAAATCTTTGATTGATTGTCACGATTGTATATCGTTTGACATATTTGACACATTGTTGGTGCGTCCGTATATGAATCCATATCACTTTATCCGTCATATGGAACAATATACCGGTCGCACCGGATTTACCGCCGCGCGTATGGCAGCAGAACATCGCGCCCGGTCATGTGGTGGCGAAGATACGACGTTGGACGCAATATACGCAAATATTGATGCGTCATTTCGCGATATGCGTGGGGTCGAGGTTGAATTTGAATCACGTATTCTGCGCCCGCGTCCGGGCATGATTGATGTGTATAATTACGCACGTCAATCGGGCAAGAAAATTGCCATAATTTCTGATATGTATTTACTGTCATCGGATCTTGCGCGCATATTGCGCGACAACGGTTGTGACGGATGGAACTGGATGTATATATCTGGCGAACATAACCGGTCAAAGCGGACGGGTAATCTGTTTAAAACGTTCTTGGCGGACACAGGATTGCGCCCGGGCGCGGTTTTGCACATTGGTGATTCTGTGACGTCTGATGTTCAAAATGCGCGCCGGTGTGGTATTGACGCGTTGCATGTGCCAAGTTTGGCAGATGCATTTTTATCGGCACCGCAAAATCGTCGCTTTTGCCAATTGTATCGCGCGAATCCGGATTCGTTGACCATCAGTATGATTTTAATGCGTATGGCGCACAAGATGTCGGCGCGCCCCGATTTATTAAATAATCGCGATTTGTATTGGGATGATTTTGCATATTGCATTGGTGGGCCAATTGCATATGGTTTAACCCGTTTTTCTGTGGATACGGCACTGGCGCGTGGTGCGCACGATTTGCTGTTTATCGCACGCGATGGATTTGTTATGCATAAAATTGCGAATATGTTGTTGACGGGCAATTCCACCGCGCGTGCGCATTATGTTTATGCCCAGCGTATGTTACATGCGAAATGTTTGCTGTCCTGGGGCGATGAACATAACGCAAATGTTGTATTGGATATTTTACGTGGCACCGGCACGCCAATCCCAGACACATTTGATTCATACGCGGCCAAGGATGCGTTTATCAAATCACACCTGGATATTCTGCGTCCATGTGCGGATAAAAATTTATCAGAATATAAACAGTATTTGGCGAACTTTCACCTGGATACGAAATCGCCGATTGCGATTATTGATTCTGGGGCGGCAACATTTTCGGCGCAACGCCTGTTGCGGCACGCACTGGGGGATAATGTGTTCGGGGTCTACAGTGTGGGGAATATTAAAAACGCCCAACGCTATGACATAGATTACGTTGCCTGGGCACCGATTTCATCTGATATTGACAGCATTACGTCATTGATAGAATTTGTTCTGATGTCACCCGAAGGACCGGTTGTCGATTTAATCAACGCCGCGCCCGTCCACCAGAAAAATCCGCATTTGCGCGAGGTTGCACGTAACCGCCTGGCCGAAATAATGATTCCACAGATTGTTGATTTTTCGCGCGATGTTTTGGATTCGGTCACTGCGGTGCCGGTCGTATTTTCGCCACGTGATTTAAATGAATATATTTCGGCATTTTGTTCAAATATGTCAAAACTGGATACAGAAAAACTGGGTGATGTATGGTGTGCATCAAATGCGTCGCATACCGAATATAACCAATCATTACTGGCACAAATAAATCATTATAATCGTCGCGTGACGGCGTATTATTTGCTGTTCTTGCGCGTGTTCACGCGGATTGCATATCGGCATCATGGTGCGCTGTGCCTGGGGCGGCGCACGCCGTTTATATCATGGCAGGAACGCGACAATATTGTGCGGTATCGGTTGTTCGATGTGGTGCCCCTGATGCGTATCAAGAAACGCCATAACCGCAAATGCTATGACCTGTTTGGATTCCTGCGCATCGCCCGGGTTAAATGTTTGTGATGACTTAGTGTTTTTTACTTTATTTTTTTATTTTTTACGCCACCATAACCCAAATCTATAACGTTTGCCGGTATAATAATCTGGAATCCATTCTTTTGCATTTACCGGATTGTATCCCTGGAAATGCAATAGTGGAAAACGTAGTTTCTGGCCAGTGCCGCGGTCAAATCCATATACGGCCCCATTTTCAAATACCAGTTTTTTATGTGCGCCATCGGCGACGCATTCCGTTGTGTCCAGGATAGTTTCGTCTATGCGGTTTAATTCGCCGTTTACCATAAAAGGCGTTGAAAAATTGAACAAGCGGTTTGCATTTTCGCGAACAAATAAAAATATCTGGGTCATGTCACATACACCATATGGTTCGTTTCGTGATTTATGCCATGCCATTTTTTCATCAAATAATTTCAGATATTTTTTATCCTGATATGACGCAACAAAGAAGTCTAACAATTCTTTTAATGTATCACGATGAAAATAACCAATTGGTGGCCCGGCAATCCACCAGCCTGGATTTTCTGGGGTCAGACTTTTTGCACTGACGGCGAAATCATATTCTTTAACGACATTATGCAGTTCGGCCAGATTATCATATACCAATACATCAGAATCTAATGAAAATACATCGTCCAAATTATTTTTTACCATATATTCATACACACAGAACCAGCGTTGATAACAAAACAGCTCGTATTCCACAGATGTTGCATTTTTGTGAACATATACATTTGCGAAATTATTTGCGCCGGAAAAATAATCACTAAGATATGCATGTGTTACAAAAGGGTATTTATCATTTGATTTGTCACCCATTAAAACAATATTCGCATTCGGATTTGTTTTATGCACCTGGGCCAAGACATATTTTAAATGTTTTGGGTTCCCACGATGAGTAATAATGATATTACATGCCATTTGTGATGCCTTATTTGTTTTTGATTTTGTTTTTTAATTTTTTACGCCACGATTTAACCGGACATAGTTTTATTATTGGCCAGAACATTATGCGTTTTAATTTTGTGCGCCAGCCTGGAAAATAATATTCGCGATTATAAAATGGTGACCGCACCAGGTATGCCCAATAATTTTGTTTTATTTTGTCGGGTGTCCGCCGCCAGATTTTTGGCCAGCCGCCTGCATAATGAATAATTTTAGGATTTTGTTTCGCTTGCACCAGGCGTTTATACGAATGTACACGGGATAGCCATGGATATTCTGGTGTATTTTTTATATCGTCGGCATCATAGATGTTTTCCAGGACGCAGTATTCAAATGGCACATCATTGATTTTTTTCGCGGCCAAATTCAGTATATCTAAATCAAAGAATTTTAACCGTGTGCCGAACGTCTTGATTATATCAAAGAAATGTTCGCGCATATTTTCATTACGCCACTTTTTCGCATTGATAACCATAAATCCTGGCATATAAATAAATGGCTTTGTGTTTTCTGGAAAATGTGGATGAATACCATGCTTTTCATCGGCGCGTTCAGCGGCGATTCCCGACCAATCTGCATTGCCCATTGGCGCGTTATATATATCTGTTAAATCGGCACAGAATAATACATCAACATCAGACCATATTATTTTATCATAATCTGGTATTAAATCTGCAACCAGCAGGCGATAGTATGTTTCAATGCCACTCCATCCCGTTGGCGCATCGTCCAGGCATGACGCGTCAACCATAATCCATCTAATTGGACATATTTGTTCTATTTTTCGCATGGTGGATTTTTTTAGCCCCCCATGTAAAACAATAACATCGTATTCGGTTCCGGATGCCCGGGAATCAATCAGCGATTGAATTGCCACACTGGCGGGCAGGGCATAATTATCATCAAACGCGAAAACGACTGGTATTTTTTTATTTGCCATTTAACATATCTCTTAAATTTTCAATACTTTCGGTGGTGATTGCGTTGGCGGTGTTGGTCAGCGCAGTTTGCATTTGGCTATATTTGTCGGGCGCAATATCAATTGCGTGCGCCATTGCATCGGCCAGCGTGCCGTCATAAACAATCGCATTTGTTTCATCAAAACGATAGAATTCGGCAAACTTTTTATGGACAATTGGAACCTTGGCAAAGCCATAGATCAATTGCGCCGAACCGGTAACGCCTGTTGTGATATACCGGTCGTGGGCGGGATTTTCTTGATCCAACAGTGTTAAAAAGAAATCTGCATTTTCAATCTGGTCAAACATACGTGGGAAATCCAGGCGTCCCATAATCTGGATATGCGGATGTAATTCGGTCGGTATATCCGACATTTTGCCGCGCCCAATAACCGTAACCATAAAATCACGGTGATGGCGAACCAGTTGCTGCATCGCATCAATCAACATGGCAAAGTTTTTGCGCTGGGGTTCTATGCCGCCGACAACGATAAAGCGGGTTGGGTTGTGCTTTGGTAATTTTTTTACGGTCCCAAACATGTGCGGGTTGATAAATGTGCCGCGGTCAAATTTCCCCAGTGTTATCAGACGGCCTGAGTTTAACATATCTGCCTCGCCAAATTCTGTCACATCGCCCAGGTCGTGTTCAATGACGTGTATTCGTGGTAATTGCTGCGTAAAGAATTGCAGGCTGGACGTATATCCGCCAGCCGGTTTTTGTGCCCAGTAACATGCGCTGGTCATCAGGAAAACTGCACGATACTTATCGCATTTGGGATTGTCAAAGAACAAATTTAACCCCCGCATGCCAATCTTGAAAACACGCGTGTTGTGCATATCCTGGCGACAAAATGGACGCTCTGACAGTGGACACTCGTTCATCAAAATGTCAACGTTCATACCCAATTTCTGAAACAGGGGCAGAATGCCACCTGTAACTTCGCCATGGGTATTGTTAGGTTCTATCAGCAATACCGTGTTTGGACGAACGCGTGACGCCATAAATCGTAAATACGATATGAATTCAAAGTTCGTAATAAAACTGCGCACATTTCGGCGTGCATGGGGGTGCCATATAAACAGGCATATAAATTTTGTGAATATTTTTTTCGCTTTCTTCATGAACGGTGCCTTTTGAATATAAATGGAATTCCAAACAGGTGGTATGTCGTGTGCGTGGGTGTATATTTTATTTTGAATACAGAAATCGGCCCGATTGCGTATTCGGTTTTACGTTCGTCACAAATATGGCGAATAAATGAACGTTGCATTATTCGCGGTATGTGCATTTTTGATTCCATAATTAAACGGATCGCGCGGTCGGTCCAGAAATCATCACTGGGGCGCGTGTATTTATCACGGGCAAAGTCACGCGCCATCACCGCCGCCCCAGATGCGACGTCTGAATTTGGTGCGCGCGTCAGTGCCAATTTAAAATATGGGATAAATACCGTCTGCCAGTATTCGTCATATTTTTCATTTAACATGTCGTGCCGGCCCAGGTAATCATAAAATGCCATCGCGATTTTTAGACAGTCTGTGCTGTATCCGCCAGTTTGATTAAACGTTTTGTTCATAATGGACCCGGCGTTACGGCGATAGTTATACAGGCGCGTCGGCACATACGTTATCGTTTTCGCGTGGCACATGTATGCCCGGAAAAAGAAATCGTCCTCGTAATGCAGGTTTGGCGGAAATGTTATCTGGTTTTTGGTAATAATGTCACGCCGAAATATTTTGTTCCACAGACTGACGCTGGATGAATTTATGATGTCTGGTGATACAGGTCGCGTTTCGGCGCGCGGGATAAAAAACGCCTGGGCGTCAGATTGACGACAGTGGACGTCGGCCTCGTATATCGTGTTCACGCCACATACCGCAATGTCGGCACCACTGGATGTGATTGCGTTATACATCATTTCGCACATTTGGGGCGCATACCAATCATCAGAATCGCACCACATTATGTATGGTGCACCCGCCGCGCCCAGGCCGACATTGCGCGTTTGTGCAATCCCGCTGTTTTTTGCGTTCTGGATAATTTTTATTCGTTTGTCCCCATTGGCAATTTGGCGCAGTATATCCATCGATGCGTCATTGCCGCGGTCATCAACACAGATTATTTCAATATCACGAAATGTTTGCGCCTGTAATGCGTGAATACATTTTGCAATATATTTTTCAACATTATATACCGGCACAATTACCGAGATTTTTGGCATTTTATCCCCCGGCTTGATACAACGTCGTTCAGTAATTCTATAATTTCCGCGGATATTTTTGTGGTTGCAAATCGGTCCAGACCGCGGGTCGCATTTTCGCGCATATGTTCAATTTCTGGGCCACCGCGATATACCGCGCGCATTGCATCGGCCAATTGGTCAGAATTGCCCGGGGCGAATAATATGCCCGCGCGTCCATGCATCAGGATTTCGGCCGGTCCATTTTTGCAATCAGATGAAATGCATATCGCGCCCAATGCCGCACTTTCCAGCAATACCATCCCCAGCCCTTCGTTATGACTGGATAATATGTTCGCCATGGCGTGCGCCATGTGTCCAAACGGCATTGGAATCGCACCCATAAATTTAATTTGTGATGCGCATTTAGTCGCCGCAGCCTGGGCGCGTAATCGCTGCTCGGCACGGCCCGTCCCAATAATCAACAGTTTTACGTCCGTCACCCCGTCGTGTGATACAAATTTATCAAATGCACTGATTACCGTCTGGATATCCTTGTCCGGTGTCAGACGTGATACACAACAGAAATATTTCCCGGGATACGTCGGTTGCGTTGCGGCGATTGTGCGAATGCCTGTCACGTCCACCGGATTATAAATTCGCACGATTTTATTCGCATACTGGGGGTATTGTTGTTTAAAGTCTGAAACAAAACTGTCGGTCAGGCACACCACGCGATCATATATGTCCATATACCGGGCCAGTTGCGCGTATTCAAAATAGTTTATTGACCCGTGAACCCATGCAATCTTTGGTTGATGGCAATGGCGTAACTGGCGGCCGAATTCACAGTTTTTATAATCTATCAATATATCTTGGCGGTCAAAAATTCCCCGTCGCATGGCCATACGGTTTTTAAATTTCTTGTACGCGCCATATGCAATTCGACGCATGTTTTCCAGTGGAAATCCACGTGTGTATTTGCGTATGTGTTCAAACCAATCTGCCAACGGGTGCAGTGTATATAGTTTCACTTGGGGGTGCTGATTAAACCAATCAATAAAGTATTGTTCGCGCAATTTTTGGCGCATAATAACCGATATTTCAATATCACCACGCGCCAGCATTTCAGCCATTGTCTGGATAAACACGGTTTCAACCCCGCCAATAATCATATCAGGAATACAAAATGCAACTTTTATGCGCGACATTTCTGTTCCCCCGCGGTTGCAAGGGAAACGCGTAACGTGCGCCAACGAAAATGCACATGGGCAAATGCATGTTTGCCCGAAATACATACTGCCATAAAAATTCCCTTTGTGTTTGAAGACAAAGTTGTCGCCGGTCACCCGTGACAATATTCACAGCATATCATATGATGCCTAAATTGCAACCCAAATAAAAATAATTGATAAAGTATATATTCTCTGATAATCTTCCTGTTATAGATTGATATAAAAGGATGTATTTATGGCTATCAAGGTGCGCGATTACGAGGTGCGCTTGGCACGTAACAAAGAAGAAAGAAAACAGGTGCGCCAGTTGCGTTACGCCGCATTTGTCGAGGAAGAGGGCGCAACCGCAACCGAAGAACAAAAGAATCTGCGCGAAGAATATGATTCTTATGATCGTTTTGCCGACTATATGGTTGTATTGCACAATGGCCGTGTGGTTGGAACATATCGCATTATCGACCGTGCCGCGGCCGAAAAGATGGGCGGTTTTTATACCGAAAACGAATTTAATATTACCAAGATTAAAAAGGTGAACGGAAACATCGCCGAAATGTCGCGTGCATGCGTTGCGCGTGAATATCGCGAAAATGCGCTGGTTATGCGTATGCTGTGGGCGGGACTGTCGGAATATGTCCTGCGTCGCAAGATTTTGGTCCTGTTTGGCGTCGCATCATGGGCGGGCGGTAAACCGGCCCAGTCGGCCCAGGCGATTTCGTATTTGTATTACAATCACCTGTCGCCACTGCGCCTGCGTGCGACGGTGTTGCCGGAAAAGTTTGCCGATGGCGTCAATCCGAAATTGTCCCAGATGAACATTTTACCACGCGCCTTTGTGGACGAGGCCGACGCCCGTGCCCAAATGACCCCGTTGGTCAAGGGATATTTGCGCCTGGGGGCGACGTTTGGTCGTGGGGTGTTTATTGATAAACCGTTCCACTCTTATGATGTTTTTGTAATGCTGGAAACGCGCAATATTGACCGCGTGTATCAGAAACATTTCTTGGGCCGCGAAGATGCCCTGGACGATTTCGAGGTCAAAGATGGTGCGATGAAAACCCTGGGCAAGATTATATTGTTCCCGGTGACGGGCCCGTTCAAGGTTCTGGGGGCGTTTGTTGAATTCTTGCTGCGCGAAGATGCGGCCGACGCCGAATATATCGAAGATTCAAGGGACGATGAAAATGCCGACCAATAATGTGCGTCGCGTGCGGCGGCCGAATATTTTCCAGGTGCTGTTTGGAACGCTGAAATTCATCGCGTTCTGGATTGGTGTTGTAATCCAGGTGCCGATTATATTTTTATTGCCGCGTGGCCGCGCATCGGTTTGGTTTATGCGCGTGTTTATGCGTATCCTGTTGTTCTTGGCGGGAATACGCGTGACGGTTCACGGCAAATTGTCATCACATCGGCCGCTGTTGGTGGTGTGTAACCACATGTCGCTGTTTGAAATTGCAACGTTCCCGGTCGCATTCGGGGGCAGCTTTGTTGCCAAGGCCGACGTTCGCAACTGGCCCCTGGTTGGATGGGTATCTGAAAAATTCGGTGTTGTGTTTATTGACCGGCGTCCGTCACATGCATTAGAGGCCCTGGCCGCCGTCCAGGAACGGGTAAAAAGTGTGACGTATCCGATGTTCTTGTTTCCCGAGGGCACAACCACAAACGGCGCGTATGTAAAGCCGTTTAAGAGCACGCTGTTCAATTTTGTTGAAAATTCAGACGTGGCAGTGCAACCGATGGCGGTGCATTATCGTTTTCGTGATGGCACACCAATTTCTGACGCAGACCTGGCAAATCACTATGCGTATTTTGATAATAAAAAGATTGATATGGGCCCGCGCGCCGCGCGTGAACGCAGTGCATTTATGCAGGTTTTTCATATCATGATAATTGGCGGATTTCGTGTTGAAATCACGGTTATGCCACCACCGTCTCTGGCGGGTCAGGACAGAAAGCAGATTGCGGAAACCCTGCATAAAATGGTATCCGATAAATATATGGAATTAAAAGACAAGAAGACAAAAGATAAATAAGAGAGATAAAAAATGAAAACAGCAATTACCCCGACGCGGGCGGAAAATTTCAGTGAATGGTATCAAAATCTGATTGTTGCGGCGGACCTGGCCGAAAATTCACCTGTGCGTGGTTGTATGACGGTAAAACCATACGGTTGGGCGATTTGGGAACTGATGCGCGACGAAATGGATAAACGCATCAAGGCGTGCGGTGTCCAAAACGCGAACTTTCCCCTGTTGATACCAATTGAATTTTTTAATAAAGAGGCCGAACATGTCGCCGGTTTCGCCAAAGAGGCGGCCGTTGTCACGCATTATCGGTTAAAGATGATTGATGGCACATTACAACCGGACCCGGATTCAAAACTGACCGAACCATATGTAATTCGCCCAACCTCTGAAACAATTATTGGCGAGGCTATGTCCCGTTGGGTCCAGTCATATCGTGATTTGCCGATGAAATTGAACCAGTGGGTGAATGTTATGCGCTGGGAAATGCGTCCACGTATGTTCTTGCGCACATCTGAATTCAATTGGCAAGAAGGTCATAATGTTTTTGCCACCCATGCCGAGGCAAACGCCGACGCCCGTAAAATGCACCGCGTCTATGCGGATTTTATGGAACAGATTTTGGCGGTCCCTGTAATTATGGGTGAAAAAACACCCGAAGAACGCTTTGCCGGTGCCGATCATACATACACCACCGAACAGATTATGCAAGATGGCAAGGCATTACAGGCCGGCACATCGCACGACCTGGGCCAGCATTTTGCAAAATCGTTTGGTATCCAGTATTTGGGTTCTGATGGCAAATTGTCGCACGCGTGGACAACATCGTGGGGCACATCAACGCGAATGATGGGCGGTTTGTTTATGACGCATTCGGATGATGACGGGTTGGTTTTACCACCGGCGGTTGCGCCATATCAAATTGTGATTATTCCGATTACGCGTGATGACACGGCGGTGGCACTGAACGAATATGCAACCGCATTGGGCGATAAATTGCGCGATGCGGGTATTCGCGTATTGGTTGATACGTCTGATATGCGCGCCCCGGACAAGATGTGGAAGTGGATTAAACGTGGCGTTCCATTGCGTGTTGAAATCGGTGCACGTGAAATGGCGGCGGACCAGGTGACGGTCACGCGTCGTGATTTGGGACGCGCATCCAAGCAAACAATTGACACCGCCGCGTTGGTCGCCGGTGCCCACGATATGTTGGCCCAGATGCAACGTGATATGCTGGATGCGGCGCGCGTCCGCAACGCGAAAATGATACGCGATGTCGCCGATTTAGATGCGCTGGACGCGGCATTGTCAAATGGCGAGATCGGATTCTTCCGCATTAAATATGATTTGACCACAAACGAACGTTTTGACGCCCTGATGGAAAAATATAAAATCACGCGTCGATGCCTGGACGATAACGATCCGACATACGTGTTTGTTGCGAAATCGTATTAAGAAATATCCCCTGGGTGTGCCCAGGGGATTTTTTTGACTAAAATTTAACTTGCAAAACGGGACCTGAAACTATACCCTGGGATATGAATCTTATGGGAATAAGGTTCGGGATCGTCAAAAATCCCACGCACATCGCGATGCAAGAACATGTTGCACCGTAATCCGCACAATATGCGGCGCGTTTGCGCCATTTATTGTGTTCCGACCCCGCCAATTTGGTCGGGGGGCCGCCGGCGTATACCACAGGGGCAACCCAAAGGCCGGCGGGGTCATTTCGATGTGATGATTTTTGAACCTCCCGACCACCAATGATTTGTTTTGGTGGTTTTCTTTTTCCTGTAATTTTCAGCAACAAACATGGGCGGATGCGGATTCTCGCAAGAAATCCGGAACGGATGGCTAAACCTGTCGGTTGTTTGAACTCCGCCCGCACAGGAAAAGGGACCCGCATGCCACGCGTTTCGGTATTGATGCCTGCATATAATTCGGCAAAGTATATTGCAGAGGCTATTGAAAGCATTCTGAACCAGACATTTACGGATTTTGAATTTATCATTATAAACGATGGTTCAACCGATGATACACCCAAAATTGTGCGCAAATACGCCGCGCGTGATCCACGCATAAAATTTATTGATAACAGGCGGAACCAGGGTTTAATCGCCGTCCTGAACCAGGGGTTGGATTTATGCACCGGTGAATATATCGCCCGCATGGACAGTGATGATATATCCCGCCCAGAACGGTTCAAGTTACAGGTTGATTACATGGACGCGCACCCACGTGTTGGCGTCGTCGGGGCGTGGACCAGGTTGTTTGGTGCGTTGGACGGTGTGTATCAATATAAGCGAACGGTTAAATTGTTTGATTTGTTGATTTATGGTGCGAATATTGCCCATCCAACTGCAATGATACGCACATCGGTTTTGCGGAATAATAAAATATATTATGATCCCAAATATCCCCATGCCGAGGATTATGGATTTTGGGTTTCTATTGCGCGCGTGTCCGAAATTCATAATTTGCAAACGGTGTTACTGGATTATCGCTGGCATGATACAAATGTGTCGGTTTTACATCATAAAACCCAGACGGAAAGCGCGGAACGCGTTCGTCACGATTTGTTGGAAACGGTTTTAACAAATGACAAAGATGTAAAAAAATTACTGAATCTGACACGCGAATTGCACCAGCATTTTTGGCTGCTTGGATTTTTACCAATTATTCGTCGCAAGCAATATTCAATTACCAAGACGAAATATTATCTGTTTGAAAAAATCCCGTTATTACGCATTCAGGACGGAAATGTATATCTGTTTGGATTTATAAAAATAGGAACGTTAAGATGAGTATAAAAAGAAAAATAAATCACGCATCAGTTGTATCTTTTGATATTTTTGACACTTTATTGTTGCGGCCATATGTTTATCCGACAGATTTATTTAGACATATTGAACGTGCGCACAAACGACCATTTTTTTTCAGCGTCAGAACAAGCGCAGAATATACAGCGCGCCAAATAAGCAGGCAAGAGGATATTACCCTTGATGAAATCTATGCCCAGGTAGATGCCCAATTCCAAGATATGAAGGACGTAGAATTGGCATGGGAAAAAATGGTTCTGCAACAAAATCCAGAGATGAAGGCAATTTGGGATTATGCAAAACAGTCAGGTAAAAAAATTATTGTTACATCTGATATGTATCTGCCGTCTGATTTTATTGCGGATGTTCTGCGTAAAAATGGATTTGACGGCTGGGATAGATTGTATGTTTCTGGTGAAATAAAAAAGACAAAAGCGACGGGCACATTATTTGAACATGTTATTCGTGACTTGGATATCCCCGCATCAAAAATATTACATATTGGCGATAATAAAAAATCAGATTATATCAATCCGCGCAAATACGGCATTCGCGCGATATTATATCCCCAGGTTGTAAAAAACGTGTTGCGCCATAACCCACGTTTGGATTTCTTTTTACAGAGTAACAAGACATCACTGGATGCAAGCATACTGACGGCGATTATTGCACAACAACAATATAACAAGCGACCACATGGGTCATATTGGCATAAGTTGGGCTTTGAATATGCAGGCCCGATTATATATGGTTATACCAGACATATAGAATACAAGGCACAAAAGTCGGGTTTGGAACATTTGATGTTTGTTGCGCGTGACGGATATACACTGCAACGTGTTTTTAACACGTTCAATACAGATATTGAAAATTCGTATGTATATGCCCCGCGTTTTCTAAATCTGATTTGTCGTCTGGATTATGCATACAAGGATGAAACACAGTCCAAGGCAATAATCGACTATTTCGCACAAAGAAACAGCAAGATAAAAAATTTACTGGATAATGTAACATTAAAAGATTGGTCAGATTATCATAACTTTATTCAATCAAATATTGATTTGTTTATAGCATGTGCGGATAAAGAACGTGATAATTATAAAAAATATTTGTTGTCACATGCACCATCAACAAATCATATTGCGGTTGTTGATACGATAACAGCGCGGTTTTCATCACAGAAGCTTATCCAAAGCACATTGGGATTTCCGGTCAGTGCGATGTATTGGTCCGTAATCCGTGGTCCATACGAGGGTGCGTATACATACAGTGAATATATCCCAAATACGGGCGAACCCACTGACGCTTTTACCAAGAATTGGAACTTTATGGAATTTGTTATGACGGCCCCAGAATATCCAATCAAGAATATTACGCCTGATGGCAAGCCTGTGTATGCAAAAAGCGTAAACGCCGCCGAAATAATTCGCAAACAGATTTATCCCGATGTTTCTGATGGTGCGGTTGAGTTTGCAAATTATATAAAAAGTTTATTTGGTGGCAATGACATTTTCTTGCAAGGCAAAACATTAGTTTCGTATGTCAATTGCTTGGTCGATTTTCCGACCAATACAGACCGCAAAAATATGAATTGCGTTCAACATGCATATGACAGTGCACACAGTGCCTATATTCCACTGTTTTCTGTAAAAATACCATTGCCAATGGTTATTTTACATCCAAAACGTGCGATTCACATTGTGCGCAATACATTATGGCGCAGCCCCCTGCAAACACTTGCGTTGTGTCTGATGTATCCATTAAAAATAAAGACACGTGGCCCACGACAGATACGGATTTTAATATGGCCAAAATTACAACGCAGATATTTTAGCCTTTTATTGTGTTTTTCGTATAAATGTCTTTATTCAGTATCTGTTGGCCAGCCAGAGGAAATACGATGATAAATAGAAATCCCGTAGAATTACTGTTTTCTACCACACAAAATTATTTGCTATTTTACATTGTTTTGGCGCGCTCTGTTGCAGAGCATTTAAATGGGCGACGGTTGAGAATACACGTATTGTATACAACTGCATTCAATAAAATACCAGAGCAGGATTGGCATAAGTACAAGGATGCTTTTAACAATACAATGCTTGATTTTCCTGGAACTGAAATTATCTATCATGATGTTACTGATAAATTAAAACTGTTTGATGGACAGAATGTGGGACAGTGGGGGGGGGACGTTTCGCTGACTCATTACATATATCTCTTGGCACAAAATATTTTATACACGTCAGATAGAGTTATTTATATGGATGGCGATATGATTTGTAATGCAAATTTGTGCGATGTTTTCGACATGGATATGACGGGTAAATTGATTGCGATGGCAGAACATAGCGGTGGTGATGATTTGTCAGAAAAAGAATTAGGCCCTGATGCCAGTAACTCTGGATTTTTAGTTTTGAACCTTAAATTATGGCGCGAACTTGGCACGTTGGATGATATTTTGCAGTTTGGTAGAAATTTGCAAAAAACATCTTTTTGCGATCAAGCTCTGCTTTATTACTATTTTGCTGTGAACAATCCCGACAAAATAATGTATATAGATAAAATGTATAATATGTTTCCGGGTGCCAATCCCGATATCCCTACGGCGGAAATGAAGGTGATGCATTTTACATCGTATCGTGACCCCAAACCGTGGCTACATTTAGGTGACCATTCTTGGCGTGGCAGTGATATTTGGTGGAAATATGCACGGCGGACCACCATATACGAGTTGTTTATAGATGGTATTATGTACAATAAATTAAAAAAAATAGATAAAATATTTAACAGTAAAAAACACCATAGTTTTTGGTGGCATTTACGGAAAATGAAATTCTAGGATACAAGGCAGCCAGAATTGGCTGCCCCGTTTTTTATTTGCTTTTTGCGTCGATAATTGTCCATCCGATGCACATAGATGCTTTGTCACCATACACACTGACAGTGAAACTGGTTGTTGTTCGTTTTTCAATTACTAGATGTGTTGTTGCCCAATACGCGGGGCTGGAATTTTTGTGCAGGCAAACCGTATAATTATTGTCGGCCAGTTCAACCGGCAATGTAACGGTTTGGGCGTTCCCAGTATAGTATCCGCCAATGTCAATACTGCCAGATTTGTATTTTCGCCACCAAACGTTGCCATCTGGGGCACGGTATGATGCAACAACATAATCGGCGGCGTCCAGTGTGCTTTGCCGTGCCAGCATTGTGCCGCCGGCGGTCACGCCGTCGTGCACGCGCAGGGTTTTGTTGGTGGTGTCAACGGTAATCTCGCCATCGGCCCCGGTAAAGTTTTTATGCTCGTCGGCGGTCCCACGCCGAAACTGAATTTGTCTTGCCATATTGTATCCTTTGATTGATTATTTGTTTCGGTCGGTTGTTTGAATAAAAAAAGACCGATGCGGTCTGCATCGGCGAATGCGCGTATTATACCGCAAAACGCATAAAAAATCAATTTGATAATAAATTCCCAGTGTGTCTTCTGGACGGGGGGTGGAAAATCTGGTATAATTTGCCCAAGATTGTAACAGAGAGGGAGCATACATGAAAATCGCAATTATTGGTGTTGGAACGGTCGGGTCGGCTGTGGCCACCGCGGTAAAAAATACTGGGTTTGTTCACGAAATTGTATTGTTTGATCGTGACGCAATTCGCGCACGCGCCGCCGCCGAAGATCTGGGGCACGCCGCCAGTTTTGGCTTTGACGTGAAAATCACCGCGGCCAGCAATTATCGCGCCATACGCGGGTCTGAAATTGTTATCATCGCCGCCGGCGCAAATCAAAAGCCAGGCGAAAGCCGCACAGATCTGTTAAACAAAAATGTCGCGGTGATTTCGGACATTGTGCCGCGCGTTATGGCAAATGTTGATGCCAAAACGGTCAAGATTATTATGGTCACGAATCCGTTGGATGTGATGGTTATGCTGGCCCAGAAATTGTCGCGGTTGCCGGCGTCGCGCGTGATTGGCACGGGCACTATGCTGGATTCGGCGCGCCTGCGCACGATTTTGTCGCGCCAGTTGTCGGTTTCGACCCAGTCTATCAATTCATACGTGTTGGGCGAACATGGGGATTCCAGTATCGTCAACTGGACATCGGTCACAATTGGCGCGGTTGCGCTGGATGACTTTTGCCGCCAGACGAAAATATCACTGCCCAAGACGACGCGTGCAACAATTGAACACCGCGTGCGTAATGCGGCGTATGAAATTATCCAGGGCCGTGGCGCAACCTGGGACGGAATTGGTGCGGCGGCGGCGGATTTGCTGCGCTGTATAATCAATAATGAACATCGTATCTTGACCGTCAGCTGTGTGCACGGGGCGGGCGCGAATATGGTCGCAATGTCGTTGCCACGTGTGGTCGGGTCTGATGGCGCATCGGCACCGATTATGCCGAAAATGTCACCGGCGGAATCGGCGGGCCTGCGCAAGTGCGCCAAGATTATCCGTAAAAATTACGATTCTGTTGGAAAGTAATCCGCGGAAACAATTCGGGGGCATTGCCCCCGTTTTTTATGGATTCAATCATATTTATTTTACGCGTCCCACGGATATAATTTTAACCAGGGGGACGCATAAAATGTCTGAAAAAATAATCTATACTTTATACACAAATGGATTGGGGTTTAATGCAGAATGCAATGGCCGGCACGTCGGCGAAATAACGTTTGTGCGGGTGGGGCTGAATCGCCTGGTTATTGATCATACCGCCGTGGTCCCAGATTTCAGAAATGCCGAAATTGGCCTGAATCTGGTGCGACATGTGTCGGACCTGGCGCGGCACCAGCGACGCAAGATTATCCCGCTGTGCCCATTTGCGCGCGCGATGTTTGAACGATATTCTGAATTTGATGATGTCCGTTTGATGCAGCGCGTCGGTCGCTGAGGAAAAATGTGTGTTATGGCATAAAAAATGGCTTGCACCGGCGCGCCCAGATTCCTATAATCGGGTCAGGAATTAAAGGAGAAAAAATGAAAAAATTATCTGTTTTGTCTGCTGTGTTTGGCATGGCGATTTTTGGCGCGGCGTCTGCTGCGGATATCACGGTTTATTATTCGCCGACATGCCCACATTGCCATCACGCACGTGAATTTATCAGTAATAATTTGGTCTATGAATATCCTGATTTAAAGGTCAGCGAGGTCAATGTTATGGTCCAGGAATCGTTGCCACTGTTCCAGGAAACATTGAAAAAGTGCGAATATGAATCTGGTGGTGTGCCGGTGATTGTGGTCGGCGACAAATGCTTCCAGGGATATGCGGACTTTATGCAACAGGAATTGCGTGACGCGGTCGAAGCGGACATGTCCGACGATGCCAAGGCAACTGCGGCGGAAAATCGCAAGGCCATGGAATCTGATGCAGATGCGTTCAAGTCTGCACATCCAGATCGCGCGTCGGCGATTTCTGAATACAACCCAAACACGGTTGCTGCCGATACGACAGTTGAAAAAAAAAATAATTCCGGCATCTATTTCTATGGTTTGCTGATTGTTTTGGTCGCAGCATTGGGATTTGTTCTGGTTCGCAAAAAGAAATAATGATAACGGAAAATCCCCAAAGGATAACCTATGTTTGATTTGACTGTTTTAGATTACATATACATTGGCGTTGTGTTGGCGTCCACGATATGGGCGACGATTCGCGGTGGCGTGTATGAAACAATTGCAACCCTGTCGTGGGTTGTGGCGGCGGTGACGGCACGTTTTGTGTCGCCATTGCTGGACGGGTTGTTACAGCATTGGTTTGATTTGCCGGATTCAACCGTCGGGACATTGGTTGCGTCATACTTTATCGTGTTCTTTGCGATATTGTTGATTGTCGGGTTCTTTAACCAGAAACTGCGCGACCGCGTCCAGGCCAGCATGATGAAGGTCACAGATCACACGCTGGGGGTTATCTTTGGTATTATCCGCGGTATCTTTGTTATGGGCGTTGTTTATTGGGGGGCATTGTGGTATTTCTCGGACGCACCCCAGATGCCTGATTGGATTGCCAATGCGCGCACACGCCCGGTAATGCAATTGACCGCGGTTAAATTGGATAAATGGTTTGTTCCGGGTGCCGAAAATAAATTACTGGCCCGTGATGTCGCCGGCACGCAAGAGGCGATGGAAATATACAACAACCTGATAAATCCGGCGGTGTCGTCTGATACGCCGGCGGGAACAACGGCGACCGCCCCGGCGGACGCAAAACCGGCCAAGGGTGCCGCCACGACCACGGACAAAAAGACCGCCACCGCCCCTGCGCCCGCACCGGAAACAGGCTATAAATCATCAGAACGCACGGCATTGGAAAACCAGTTGTTGCAAATTGAATCTGCCGCCCGTGCCGAAGGGGGCGCGGACGCAGAATAACGTCCAACGCATGCGCATTTGTTATTGGCGTCGCCCATTTTCGGGCGGCGTTTTTTTACTGTGAATTCGTTCCCGATGACATATTTGCGTAATTATGCGAAAATACAGACATATGAAACAAAGGACCCAAAAATGCTGAGAATAAAAATATGTCTGACGATATTTTTTATCTATGAAATCGTGGCAACGATATTGCTGCATGCGTCGCGCGCATGTGCACCGATGTTTGGATTGGGATTTTGCAGTGACGTCGTATTCAAATACTTTATCGTATGTGCCGCGGTGCCAATGGTGGTGTTTTTAATCGCCATGTGGGTCCATGAAATTGTTATCGCGCGTCGGCGTCGGCATTCGGTGTTCTATCGTGCACGTGGCGCGGCGATGCGCATTGCGTCAAACGTCCGCGATCGCATTACGCGCAATATTTCCCAGCAAGACCTGGAAAAAATGATTGCCGCCGCGTTGATTGTCGGGATAAAGAAATACGCCGCCCGCAATGCAAATGTGCGCCGGTTTATGGATGAAGTAATGGCGTCTGAATATATGGACGATGACGACGAATACGCCACAGATGATACAGATGACGCGCATGACGCCGCGCCCGCCGCATCACGCAGTCGCGCCACCACATCTGAACGGTCGCGTCGCGCCCGCCCGCGCGCCCGTAAAAAGTAAGATTTATATGTGTTCCGAACCTTTCATTTCGTCCCCACCCGGGGACGTTTTTTTTAGGACAAAATCAAATAAAAAAAACCGCGGGTGACCGCGGTAATTCTGGTGCCAGTTGTCGGACTTGAACCAACGACCCTCTGATTACAAATCAGATGCTCTACCAGCTGAGCTAAACTGGCAACGGGCTTTACTATACATGGTTCGGAAAATAATTTCAAGTCTAAAAATCATAAATTGCTTGATTTTATGCAATAACCGTAAAAAATATATGCCAAAGGCAGAATTATGATTAAATTACCAGAATTATTGGCACCGGCTGGCACATTGGACGCATTTAAAACCGCCATTTTATATGGGGCGGACGCGATTTACGCGGGCCTGCCCGGGTTTTCAATGCGCGCACGTGCAAAAATTACCACCGAAGAGGTCCGGCAGGGCATCGACCTGGCGCATGCGGCGGGCAAGAAAGTCTATCTGGCGTTTAATCTGTTTGCGCATGAACGCGAGTATGCAAATATGTCGCGCGTCAGCGAAATAATAAATTACCTGGGGCCCGACGCGCTGATTGTGGCGGACCCGGGCGTTATGATGTGGGTGCGCGACCATCACCCCGATATGCCGATACATGTATCGACCCAGGCGAACATTTGTTCTGCGGCATCGGTCCGGTTCTGGCAGAACGCCGGCGCAAAATTGTGCGTCCTTGCGCGCGAGGTTCCGTTCGCAGAATTTCGTGAAATCCGTGCCGCCTGCCCAGATGTTGGGCTGGAAATTTTTGTTCACGGCGCAATGTGTATGAGTTATTCTGGCCGTTGCCTGTTGTCCAACTTTATCACCGGTCGCCCGGCCAATCGTGGGGCGTGCGCACAACTGTGCCGATGGAAATACGATGTTATTTTGCGCGAATGTGAATCCGGTATTGAAATGCCATTGGTCGAAGATGACCGCGGCGCATACATTATGAACTCACGCGATTTGTGCCTGATGCCGCGCCTGGCCGAAATTATTGCGGTGCACCCAGATTCGTTAAAGATAGAGGGGCGCAATCGCAGTGAATACTATGTCGGTATGGTAACAAATGCGTATCGGTGCGCGATGGACGCGTATGCGGCAGACCCCGATAATTTTGACCCCGCACCATTTATGGCGGAATTAAATAAATTGGAATCACGCGGATACACAACGGCGTTCTTTGATGGGAACCTGGGGCCGGGGGCGCACGATTATGAAACAACGCGGTCAACGTCTGACTGGCACGTGGCGGGTGTTGTGACGGCGCGCGCGGCGGATAATATCACGTTAGAATTACGAAATGAAATTCGCGCTGGGACAGAAATTACATTTGTTGTGCCGGGGCAAATCAGTGGCGTGACAATTTCGTTGCCACAAATCATAAATGCAAAAAATGGTGATAGCCAGCCTAAAATGTCGGCCGGCCAGCATAACAGCATTGTGATTCCGCGTTCGTGGATTTCCCCAGAATCGTGGGAAAAAATTGTTCCATACGTTTTGGCATACCAGCATAAATAAATTTTGCAAGAAAAAGATTTCTTTGACATTATTCCCAAAATGGGTATACCCTGGTGAACGTTCGTATCATAAAAGCGCACTGTTGCCAATAATGGGCGGTGTGGATATGAACCCCAGTCTTGCCAATAATGGGGGCTGTGGCATTTCATCACAACGAAGGAGTTATTTGATGAAAAAATCTGTAAAGTTTGCAGTTGCGGCGTCTGTATTGACTATGCCTGCGATGGCTGCGAACGTTCCGGGCCAGTTGTATTCAACGGTCCACAACATGGAAAATCCGTTGTATTTGCCAGAACAGAATATGTTCTATTCCAAATTGTCCAACGGTATTATGTTAAAGGTTGCCGATAATTCATGGGCACACCGCGAGAAAAATCACGACGGTGGATTTGAATTTCCAATTGTCCGTGTCCAAGAAGAAATGGGATACGGCATAACCGATCGCTGGGCGGCGCACTTTTTGTTGCAATACACCCACGATAACGATATTGGCCGCACCGGTCTGTCGGGTGGTCGTTTGGGCACAACATACCGCATTTTGAACCTGTATAACGGGTTTGTATGGGATGTCTATGGTGATATCCATTTGGGCGGTGTTGGTGAAATGCGTGGCACATATAACGTCAAGGGTAGTTTGCAGCCCACAGGCAATGTGTATGGCGTGTTTGACTATGACAACTATTCCGACGGTATGTGGGGATTCCACGCTGGGACCAAGTTTGGTCACGTTTGGGATAAATTGACATTACAGGTCTATGCCGAAGTTTT
>CAKQSE010000002.1 GCA_934272785.1 uncultured Alphaproteobacteria bacterium
AATCTATCTGCCGGTGGCATACGTAATTGACCGAAAAATATAGCCAAAATAATAAAGTTGAAACTGGGACTTTTATGTGATAGAATCAGAATCATAAGAGAATGTAAGGAGTCCCAACTATGAAAAAAATCGTTTCATTGGCAGCTTTGACTGCTATCTTGGCGGGTTGCGCGGCCAACAACGCAACCAATGCACCGGCGGGTTACGGTTCTGATGGTTTCGGCGAAGAAACCCTGGTTACCAGCGGCGGCGATCAAAGCCTGAACGCGGCATACCTGATGGCACCGGCACCTAAATACTATGTTGGCAGCGCATACAAGGTCGAAGATGTTCAGTATATCCCGGCCGAAGATTTAAATTACAACCAGACCGGCATCGCGGGCATTATCCCAACCGAACTGAACGGCACAAAAACCAGCAATGGCGAAACATTTGATGTGAACCAGATGGTCGCAACCAGCAAGACGTTACCACTGCCGACAATTGCACGTGTAACGAACCTGGATAACGGTCAATCGGTCGTCGTTCGTGTGAACAACCGCGGTCCATTTGTGAATACACGTATTATGGACTTGTCACCGGCCGCCGCCGCACGTATCGGCATGAATGGCCAGTCCAAGGTCCAGGTCCAGGTTATGGCCCAGGAATCCACAGCGGTTAAAAACGCAACAATTGGCGCGAACACACCGGCACAACCGGCAATCGTTGAAACAACGACTGTGACCGAAACGGTCGTTCAGCCGATGCAGAGCGCAACATCTGGCGAATACAGTGTCCAGGTTGCCGCGTTCTATGCCGAAGACAGTGCAGAAAACCTGGCATCTCGTATGCGCACATATGGCGACGCCACCGTTGTCAAAGAAGGCGACATGTACAAGGTTCGTATTGTGAACCTGGATGCGCCCAAGGCACGTGCGGTTATTGACGCCCTGCGTAATAACGAAGGCATGGCCCCAGGCCTGTTAAAGAACGGCCGTTGGATAAACGCCGACAGCATTTAAAAAACGCCCCACCGGGGCGTTTTTTTATTAGAGAGCAACGCGCAGAGAGCAGAGAGCAATGATAAAGTGAGTAAGTGATAGAGTGATATAGTGATATAGTTTTAGAATAGAGAAATTAAAAACTTGTCATTCCTGCGCAGGCAGGAATAGGGTCTTTAAAATTACTTCTGTTCACTGTTGCAGAATATACGATACGTAAAATATGCCCCTAACCACACAACACGCGTCATACCGACGAAGGTCGGTATCCATTGCGTTCCCTTGGTTGGTCATAATGTGGCAATTAGTCCCCAATAATGAACACCGCAAAATTCTGTTGTTGGCTCGCGTCCGCTCGCACTACATAGTCCCTATTCCTGCCTTTGCCCACCCACGGAATTTATCAATTCCGCGGGGCCCGGAGCAGGAATGACAAGTTTTTAAGTTTTTTTCTACGAACATATTTCATTTTCTGCGGAATATTATTTTTAAGTCGTCATACCGGAGCAGGCCGGTATCCATTGCCCCGCAGGGACTGATAATACCACTACCCCGTCCGCCCGGGGTGTCCACCCCGACCCGGGCCCTGCAAAATTGTCAAATTTTGTGGGTGGTTCCGTGGAGGAGTCCCGCGTAGCGGGGAGGTGGTCTTTTTTATACATATACCAACATTACGGATTCTCAAGACCACCCCGGCACTGCGTGCCACCCCTCCACCGGAGGGGAACTTAGTCCGTTTTTACTCTTGTCATTCTGGGGCTTGTCCGGGTCCCGCAAAATCGTCAGATTTTGTGGGTGGCGTGCCCAGAATCCAGGTCTGTGATGTTGCGAGCTGCGCGAGCACACTCATTGCTCTCTGCTCTCTACACTCTGCTCTCTAAAATAGAACGACACCCCGGTGCTTCGCACCACCCCTCTGGCCAGAGGGAAACTTGGTCCGCGACAAGAAAAAAAACATGCGCGCCGATGGCGCGCGTCATTGCTCTCTGCTCTCTACACTCTGCTCTCTATAAAAAAATACCCCGCCGGATGCATCGCTGGCAAGTGATACAGAAAGGAACGGTGGGGTATTTTATTCTGCGCACCATGGCAAGTGTCATTATGACGGGGGATCCTTGCCATGATACATCAGAAACTCTGGTGTCCGCAGATGCTATGTCAGCGGACATGCTGTTGTGAACTGATACGTGCCTGTGTCATCGGTAAAATCCATATTCGCTGGCGCATACATCCAACATTTTGCGCCATGCGACGTCCCGCTCAGACACGATGGAATATTCGAACTGGTGGCCTTGTAAAAGTTGGTGCACGCCGCACCCGACAGAACAACATATTTATCCACGACGGCAATGTATCCTGTGGGGCATGTTGTTGACGGCGCGGCGGCGTTTGCAACACTAGACAACACACTTGCAACCAAAACACACATAAATATTTGTAAAACTCTCATCTGTGCGCCCCCTTTAGTTCAGGTCAATACTGCTGATATAACCCGATATGATATTGTTAAAGTATGCGTTCCACAGCGTGCCACCCCACGTTGTGCTGCAAGAGCATTTGTTTGCACACGCATCTGTGCTGTCTGTATGGGTGGACACATAAATCCACTTTGACCGAAATGGTGATACCATTCGACACCAGCAATTGACACCGGTAAAATTACCAATATCGTTACCGCTTTTTATACTGGTGGCGGGGCTGTCACCACTCTCGCTAAATCCGCACAACCCAACGGCATAGAACACACCAACCACGGTTGTTGGTGTCGTGTCCAAATCGCCCTTTTTCAACGTATACGTCCATTCGGTTGAATTTGTTGCGTGCGAGGTTGTAACGCTATACTGTGCGGGATTTAGTGATGACATACTTACATATCCCTTGTACGCACATTCATTGACGGCAAATGCACCCGCACAGATTGCAAAAAACGATACAGATGATAACAGTATTTTCCACATTTTTGCTATTCCATCGCTATGATTTAGTATTTTATGCCCGCTGTTCCGGTGACCGACTTTAATAAATTTGCTGTCGATATACTGGGGGCAGTGACACCAGTGCCCCATTCAAAACTGTCCCCACCGGCCAAGCGTGCACAATATTTATGACATCCCACCACAGAATCCATGTGTGTTCCATCTACCAGGACCCACATGCCAACCACGGGGGACAAAACACGTGCCCAACAGTTACTGCCTGGCTTGGTTGAAATTGTCGCCGCCAGCGAACCGACTGCGGCGCCCGATGCGGTCGTGGCAGAACACTGAACAATCCCGGACAATGGGGTGCTGGTTCCATTTGTTGTGCAACTACGTCGCCAGTCTGACACGTTTTCCGCATTTGTGACCGTACTCGTGCACGTTGTCCCCGACGCATTCAGCAATACACATCTGGTTGCGGCATATGCCGGGGCGGCGATGGCCGTCAACATGCATGCGATAAAGACTGTTTTTCTGGTGTTCATTTCCCCCCCGAAAACTTGGTCATGCCGAAAAAAAACGGTGGTTTAGATTCGACATGGATTTATTGGGATAATATCCCGCTTTTCCGGGCTTTGTCAAGGCTATTTTATGCCGAATCTAAACCACCGTTTTTTTTCGGCATGTTTTTTTGGACGTTTTTGCCCAGATTCTTGCGGGATTCAGACCTTTTAATTCGGCATAAATTTTTATGTTTTTTTGTGAATTTTTTCAGGTGGGAAATCATACCCATTGTGACTTTTATCATCTGATTTTCTATTTTTGCCACCCCACCGAATCGCCAACCGCGATCATAATTTGTCCCTGTGCGTTGTCCCTTTAATATAACGACACCCCGGCACTTCGTGCCCCCCCCTCCAACGGAGGGGAACTCGGTCCGCGACAAAAAAATAAGCGCGCCGATGGCGCGCAACATTGCTCTTTGCTCTCTACACTCTGCACTCTCTATGAAAAAACGCGCCCTGGGCGCGTTTTTTTTAAATGGAATGTCGTTTCGCACGGCTACACGTAACCTGCGCTGACGCTTGGTTTCATCACCGATTGATTTTGCATACGCAAAATCCGGTGACACCATTCCATTAAAATGGAATGTCGTCACCAATGTCGGCAACGGAAATCTCTTCGCGTGGGGCCGGGGCCGCCGCGGGTGCGTCACCCATTCCCTGGGAATCCAGGCTCTTGGCACCAGACAGGATAACCATCTGGCCTGCGAATTGATTCAAGACAACCTCGGTCGTAAAGACGTCTGCGCCCTGTTGATTTTGCCATTTGCGCGTGCGCAGCGAACCTTCCAGATACAGTTTTGTGCCCTTTTGCAACATGCGTTCTGCGACATCAACCAGGTTAGGATTGAAAATCACAACACGATGCCATTCTGTTTGTTCCTTTTGTTCACCGGTCGCACGGTCGCGCCATCTGTCCGATGTTGCCAATGAAAAGCTGACGACTTTTTGTCCGCTCTGCATTGTGCGCACCTGGGGATCCTGGCCAACATTGCCAACCAATATCACTTTATTTATGCTGCCTGCCATGTTTCTACTTCCTTTGTTTAATTGTATGTTTAATGAAAGCAATTACACGCCTAAAAAGCAAGTAAAAATAACAAATCTTGACTTTTACGGACAAAAAGCGTATAATACGTGGGCTAAATAGATAAACACAGGGTGCAAATTCTTGCATACCCACCCCCACAAAAGGATTTATTCATGCATGTGAACGAGCTAAAGGCGAAATCGCCCCAGCAGTTGCTGAAAATGGCCGAAGATATGGGCATTGAAAACCCATCACAGTTAAATGTGCAACAGTTGCGCTTTGCCGTGATGCGTGTGTTTGCCGCCGACAATAAAATCACACTGATTGGTGACGGCGTTCTGGAACGGATGCAGGACGGTTTCGGATTCCTGCGCGCGCCAGAGAGTAACTATCTGGCCGGGCCGGACGATTTATACGTGTCGCCAAATTTGATTAAAAAATACGGTCTGAAAACCGGCGATTATGTCGAGGGTCAGATTCAGGCCCCGCAAAACGAATCCGAACGCTATTTCGCGTTGGAAACGATTGAACGCGTAAATGGCGACGCACCGGAAAAATTGCGCCATCGCGTATCGTTTGACGATATGACACCACTGTATCCGGACGAAATGCTGCGGATGGAGGTTGCAGATGATAAAGACAAGGGGCGCAGCCTGTCCGCACGCGTGATTGATCTGATTTCCCCAACGGGCAAGGGCCAGCGCAGTCTGATTGTTGCGCCACCGCGCACCGGTAAAACGGTTATGCTGCAAAACATTGCACATTCAATCGCGACAAATTATCCGGACGTAAAACTGATTGTATTGTTGATTGACGAACGTCCCGAAGAAGTTACCGATATGCAACGCAGCGTCAAAGGCGAAGTTATTTCGTCCACATTTGATGAGCCCGCCGCACGCCATATCCAGGTTGCCGAAATGGTTATCGAAAAGGCCAAACGTTTGGTCGAGGCCGGCCAAGACGTCGTCATCTTGCTGGATTCCATCACACGTCTGGGGCGCGCATACAACACATGCGTTCCATCCAGTGGCAAGGTTTTGACCGGTGGTGTTGACGCATACGCGTTGCAACGGCCAAAGCGTTTCTTTGGTGCCGCCCGTAATATCGAAGGTGGCGGTTCATTGACCATCATTGCGACCGCGCTGGTTGATACCGGTTCCAAGATGGACGAAGTTATTTTCGAAGAATTCAAGGGAACAGGCAACAGCGAAATCATTCTGGACCGCAAACTGTCCGACAAACGCGTGTATCCGGCGATTGATATCACAAAATCCGGCACCCGCAAAGAAGACCTGTTGGTGGGCAAGGATACATTATCAAAAATGTATGTTCTGCGTCGTATCATCAACCCGATGGGCACGTTAGAGGCCATGGAATTCTTGCTGGACAAGTTGCGTTTGACCAAAACAAACGCGGACTTCTTTGGTTCAATGAATCAATAAAAAAAACGGGGCAATGCCCCGTTTTTGTTTGGAAACAACACAATGAAAATATATCTGATTGCGGCGGTTGCCGCATTTATTTTATTTGCGTTTTACGCCGGGGTGCGCATTGGCACACTGGGGTGCGAACGCGCCGCATCGCGCGCCGCAATAACGCAACAAAACCGCATTATTCAACACCAGGAACAGATAAATGAAAAAACTATGCATACTGGCATGCGCGATATTCGTCGCATCTTGCGCGAAAAATACACCATTGCCGAATAACACATGTCCGCCATGCACGCCAATATATGGGCGCGCAAATGACTGGGGCCAAATCAGTGACGATTTGGCCCGCAATATTTACCGACATAATTTGATGTGTGACGAATTTTAGTCCGCCATTGCAATGCCAACCAATTCGCGAACGATTTCCGCGCTTTGCGCGTCATCGTCACGTGGTGCATATTCCACAAATTCAAAACTGTGTGCGTCCGGCGCAAATGCGTGCACCAACTGGCGCGCCGTATCCAGGGACAGACCGTCCGGCTCTGGCACCAGAACGGACCTAAACACATTTGCGTCAATCGCATCAAAGTCAAACGACACAACATATGGACGACCATCAATCTGGCGAATAATTTCGCCGATAACTGCATCGACCTTTTCTGGCATGTCTAAATCCAACGGCGTGCGCATAAATATATTATTCTGGTTCACGCATTCGATTTCGGCCGGTTCATAAGAGCGCGAGCCCAAATAAAACACATTTTCCGGACGCAGTGCTGGCACACGTGCCTGCAGCCCCAGCCAACGCTCGTCCCCCTGGCCCAGCAATGCCCGAACGTTTGTCCCATGTGGCGCACCAGACGCCTGGGCACGGGACGATTCCGGTGTGTGAATATCCAAATGCGCATCAATATAGACCAGGCACAAATCAGAATTTCCCATACGGTCCGCCAGTGCCGCGAAATGCCCGAAATTCACCGAGTGATCACCACCAATCAATACGTGTGGCGTATGCGGGGTCGACGCATAAATCTTGCGCTGAATCAAGAAATTTTCACCGAACCGATCGGTTGACCACAATTCGGCATCGTATGGATCGGCCGCGACCACGGTCCAGTTTGCGTCTGGATACATTTTACGCACCGCCGCCGGTGCCAACGCCGGTCCACCCAGCACCAGTTGTGCGGTTGCGCCGCGCCCATACTCTATTCCAAATAAAGATTTCATTTATAAGACTCCACTATACTCTGGGCGGCATTTTTTATTTTTTGCAGCGATTTTTCATACGTTGCACAGTCACGCGCAATCTCTGAACGATAAACATCACGCAGGTTTGCCGCCATATAAAAGCACCCACGTAAATGCTGCACACAATAGTCATGACCGGTTACAAATGCGTTTTGACCACGCACCCTGCTCTCGGTCCCGGCCCAGTCAATGTTCAACGCATTATCCAGGTTTTCCCATGAATTTTCGCCAGAATATTTTCCAACTGCATCCATCCAATACTGACTCATTTCCGCGTCTGTCCAATGCTTCGTGGTCCGCATAGTCAATATTTGCTTTATCAGTGCATCAATATCCGTCTGGTATTGCGAATCGATTTGCGCCAAGCGCGCACTGCAATAACAACGATTATACGCGGTATTTTCACGCTGGCAATATCCGTTCATGCATTCCGTATAATCGGCCAGGCACCGCACCGACGATATTGCGTCGCCGTCGGTCGTGATTGTATTGGTCGTGGCCGTATCGGTGCGATCCACCGTTACTGTGTTGTCACGCCCACTGCGCGCGACGACGTTACGCGTTGACACGCCACGTGTGGTTCCCGATGCGACACTGCCAGTGGCCGCCGACGTGCGCATGCCCATTGATGAATTTGTCGCACTGCGTGCGGTCGTGCGACGCGCGACAACGCGGCGTGCAGCCTGGCCATATGTGCCAGACGACGAAACATTTGTGTTCGTGGCAACCGCACTGCGCGCCGATGACGACGCACCACGCGCAACCACGCGACGCGATGTCGTGCCCGATGTAGTATTGGCCGGCACGGTCCGCGTTAAAACGTCAATCTGGTTTGTGGATTGGGACGGCGTTGTCCCCGGATTTAAATTAGTGCGCATTTTATTGTTCATATACGGATACAGGTTGTTATATGTATTCGCACTGACGTAATTTGATGCGGCGGCGCCACTGCGCGTGGTGGCACAAATTCCGCCCCCGGTTGCCATGGCAACAATAACAAAAGCGGCAAAAAATCGGACCAACCTGTTCATATATCGCATGATATAAACTTTTACCCCCTGCGTTCAAGCATAAAATAATATAAACATTTGCAATTCAAAAAATTGCTGTTATAATTGCAGACGTTTCGGGGCGTAGCTCAGTCTGGTAGAGTGCTTGCTTTGGGAGCAAGATGTCGAAGGTTCGAATCCTTTCGCCCCGACCAAAAAATAACAAACGACCACTTTGGGTCGTTTTTTATTTTTTCCGCGGGACGCGGATTCGAACTTGGTTCTCATCTTTCCCTCGTTGTGGCACGCCACAACTGCGGGGCATTCGTGACGGTTTGGTCGCGCTATGCGCGCCCGCACCTACTCATTGTCGCCCCATACCATAGTTTTCACGTCCAGAAACAAATCGCTTTTATTTGTGGGGCGGTGGGGTATAATCGGGGTATGAAGAAACTGAGTGATGATGATATCTTGGCAATGGCAGGGGGCGATTTTGTCCCAGATGCGCGCGCCGTCAACAAATCTGTGCGGGCGAAATTACGTCTGGGGACGCTGATTCCAGACGCGCCGACCGATGTGCCAAAATATGCACGATTGGACCTGCACCAGATGACCGAAGACCAGGCGTGGAACGCAATCATGGAACTGGCCACGTCGGGCGTGCGGCGCGCACAAATCATCACTGGCGCGTCGGGCATTTTGCACCAGAAATTTCCGCAATGGGCACGCGAAAGTATCTTGAGCCCATATATAATGGAATTTGCACCAATCAATAATGGCAGTTTTGATGTTCGCTTTCGTCGCATGACGCGCGACGCGTAATCTGTTACCGGTGTTTATATCCGCAATGTTTTATCATCGTTGTCGGGTCAATCGAGTATTTATTGCCCCGGGCCGCGTCTGGCGTGATGGCATAGTGCAGATGGGGCCCCGTGCTGACGCCTGTGCTGCCCACCTGGCCAATACGACAGCCCGCCGAAACGCGTTCGCCCTGTTTTACCAATGCCTTGCTGAGGTGGCAATACGTGCTGGCATAATTATTGTCGTGCGTGATTTTAACATAGATTCCACATGCATTGACGCTGGGGTTGGTCACGACCGTGGTGACAGTGCCATCGGCGGTAGCAAATACATCGGTGCCCATGGTCGCCGAAATATCAATACCGTAATGCATACGCCGCGTTTTATGCACAGGGTGAATTCGATACCCAAACGGCGACGTTATAATCATTGGGTCCGCCATCAGTGGGCACCCCGTGGGCAGACGATTTCCCACCGGTGTTTTTTCAACAACCGGGCGACATGTGCGCGCGCCGGCAACCGCCCCCGTTGTGACAGGCGATGGTGACGGTGCGGGTGTTGCGACAATCGGATTATTTGGCGCGGGCGTTGGGGCGGCGACCGGCGGTTGTGGTTGTGTGGCAACCGGTGGGGTTGTCGTAATCGGGGTCGGCGTGACGGGCTGCGCATCCGGCGTTGGAACAGCGGGCGTTGTCGGCACCGCTGGTGTGGGGGGCGTCGTATATCCCGCCGCGGCCAGGTCGGCCATTGCCGCCCGGGTCAGACGATCGATTTCGGCCTGCTCTTCCTCGAATGTAATGCCGGCGTATGGGCACCCGGAAATACAATGACCATTTTCATCGTATTCTGATTCAAATGGCGTGTATCCTTCGGCCAAGACCGCCATCCGCTGGGTAAATGACAGGTCGTTAAATGTTTTCGGAAATTGTTGCGCCTGTAACAGACTGGCCGCCGTTGCCGCCGACGCCACCAGTATCAAGCCACCCAAAACAAATATATTCCGCGCTTTCATTGTCCCATGTATTATAACACATTTTTTTACTGACGTGGTGGCTTTTTTGTGTATAATCCCCGCCAGAGGCATAATAAATGACAGTATATGATCATATCCGCCGTAATAATATCAAGACCGCTGTTCTGGTCGCGGCATTTCCACTGATTTTTATCGCATTGGTGTTTTTGTTTGTGTGGTGCGTGGCACCGATTGATACCGCCGTGCGCACCACCGCCCAGGTTGCAATTCCGACATTTATCGCGTGTGGCGTATGGATGATAATATCGTGGGCATTTGGTGATTCAATGATGCTGAACGCGGCGCACGCCACCGAAATCCACGATGATGACAAACAGAACCGTGAAATTTTCCGTGCGGTTGAAAATGTCGCACTGGCGGCCGGATTGCCACGACCACGCGTATATATAATTGATGACGATTCTATGAACGCATTTGCCACCGGGCGCAGCCCCCGCGACGCGTCGGTTGCGTTGACACGCGGGATTGTAAAGCGACTGAGTCGTCTGGAACTGGAAGGGGTAATCGCCCACGAAATGGCGCACATTGGCAACCGCGATATTCGGTTGGACATGTTGCTGATTACAGGGGTCGGTGTCACAGTCTTTGCCGCCGACGTGATTGGTCGTACAATTATGTATGGTGGCGCACGCAGCGACGATGATAACAAGAACGGCGGCGCGGCGGTGTTGCTGATGGTGTGGCTGGCGTTTATGGTGTTTAATTGGATTATCACGCCACTGTTGCGGATGGCGGTATCACGCAATCGCGAATATGCCGCTGACGCCACCGGGGCCCAGATAACACGCAATCCGCGCGCGTTGGCGTCGGCATTGCGCAAGATTACAACCGACTCGCGCGTTGAATGCCTGGACAAGACGGCATCAATGGCGGCCGTGTGTATCGCCGATCCGCGGGGACTGCGCGAATTCGCGTCCAGCCTGATGGCAACGCACCCGCCGGTGGAAAAACGTATTGAAAGACTGGAATCAATGGCATAAAAGGAGTATGTGATGGCTAACCTGCACTTTCATTATGGAACAATGGGATGTTCCAAGTCGGCACAACTGATTATCAATGCGTATAACCAGAACAAAAACGGCAACCAGACCGAGGTGCTGAAACCCAAAACCGACAATCGTTTCAGTGCGGACCGCGTTGATTCGCGCGTTGGGATATCGGTTGACGCAATTGTGCGGGAAAATCTGGCCGACTATGCACCAGCGACAAACACAAAAATGGTCCTGGTGGACGAGGTTCAGTTTTTCACCCCCGCCGATATCGATCGTCTGGTCAAAATCGCGGACAGTCGCCCGATTATCATAATGTGCTATGGCCTGATGGTGGACAGCAACGAACACCTGTTCCCGGCGTCCCAACGATTGATAGAGGTTGGCGCAAAACTGCACCGCATGGAATCCACATGCCAGATTCCAGGTTGCATGCACCTGGCGACGCACCATTTGCGATTTGATGCGAACGGCAACGTCGTGCGCGCGGGCGAACAAATCGCCGTCGGGGACAGCAATTATAAATCCGTCTGCCGCCAGCATTTTAACGCGCTGTATCACGCCGCGGGCGCGGACGAACGTGGTGGCCGATAAAAAAGATTATTTTTTCTTGCAATCCGAATAAAAATGTATAGAATATAACAACGTTGCGCCCATGGCTCAATTGGATAGAGCATCTGACTACGGATCAGAAGGTTGAGGGTTCGAATCCTTCTGGGCGCGCCAGAATAAAAGATACCCACGGTTGAATCCGTGGGTATTTTTTATTCCGTGCAAGTCCAAGGGTTCGAACCCGGTCAGAGGGTTCGAACCGCAGCAAAAAGGCGGAAACGCGCCGGTCCACCGTAGTTTTAACGAAGGTGGATTTTGCCAGGTCGGCGTCAGCCAATCTTCTGGGCGCGCCACCGACCAGAGGGTTCGACAATGAGTAGGCAAGCCAAGTAATAACGCAATTGCGCCCCACCCCACCGCCACGGCGGTGTTTTTTGTTTGACACGATCGGGCGAAATAAGATAGTATATCGGCCAAGGGATCACAAAAAACTGTATCGTAGTAACGGAGAGATTTATGTGTATCCCAAAAATAATTTCCACTGTTTTTATTATGTCTGTGATTATGTGCCCGGTGCGCAACGCGATGGCGGATTTCTACGCGGGGTATAATGACGAGTGCTGGGTTGATGACGCCGGGAACGACGAATATTGGTTCTGTGGCCAGCAAAAGGCATCGTGCCGTGGCAATGGGGCAGCGAAAAGAAACACGAAACACTGGCTGTATCACGGACATGGATTTTCGCACTGGGGCCGAAAGTATTACTGTTGCAACGGCAGTGGCAGTCGCGAAGGCAAATTTGTTCAAAGTAGCAGCTGGATACAGACCGAGATTGTGACGGTTCAACTGGCCGGTGGCACATGCAAATATGAAAAGAAATTAAACGCATGCGGCGACGTGGTGTCTGACGTGCCGTGCACCGTGCCAGATTCTTGCACGGGGACACTTTTTTTGCGCAATAACGAGTGTGCGGAATCATGCGACCCGGATTATGGTTTTGCCAGTGCGATATCAAACAAGTGCATTGCGTGCCCAACCGACACCACACAGGGCATTGATTCAAACGGCGTATGCATACTGTGCAATGGCGCGCAATTGTGGGACAACACCACCGCCCGTTGTATTGAAAAGTCAGAAATGCACGGATATACATCTGATATTTTACGGCAGTGTTTTATGTGTCCGAACGACGACCTGTTCCGGCAATGCGTCAGCATACTGGGCGGCACAACAACCGGTGTGACCAACGTCATGCTATCAACCGCGTCGAAAATCTCGTCAAAAACGATTGACCCGTCAAAACTGGGGACACTGGGCACGGGAAAAATCAAAGAGGCCTTTGCATCCAACCCACAGCAGGTGTTACGCAAGTGCAACGTGAAACAATAAAACCGCCATTGATACTTGTTGGTGACATCTGTTTATGATATAATTTGGACATGTCATCCAGTGCTGATTTTATAAATTTTGTTTATGACGTGGTGCATAATGCAACGCCGGACATTCGATATCGCAAGATGTTCGGGGATTATATGCTGTTTTCGTGCGACAAACCTGTATTGCTGATTTGCGATGACGTTGTGTATGTAAAACAGATTCCAGATGCGTTGTCTGTATTCGCCGCACATGGCATTACCCCGGACGTCGGGATTCCATATGGTGGCGCGCGACCACACTATATCATGGATATTGAAAATTACGAACTGGCGAACGACATGGTGCGCGAATTGACGCGCGTGCTGCCCATGCCACGCCCCAAGAAAAAGAAAATCACCACATCAAAACGCCAGGGATAATCCAACGCGTGGCGTTATACTGGTTGCGTGTGGTCGCGCGATGTAATTGTAATCGGCACCCAACGTGAACGACACGTGCGAAATATGCAGCACCACGCCCGCCGACACACCGCCGATAAACCCATACCCTGTTTCGGATTCAGACGGTCGGCCGTCATTATAATCCAACGAAAAATCATAATAATTTGCCCCCGCCGACAGGCCGACATATGTGCCAAACCACCGTGTCTGGACCAGGTCGTAATAAATACTGGCCATCAAGGACTGTTGATCCAATGACGCGTCCGTCTGGGTCAGCCATGATGAAAACAGTTCACTGACCGTGTCGCGCTTTTGATACGTCAACTGGATACGCGTGCGGTTATTGCGCATACCGGCCCCGATATTGAAAACGCCGGTAAAGCCACCCATGTCATACCCGTGAATACGGACGTCTGAATATGTCATACCAAAATCAGACGTCAGATATGGCGTCCATGTGCCCATACTGTAAATACCCGCGCGCGCCGCGCATGGCATGGCGGTAATGATTGCGGCAATAAATAAAAATCGTTTCATAATGCGGCCCCCGGTCCCTGTGTTTATATCCCCACAATAGCACGCCGTCGCCATCAATGGCAAGGGCCAAGTTGCGCGAATAATGTCTGCTTGTGTTTTCAGCAAAACTGTTATATAATTTCAAACGCAGTGGCGGGTTGCCATTGTGGGTTTCATAGCCCCGAATAGAGCGTCCGAGATGACGATACATCTCCAACCATACTTGGGTTGGAGGGTCGTGAATATACCGAATAAACGACACTATACTCTATTATAGCTATGAAACTCCAACCACCTGATTTTCTGGTGGTTTTCTTTTTGGGGGGCGCATATGAAAATCGGTGTTCAAATTGAGCAAATTCGCCAAGAAATGGGATTGTCCGTTGTCTTTATGTGCAACGCCATGGATTTGACGCCTGGCGAATACGAACGCCTGGCCATCGGACGGTATACCTTAAATACATTTCAATTGATTAGTTTTATCAGTGCAACGCACCACAGCCTGGTATTTTAAAAGTGAGTAAGTGATATAGTGATTTAGTTTTAGAATAGAAAACTTAAAAACTTGTCATTCCTGCGCAGGCAGGAATAGGGTCTAAGAAATTACTTATGCTCATTGTTGCACAATATACGCAAAAATAAGGACCTAACCACACAACACCATCATACCGGCGCAGGAGGGTCACCATTGTGTTTCCTTGGCATGTCGTAATCGGGCGATTGGTCCCCAATAATAAAATCTGCGATTGTTTGGATATGGCTCGCGTTTGCTCGCACTGTATAGCCCCTATTCCTGCCTGCGCAGGAATGACAATAAAGAGTGTCCGCCATTGGCGGACACATCCATTGCTCTCTGCTCTCTACACTCTGCTCTCTAAAAAAAACGCCCCGAGTGGGGCGTTTTTTTACATCATGCCTGGCATGCCGCCACCCATCGCTGGCGTGGCTGGTTTTTCTTCGGGGATTTCGGACATTACGCATCCCGTGGTCAGGATTGCACCCGCGGTTGATGCCGCCGCCTGGATTGCGGTTTTCACAACCTTGGCCGGGTCAATAATGCCCGCCGCCATCATATCGACGTATTCGCCGGTCTGGGCATTGTATCCGAAATTATAGTCGGACGATTCCGAAACCTTGCCCACGACGATTTCGCCCGACACGCCCGCGTTTTCGGCAATCTGGGCACATGGGGCAACGATTGCACGGCGAACGATATCAATACCGACGTTCTGGTCAGTGTTCGCGCCATGAACATTTGCCAATGCCGCCGCCGCACGAACCAGCGCAATACCGCCACCGGCCACGATACCATCGGCAACCGCCGCACGTGTCGCCGCCAACGCGTCGTCAACACGGTCTTTCTTTTCTTTAACTTCGACCTCGGTCATACCGCCAACCTTGATAACGGCGACGCCACCGACCAATTTCGCCAGACGTTCAGACAATTTTTCACGATCATATTCCGATGTCGTTGTGGACAACAGTTTGCGAATTTCGTCCGCACGCGCGTCAATGGCCGATTTGTCACCCGCGCCCTGGGCAATCAGGGTTGAATCCTTGCTGACGACGACCTTTTTCGCACTGCCCAGCACCGCCGGGGTAATGTTTTCAAATGTCATACCCATATCGTCCGAAATAACGGTTGCGCCGGTCACCGCCGCGATATCTTTCAGCATTTCCTTGCGGCGATCGCCAAAGCCTGGGGCCTTGACCGCGCAAACTTTCAGGCCACCGCGCAGACGGTTCAGCACCAATGTCGCCAACGCTTCGGATTCAACATCTTCGGCAATAATCAACAGTGGGCGTCCCGATTGTGCGATTGGTTCCAAAATTGGTAGCAATGCCTGTAATCCTGTGATTTTCTTTTCAGAAACCAGGATTTGCGCGCCGTCCAATTCCGCCAGCATTTTTTCGCTGTTTGTGACAAAGTATGGCGACATGAATCCCTGGTCAAACTGCATCCCCTCGACCACGTCGATTTCGGTCTCTAACCCTTTGGCCTCTTCGACTGTAATTACGCCTTCGCGGCCAACCTTTTCCATTGCGCCGGCGATTTTTTCACCGATATCACGGTCGGAATTCGCAGAAATTGTCGCGACCTGGGCGATTTCCGCGCTGTCTTTGACCGGGCGGGCATGTGCGTCAATATCGGCAACAACCGCCGACACCGCCATATCAATACCGCGCTTTACATCCATCGGGTTCATACCCGCGGCGATAACACGGCGACCCTCGCGTATAATTTTTTGTGCCAGGACGGTTGCGGTTGTTGTGCCGTCACCCGCATCATCACCGGCCTTTTTCGCCACTTCTTGGACCATGCGGGCACCGATGTTTTCCGCCGGGTCTTTCAGTGATACGGCCTTGGCCACGGTCACGCCGTCCTTGGTTGCGACCGGCGCGCCATACGATTTTTCAATGATTACCGTGCGCCCCTTGGGCCCCATGGTGATCTTAACGGCATCGGCCAATTTATCGACGCCCGCCGCCAGTTTATCTGTATCGAAAACAATATTTTTTGCCATAATTTTGTCCTTTGATTATTCCAAAATTCCCAAAATGTCAGATTCTTTGATTAAAACGTAATCAGTGCCGTCAATTTTAACCTCGTTCGCGGACGATGCCCATTTCGCAAACAGGACAGTATCGCCAACTTTGACACTCATCGGGACGCGCGCACCGTGTTCATATACGCCATCGCCCACCGCAACAACGCGACCACGCGATGGTTTTTCCTTGGCATTATCGGGGATAATAATTCCGCCGGCGGTCTTGGCTTCTTCGTTCAGACGCGTCAGCAAGACGTAATTGTGTAAAGGCTTCATCATTGTTAAATTCTCCTTGTTCCACGTATATATAATGCGACGCCGATGGATTTCAATACTTGATTTTGCGTTTTGTGTATAATATCCTGGGCAGGTGAAATCCCAGGGGGCAAATATGTATAATTCTGACAATGTTTTTGCAAAAATCATCGCGGGACAAATCCCGTGCAAACAGGTGTACAGTGACGAATACGCACTGGCATTTTTTGACGTGAACCCACGGGCCAAGACGCACGTCCTGGTCGTGCCACGTGGTGAATATACCGACATTTACGATTTTACCGCAAATGCCCCGGCGGAATTACAGCGTGGATTCTGGGCGGCGGTGCGCAAGACCGTTGATACATTGGGATTAAATGGAAATTTCCGCGTGGTCGCAAATACTGGCGCAGGGGCCGGCCAATCGGTATTTCATTTTCACTTGCATGTTATGAGTGATGAACGATTCAAAACAGACTTTTAATATTCGCGTTATTCCGCGGGCGCGACAAAACAGCATTGAAACCGCGCCCGACGGCACAATTCGCGTGCATACAACCGCCACGCCCACCGATGGCGCGGCAAATGCGGCCGTAATAAAAATGCTGGCCCGGCATTTTGATGTGCCGAAAACCAGCATTAAAATCATCCGTGGGGAAACCGCCCGGGACAAAGTTATTCAGATTTAATAATCCTTTATCTCGCGTTCTAAATCCGCCGGCGTTGCCGCAATGCGGATATCGTAATCCTTGACATCTTCGATAAAGCCACAGTTCTGCATGTGGACAAACAGGCGCGCAAACGGTGCCCAGAAATTATCAGTGTTCAAAAAGAACAGCGGCTTTTTCGTTTCGCCAATTTGCTGCATCGTCATAATATCGGTCAATTCGTTCAGTGTGCCAATTCCGCCCGGCAAAATGATAAATGCGTCGGACAGTTCATACATACGCTGTTTGCGTTCGTTGACGCCATCGACCACCTGGACATGAACGCCGGTGTGCACCGGTTCCTGTTTTGCAACAACGTTGTGGGTGGAAACACCAATAACCTCGCCCCCGGCGTCCAGCGCACCATTTGCAACCGTTCCCATCAGGCCAACGTCACCACCACCAAATACCATACGAATACCATTGCGCGCCAACATTTCCCCAACCAATGCCGCATCGCGCGCGAACGCTGTTTCTGTGCCAAATTCGTGTCCGCAATATACCGCCATAGATTTTAATTTTGCCATTTCTCTTTTCCTTTCTTTTTCACTTTATTTTTGCGAATTATAGCATAAAATAACCCAAAATGAATCAGAAATTTATTAAATTTATGAATGATTTTATCGGGTATCGCCTGGCCGTGGCGGTCAGTGGTGGCGTTGATTCGGTGTGTCTGTTGTGCTGGCTGGATGAAATTGGGGCGCGCCCCATCGCATTGCATGTGAACCATAAATTGCGCGCTGTCGCGGATACCGAGGCCGCACATGTTCGCGACCTGTGTGCGGCGCGCGGGATTGAATGTCATATTTTTGAGTGGACCGCCCCCAAACCCACCGCGGGGCTAGAGGCCGCGGCCCGCACCGCGCGGTATAAATTCATGACCGACTGGTGCCGTGAAAATAATATTGATGCGTTACTGGTTGCGCACCAGGCCGACGACCAAATTGAAACGTTTTTAATGAACCTGGGGCGTGGCAGTGGACTGTCCGGGCTGGCGGCGATGCGCGATGTATCAATGCGCGATGGGGTGAAAATTGTCCGCCCCCTGTTGGGCGTATGGCGGCGTGAATTGCGTGAATATTGCGACAGGAATAAAATCCGCTATTTTACAGATGAAATGAACGACGATGAACGTTATACTCGCGTCAGAATTCGCAAGAATCGTCATCTGATAGCCGATAAACTGGGCATTTCAGATGAACGTATCTTGCTGGCGACGCAAAACCTGGGCCGGGTGCGCGACGCGATTGAAACAGATGTCGCGGATTTAGTGGCGACGGTTACCGATGGACGGCGCGCAATGTTCACAGATTCTTTTCTATTTGACCAGGACGACAATATTAGGTTAAAGTTTATCGGAACGTTGATTCAGCAAATTGGGGGGGATAATTATCAGCCGCGCTTGAATTCGTTGCGTCGCGCACTAAGTAATTTGCAGTCTGACTGTAAATTCACATTGGGGCATTGCACTGTGCGCCGGTTAAATGGTCGGATTTTAATCGTTCCCGAAGGGGCAAAAACAAGTTTTAGGACAAGACATGGAAAAGCAAACGTTAAAAAGCAATAAAAAATCAACACGCCGCGACAGTTCAATGATATTCGTCGCGGTGTTCGCGGTATTGTTTGTCGCACTGGGGCTGCGCGGGTTTATGTCGGGCGGTATGCCGGGTGGTATCATGGCAAATTCGGGCAATGCGGCGATAAAACCGGTGGAATTGTCATTTTCAGACGTCCTGCGTCGCGAGGGCGATATTAAAACCATGAAAATCCGCGGGTCAGACGCCACCGGGACGCTGCGCGACGGAACGCCATTTAACGCAACGATTACATATGACCCGGAATTGCTGGCCAAAATGTCAGCGAATGGCGCGTCTATATCAATTGATTCATCAAAAAGCACGATGGAATACCTGGGAATGTGGTTCCCGATTATACTGGGGTTATTCTTTATGTGGTGGATTTTCCGCGGTATGCGCGGTGGCGCGGGTGGCATTACACGTGGCCTGGCACAACAGAATCCGACCAAAATCACAACTGGCAAGCCCAAAACAACATTTGCCGATGTCGCCGGTATTGATTCTGAAAAGCAAGAGTTGATGGAGGTCGTAGATTTTCTGAAAGACAAGGATAAATTCACCGCCGTTGGTGCGCGCGTGCCACGTGGCGTGTTGCTGGCCGGCGAACCCGGGACCGGTAAAACATTGCTGGCGCGTGCCATCGCAGGCGAGGCAAACGTTCCGTTCTTTGCCGCATCAGGCAGTGATTTTTCCGGTATTATCGTCGGACTGGGCGTTGCGAAAATCAAAGAAATCTTTGAAATGGCAAAACGGAACGCGCCGTGCATCTTGTTCATTGATGAAATTGATGCGATTGGCCAACGACGCAGCACCGGTTCATTTAACGACCAGGATCGCGAACAGACACTGAATCAGTTGCTGATTGAAATGGACGGTTTCGCAAATGACACCGGCATTATCGTAATTGGCGCAACCAATCGCCCCGATATGTTGGACGCGGCATTGTTGCGTCCGGGCCGATTTGACCGCCAGGTATATATTGAATTACCCGATATGGCGGGACGTCGCGCGATATTGGACCTGTATGCAAAAAAGATAAAGGTTGGACCGGACGTCAATCTGCAAGATGTGGCGCGTGGCACGACCGGTTTTTCAGGGGCCGATTTGGAAAATCTGTTAAATGAATCTGCCCTGCACGCGGTGCGCAATGGTCGCACGGAAATTGCACCCGCCGACGTGGACGAGGCCCGTGATAAAATCTTGATGGGCCCGCGCAAGGCACGCAAGATGCGCCCCGAAGATATCAAATTGACCGCCTATCACGAGGCCGGGCACGCATTTGTCAGCCAGATGTATGCCGACATTACCGACCCAATTCACAAGGCAACGATTATCCCGCGTGGGCGCGCACTGGGCATGGTGCAACACCTGCCGATTGATGACAAGGTTTCCATGACCATTGCCGAGGTTCGCGCCAATCTGTCCATTGCCCTGGCGGGACGCAGTGCCGAAGAAGTATTCTTTGGCCCGGATAAAATCACAACCGGCGCAGAAAGTGATATTGCCATGGCGACACGCCTGGCGCGGCATTCGATAACAACGGCGGGGCTGTCGCCACGCGTTGGACTGGCCGCAATCAGCCAGGTAACAAACTTTGGCAATCGCACGGCGTTGGAAAATGCATCAGAAAAGACCGCCGAATTGGTCGACAGTGAAATCAAGGCCTGGCTGGACGCGGCGCACGCAGATGCGAAAAAATTACTGGTCAAAAACCGGGCAACGGTGGAACGCCTGGCGAACGAATTGCTGAAACGCGAAACATTGACCGGTGCCGAAATCAAAGAAATTATTTCGGGCACGCCGACCAAGAAAGCCACCCCAAAACCACGCACAAAGAAAAATGCAAAATAATAACGACGTCCAATTTGAAATTATCCACATGCCACCAGAAAACACGAATTCCGTGCTGGTGACGCGTGGCACGGACGCCGTGATTTTTGACCCATGGGGTCGCGCGGACGATTGGATAAAATTGCTGGATGGACGCGGGTTGCACCTGCGGGCGATATATGCAACGCATGGACACAGCGATCATATTTCCGCCGCGCCCGGTCTGGCGGCGCACTATGACACGCCATGGTATATGAATCACCACGATTTGGAATTGATTACGTGGGGCAATATGTTGCTGGAATATTTCAATATGCCAAAAATTCCGTCTGATTTTCGTCGGCCTGAAAATTTAACCGCCGGCGCAAGAGAGATTTTACCAGGTGTGAATATGGACGTAATTGCCGCGCCGGGACATTCGGCGGGCGGTATGATGTTCTATTTCCCAGAATATGGGATTTTGCTGTCCGGCGATACGTTATTTCGCGATGGTGTTGGACGAACCGACCTGCCCACGGGCGATGGCGACGATTTACAGTTGTCCATTGCCGCGTTACGCAATATGAATTTGCCCGACGAAACATATGTTGTTCACGGTCATGGGATTGATTCAACAATTAAAATGCTGAAACAACACAATCCATTTTTTGGTGGGTGCCACCATTGTCATCACTGTGATGGTGGGTGCGACTGCGGTTGTAAATAAGTATTCTATTCGGCAACCTGGAATACCAAAACGCGTTCAATTCCACCCAGGTCACGCGCGGCCCGCACAAATGTCCATCCGGCACGCGTAAATATATCGCGGACGGCATCGGTCTGGCCCGCGCCAATTTCCAGGTATATTTTTCCGCCCGGTCGCACCCAACGCCATGCGTTTGGTGCAATTGATTCGTATGCCGCCAATCCATCATTTTCTGCATACAATGCCATTTCTGGGTCATGCATTGCGCCCGCGTCAACACGCGTGTCACCGCGCGCAATGTATGGCGGATTGGACACGATTATATCAAATTCCCCGGGACGCAATGCGCGCGGATTATCAAATCGGGCGTGCATAACGTGCACACGCGACGCCAGTCCCAAATCACGCATATTTGCGCGCGCCGTGCGCACCGCGCCACGCGACCGGTCAATTGCCACACCCGTTGCACCATGAATATTTTTTACCAATGCGCCAATTATACACCCCGTGCCCGTCCCCAGGTCCAGAATACGTGGTGTGGTGTCATTTCCGCAATCGGCAATCACCGCCGCAACCAGTGTTTCCGTATCCGGTCGTGGGTCCAATGTATGCCGATTTGTCCGAAATTTCAGGCCATAAAACCATTTCTGGCCGATGATTTTTGCAACAGGCACCCCACGGCGCAACTGGCGCGCCATCCGCCACACATTAAAATATGATAAATTTGCAGTATTTTCAGTAATAATCCGCGCCGCGCGCAACCCACCGGCACGATTTAGAATTGTGAACGCTTGATTTATTTCCATAAGTCCATTATAATCGGACACATGAAAAAAGCAAAAGATATTATAAACCCAAATAATCTGTCAAAAATCGTCATTGCACTGGCCGCGATTGCGGTTGTGTTGGCGATTATTGTCGTCGTATTCTTTCGCAGTCCGGCCAATATTCCCGGCATTGGACGCGGACACGAATGCAAAAATGTCGTGATGGTCGCATCGGGCGACACGCTGTCCAAGCTGCTGATTGACCAGGGTCTGACCCATAACGACGTTGATGCAATTGCGCGCGTTTTGAAATCAGACGCATCAATAACAACACTGCGTGCGAACAACGACAAAATTGAATTTGTGCGCGATGACAACGATGCCCCGGTGTCCAAGATTGTAATTATCCCATCGCCATGGCGTCAGGTGGAATTGACCTGTGGTGAAAACGGCAACTGGGAATGCAAGACGGTTGATATCGAACGCGATGTTCGCGTGGTGTATAAATCGGGCGAAATCCTGGACGGGGACAGTTTTTATCTGGCGGGTATGCGCGCGGGAATTCCGGCGGGTATTCTGGCCGATGTATATGACCTGTTGGCGTTTGAAATGGACTTTGAACGCGATGTTCGCGCGGGCCAGAAATTCTCGGTCCTGTATGAAGAAAACTTTTCCGGTGGCCAGAAAATTGACAACGGTCGCGTCCTGGCGGTCCAGTTCCAGGCACTGCGTGGCGATGTCAAAATGTATCGTTTCCGCAAATCAGACGGCACATCAGGCTATTATGACGAAGATGGCAATGGCGCAATCAAATCACTGAAACGCACCCCGATAAACAATGCAAAAATCACCAGCAGTTTTTCTGGCCGGCGCAAGCACCCAGTGCTGGGATACACCCGCGCGCACAAGGGCGTGGATTTCCGTGCATCAACCGGCACACCGATTCCGGCCGCCGGTGCGGGTCGCGTTGTGGCGCGTGGATATAACCGCGGACACGGTAACTTTGTAAAGCTGCGTCATAATGGTTCATATGAAACACTGTATGCGCACATGTCCAAATTTGCCAAGGGCGTTGTTGTCGGCACCACCGTGCGCCAGGGCCAGACAATCGGATACGTCGGGTCAACCGGCCTGTCCACGGGTCCACATTTGCACTATGAAATAATCAAGAACGGCAAACACGTCAACCCAATGACGGTGAAATTGCCCGCAATCAGTAATCTGGATTCGGCGAATAAAAAGAAGTTCTTGGAATATCGCAAGACCCTGGATACGGCGATGGAACGCCTGGGGAATAATCCGAATTTATATATTCAATTGTAAAAAGAAACGGGGCGTCGCCCCGTTTTTGTTTTGTGCCCTATTTCGTTTTCTGGGGCATTGTGGCCAGGCGCGCAAATTCGCGTTCCAAGCGGCCCTTTATATACGGGAAACAATTGTGCGGTGCAACGTGAATATCGGGCAACGCATCTGCGGCCTGAATCCCGTATCCGGTGATTTCTGATTTGTCGTTGATATAGACCAGTCCGCGTGCATGCGCGCGATCAATCAATTTCGGATCAAATGTCACATTGTTTGCCGTGGCGATTTTGTCGCATTCGGCGCGAATTATTGGCGACGCGTGAAACACCGGCAACACGGTGCACGTCGGCAGATTTGGTGCACGCTTGAACATTTCGTTTGATGCGTCCAGCCCGTTTCGATATACCGGGCGATATCCCATCTTGCGATAGAAATTTACGGCGTATGCCAATGAAATTAAATCAATTGTAAGCGTTTCAAATCCACTGATACGTTCAACCTGAGTCAATAATTTGCGACCGATACCGGTGCCCTGGTATTCAGGACGGATATACAAACTGTGCACCGTGGTGGCGCGATACCAACAATTGCCACGCGTGAATCCAACCATATTGTCGGCGTCATATGCCGCAAAGGCAAAATTAAACCCACATGTGCGCCAGTGATGCTTTAGGTCTTGTCTGACCTGGGCATTTTCGGACTTTGGCACCGGGAATTTGTAATTGTATTCCAATGCCGCGGCACGAATACTGATAAAGTCGTCCCAGATTTTGGGTGCGGCCTGGTCAAATATTGGAAAGATTTTTATTTCGCTCATACCGGCGAACGTAATACACAAATATTATTTTGTCAATATTTGATTTCAAGATTCTTGAAATCATCGTGCGTTGCGCCCGGAACAACGACAATATCCGAACCGCGCGCGATGTCCATCGTCAATTGCATTGGGACAACGCGGTCACGTGTGCCGACATAGTGCAACTGGGGCACATCGGGTAACACCGCCATATCCAGCGACCGCGTCAATGGCGTATCGCCAAAGTGCGCCGTCCACGCGCCGTGATTCAGGACGCCTGCGACCGTAATCCACCGCGTGACATTTATTTCCGGGTGCCGCGTTATAACCAGGCCCGACACCATTGCCCCACCCGAATATCCAATCAGCACAACCGGCCGCGCCCCCGACACAGATTTAACCGCCGTCGCCACAGAATCAATAACATCGCCCGAAAAACGTCCGTCGGTCCAATCATGGCGCGAACAGGCGGGCGACATAATAAACTGGCACGGGCGCGCAATATACACGACGTTTGCCGCCGTATCACGCGCCGCCAAATCGCGCACAAATGTGCCACGCGGCGTCGGGTCGGACGTTGGACGCCCACTGGAATTAAATGCGTGACCGTCCCCTTCTATATAAACATGTGTGGGGACGCGGGGGTCGGTGATTTTTTGCCACGTGGCAATTTGATATTTGCCCGCGTCAACCGTCACCGGTGCAAATCCCGGCATATCACCACAGGGCGCATGCGCGCAACCGCATAAAACCAATACAGAAAAAATCCACAGACGACGTATCATTACTGGTATATATCATAGCCCGAATAACACCCCGACGTCAAACCATATGCGCGGCGAACATTTGACAAAAACAATTGACAAAATGCTTGACAAATAATATTTTTGGACTATTATTTCGATAAACAAAACGAACAAATAAAGGTGAATCCATGTTCAACAAATTAAAAATGAAAATTGCCGCCCGTCGCGTAGAACGCAAAAAGGCCCGCACGTCTGCAAAGCGTGGCACCGCCCGCAAGGCGCAAAAGAAAACGTTCTGGGGCCGCGTCCGCGAAATTGTATGCGCACCATTTAAATTCATCGCGCGCATTATTCGCCGCATATGGGCGTGGATTTGCCGCATTGATTTAATTGGATTGGTAAATCTGACATTGTTGGTCGCGATTATCGTCTTGTTCACGATGCTGATTGTGGACATTGTGCGCGCCCGTCACACACCAAACGTCGTTGTGATTGAACAGCCGGTTGCCGCCACCGTTGTAAAGCCAACACCACGTCGCCCGGTGCAAGTCGCGCCAACCCCAACATTACCGATTAAACGCACCGCGAACCGCGAATACGTCGCCACCCCGGTCAGCGTTACAAACGTAAAACCGTGCCAGGCCACCATCCGCCAGACCGCGCGTATGGGGCGCGATCTGTATGGTGACATCATTATTGACCACCGCGACAGCGCGACAATCCTGCGCAGTGGTGATACCGTCCGCGGCAACCTGTATCTGCAAAACATGCGCAAATACACACTGCCCTGTGGTGTCCGCATCGAAGGCAACCTGTTCTTGCGCGATGTGAATATGGTGCAGTTCTGTGGTGCGTTCACCGTTACCGGTAATATTTATGTCAGCCCAAAATCATCGTTTGGCCCATTGCCACGCACGGCGCGTCTGGGTGGCCAGGTGATTTTATAACCAGAAATTGTGCATCTCCCTTGAACATAACCGCGGGGCGTCCCGCGGTTTTTTATCATATATATTTTTGAAATCGCATTTTTTTGTGATATAATAAACACATCCAAACGAAAGGAATAATATCATGAAAACAGCAGAGAAAGTTTTAAATGTATTGGCCAAGAATTTGGGCTATACGGTTGTATTGGTTGCGGCGATTATATTGTTTGCAATCTTTTCCGATGGTCTGATTGATGGCATCATAACGGCACTGTCCGCGGTTATCGGATACACATGCGTCGTTATGTTATATAAAGAGTTCGCCAAGGAATCGGCAAAAAAGCCTGTGAAAGCCACAGTGCAAAAGAAACCGGTTTCAAAAAAGCGAAAGTAAGGAACCCAAAACCTGAACGAAAAAATCGCCCATCCCCGGGCGATTTTTTCATTATGATTTTTTTATTATTTTTCTGGGGCCACGTCTGGCAATTCCGCCGGGGCCACTGGCGCGCCGTCTTGCTGTAAAATTTCCTGGCGCAATTCGGATTGACGGGACGCAACATCAGATTTTGATGCAACCAACGCCAATGCCGCGCACAGAATAAAGAAAATCGTCGCCAACCACGCTGTCAACTTGGTCAAGAAATTACCAGCCGCCGCACCCGTCAACGCACCCCCAAACATTGATGCCGCCGCCGATCCGGACATACCGCTGCCCTCGGATTTCTGTAACAAGATGACGCCAATCATAAATACTGCGACAATTATCAACAATACCAACAAAATAGAAAACATTATTTATCCCCTGGGTTATATTTAATTTTACTTGATTCTAGACACCCTGCACCTAAATTGCAAGGATTTTCAGCAATGCGTCCGCGGCGTTTATACTGGCCACCTTTTTAGATGACCCGGTGGCGTCCGCGGTGTGACCCAATGCCGTCACGCGCACATGGAAAACCGGACTGTGCGATGCGCCCGTCTGTTCCAAGAATTCATATACCGGCAATGCACCATCGCCACGTTTCTGGACCAGTTCCTGTAACGCGGTTTTTGCATCCTTGGGTGCGGTGGCATCGGCCGCCGCCAATTCGCGCCAGAACGATATTATCACCGCGCGCGCCGCGTCAAAACCGCCATCGATAAAGATTGCGCCAAAAATCGCCTCCATCGCGTTGGCCATGATATGACGAATGCGACCGCCGGTCATATGTCCGTGCCGGATATGCGACGCCAGTTTCAATTTATCGGCGACCGACGCCAGTGTTTCTGTGGATACCAGCATTGCATGACGACGCGCCAGTTCGCCTTCGGCCTCGGCCGGGTACATTTCATACAGCAACGCCGCCACCGTCAGTCCCAACACGCGGTCCCCGATGAATTCCAGGCGTTCATTGTTATGCGCCCCATCGGCCCCCGACTGGGTCAGTGCCAATTCCAATAATTCCGGATTCTTGAACGTGTAATTCAGTTTTTCCAATTTACTTTACCCCCATGCCAAATCTGTTCCAGCGCATTTTGCTGTTCCAATTCCATACCGCAATCATTGGCGAATAATAGTTGTGTGAATACCATATAAACCAAGCCGGCCCCAGCACGTTATCACGTGGGACAAAGCCAACGTCGGCACGACTGTCCAAACTGTTATCGCGATTGTCACCCATAAAGAAATAGTGATTTTCAGGCACCGTGAACAATGGCGTGTTATCCAGGGGCGCGTCATCAGATACCTCGATAATACTGTGCTGGACACCATTGGGCAATGTTTCAGTGTATTCGGTCATATGGAATACGCCACACGCCCCGTCATACATACGGCACAGACGGTCATCTTTGTATTCAATCGTATAATTAAATGGCGCGGGCGCATTATCAATCCAAATCTTGTTGCCCTTTATCGACATATTATCCTGGTAATAGCCGACACTGCGCAACGATTTCGGCAGGTTCGCGACAATGTATTCACCCTTTTTCTCGCGCGGGACAATTGTGCCGTTTATATACAGCCGCCCATCAATCATTTGCACCGTATCACCCGGCACGGCAATCAGACGTTTAATATAATCCTGGGATTCATTGACCGGATTACGAAATACCACAACATCGCCAACCGACGGATTATGTCCCCAGAACCGACCGTTCCACATTTTCCACGACCCAAACGGGAACGAATAACGGGAATAACCATACGACCACTTTTGCACAAAGATATGATCCCCCACATGCAATGTCGGTATCATAGAACCCGATGGGATATTAAACGGTTCCAGCAAAAAACTGCGAAAGACAATCGCAATCAACGCACCATAGAATATCGTATTAAACCATTCACGCGCAGCATTAGTATTTTTCAGTGGCATTTCTGTATTCCCCTTTGTAACACGGGGTATTTTATAACTTGAATTGATTCAGCGCAAGTTTTAATATGCGAATATGATTTCACTAAATTCAATTATATTTAACGGGATGGACGCTACACGCATTGACGTCCAGGTTCAACTGGCATCGGGCCTGTCCAGTCCGGAATTTAATATCATCGGTCTGGCCGACCGCGCGGTCAAGGAATCGGCGGAACGCATAAAAAGCGTGCTGGGGGCACTGAACATAACAATGCCACCGAAACGATTGACGGTGAACCTGTCACCGGCAGACGTGGAAAAGACCGGTGCACATTTTGACCTGCCGATACTGTGCGGGATATTGTGCGCATTGGGCATTTTGCCCGAAGATAAACTGTCCCATTACCTGATATTGGGCGAGGTTGGACTGAACGGCACAATCGTTCGCACCGATGGCGTTTTACCCGCCAGTGTGTGGGCCCGCCGCAATGGCCTGGGCGTGATTTGTCCCGCGCCCCAGGGGACCGAGGCCCGCCTGTCCGGGCACACCGATATTCTGGCACCGGGACACGTATTGGAATTGATAAATCACTTTAATGGGACAAACGTCCTGTCTGTGCCCGACGCCGCCCCCGATGACACGCGCACCGCCACATGTGGCGATATGGCCGAAGTGCACGGTCAGGCCGCCGCAAAACGTGCCCTGGAAATCGCGGCGGCGGGTGGACACGCAATGCTGATGGTTGGGCCGCCGGGATCGGGAAAAACGATGCTGGCGTCGCGCCTGCCCGGGATTATGCCCGAAATGACCGCCGACGAAATTCTGGAAACATCGATTATATATTCAATTGCAGGATTGCTGGGGTCGCGCGGACTGATTACAACGCGCCCATTTCGCAGTGTGCATCACACCGCGTCCCAGGTTGCACTGGCGGGCGGTGGCGCAAACGCACGACCGGGGGAAATATCGCTGGCACATAATGGGGTGCTGTTCTTGGACGAATTACCGGAATTTAACCGCGCAACGTTGGAAATCCTGCGCCAGCCGATGGAATCAGGCAAAATTATGATTTCGCGTGCGAAAAACACCGCAACATACCCGGCACGATTCCAATTAATTGCGGCGATGAATCCGTGTCCGTGCGGGCACCTGGGTAATGCCGCCCTGTCCTGTTCGCGCGCGCCCCGCTGTGCCGAGGCATATCAGAACAAAATCTCGGGACCGCTGCTGGACCGAATTGACCTGCACGTTGATGTGGACCCGGTAAATCCGTGGGAAATGAATAACACAGACACCACACCGCGCGAAACCAGTGCGCAAATCCGCGCACGTGTTGTTGCCGCATATAAACGCCAAATTGCACGCCAGGGTTGCCTGAACGCGCGCCTGGATGGGGCAGCATTGGACACCGCGGCAAAAATGGGACCAGAATTACAAAACTTTCTGAACACCGCCGCAGAAAAGATGGGCATGTCGGCGCGTGGATACAATCGCGTGCGACGCATTGCACGCACGATTGCCGATTTGGCGGGGCGCGATGAAATTGAAATGGGCGACCTGGCCGAGGCCCTGTCATACCGGCCAATCAACCGCGGAAAATACGGCGCGAACATCAAGTGAGTAGTGATAAAGTGATAGAGTGATAAAGTGAAGGAAAGTGTTCTGAAAATTAAATCCGAATTGTTTGCAGACAGAATTGTCAGACTGTTCAAATATCTCCAAACGGCGCATTCTGAATTTGTGATATCAAAACAAATTTTACGTTCTGGGACCAGCATAGGTGCCAATGTATCAGAAGCCGCTTTCGCTGCATCGAAAAAAGATTTTTTAGCAAAAATGATTATTGCAACCAAAGAATACAATGAAACTATTTTCTGGTTGCAAAGGCTAAAAAATGCACATTATTTGTCAGATGAACAATTTACATCAATACATAATGATTGTTTAGAACTGGGACGTTTGCTGATGGCCACAACACGCACGACCAAGGCATCAATATTATCAGACAAATAACTTTATCACTAAATCACTGTATAACTTACTCACTAAAAAATGGGGCGGTGCCCCATTTTTTAAAATTCGAATCGCAGGCCCAGCATTACGTTGGTATATATTAAATTCTTGGCACTGAACCAATCGCGATGCTTGGTATCATCAGAATTTGTCAGCTGCCATTCAACCTTGGGGATATACATGGCGCGGATACCAAAGTCCAAAAATGTGTTTTCTGCCAATCCATATGACACACCGACCGCCGCCAATGCCGCAACCGTAGAATTACTTTTTTCGGCGCGATAGAATTGGAATACGCCATTATCATCAGGTGTGCTGAAATCCTGTAACGTATACACCCCCGACAGGTCACCATACGGATCCGACAGGTTCAGGACCGTCTGGACATCGGCATATCCGATACCAAAACCGACGTATGGGATTACCGTCTGTAACGGTTTCTGCAACCCGTCAAAGAAATCATAGAACGCCATCGCACTGATGACATCGGTTGTTATGTCCGATTGGACCGCACCACTGCTGACAATAACAGAATCAGTATACGCGCCATCAAACAGGGTTGTTTCACCCTCTAAAAATGGCGAGTGGTTATATTCACTCTTGCTGACGTGGTCCCAGCCCACTTCCAATCGCCACTGGGGACGATTTGGCAACGTCCAACCGACCGATGCACCTGCGGCAAACGCGAACGCGTCCAGTTTATCGTCACGGACCGGCAATTCCCCCAGGTTTGCATATCCCGCAAAGGTATATCCACTGCACCCGCCGGCGCGAACGCATATAATTTCAGGGAACGGTGCACCGCCAGATTCCATATAATACGCCGGGGTCAAATCACCCACGTCATTTTGAATTTTCGCCGTGCCGAACGACATACCACCACGCACCGATATGACAAAGCGCGAGCCATCGTCACTATACCAGCCATCGCCGATATATTCGCCATCATATTGCCAATTTGCGTGCGCCGCGTTTCCAAACAATGCGGCAAAAACAGGTAGTAAAAATAAAAATCTTTTTCTCATACCCGTTATTATATCACAAAACGCATGTGATAAAAACAGATTTTATTTTTTGGAAATAAATCCACCAGACTGCATCTTCCACAGGCGGGCATACACGCCACCACGACGCAACAATTGGTTGTGGGTTCCCTGCTCTATAATCTGGCCATGGTTGATTACGATAATCCTGTTCATATTGCGCAGCGTTGACAGACGGTGTGCAATTGCGATTGTCGTGCGTCCCGCCGACAGGCGTTCAAACGATGACTGGATTGAAACCTCGGTTTCACTGTCCAGGGCGGACGTTGCCTCGTCCAGGACCAAAATCGGGGCATCTTTCAGGAACGCGCGGGCGATTGCGATACGCTGACGCTGGCCGCCAGACATACGCATACCGCGGTCGCCAACCATTGTGTCGTATTTGCTTTCGGTCGACATGATGAAATTATCGGCCTGGGCCGCGCGGGCGGCGGCGCGAATTTCGGCATCGGTCGCGTTGGTGCGGCCATATGCGATATTTTCACCAATTGTGCGGTTAAACATTGTCGGTTCTTGGGGGATAAATGCAATTGCCCGACGCAAAGAATCCTGGGTTACGTCACGAATATTCTGGCCATCGATAAAGATTTCGCCCTGGGTCGGTTCATAAAATCGCAACAACAAATTCACCAGTGTTGTTTTCCCTGCGCCCGAGCCACCAACCAGTCCAACGCGTTCGCCGCTGTTTATTGTCAGGTTTAAATTACGCAGCACCCATTTGCGTTTATATTTAAACGACACATTGCGGAATTCAATACGACCACAACGCACATGCAATTCGTGCGCGTTTGGCGCGTCGGTGATTTCCAGTGGCGCACTGAGTTCTTCGTATGCCTTTTGCGCACTGCCCACTTTTTCAACAATCTGGGGAATTTGGTCAACGATACGCGCGATTGTGCCCATCACGCTGAAAAACACCGATGTCGTGAACACAATTTCAGAAACCAATAATTTTCCGTGCATAAACAGCCACACGCACAACAACATCGTTGCGCCAAACGCGACGTCCCACACGAAATTAGGCACTGCCCAGAAAAACCGCTGGACAAAGTAAGAGTGCATATGATCCCTGACCCGTTGGCGACGCGGGGCGGCCAAATACTGGCGTTCGGCGTCTGCGCCGGCGAACAATTTCACCACGGAATAGTTGGCCAAACTGTCCACCAATTTACCGGCCAGATGACTGCGTGATTCACTGGCGGTCTTGGACGCGCGGTTCATTGGACGTATCAGCAAAATTCCATACACAATACGGAACACGAACACAAACGCAAATATTATCGCAACATATGCGTTCATTCCCATAATCAATCCAACATTTACCAGAATAACCGCGACGGCACCGAATATTTCCATAAAATTCAGAATCACCGTAAAACCATCGGCAACAAAATTTATCTGGGTATTTAATTTACCCGCCATGCGCCCGGACCAGAACGACATAGACTGGTGCTGGATATAATCCGACAGAACATCAGATACCTGGTTATCAATCTTGGGCTGCCAATGACCGCGCGCCCACGCACGCAAAACCGTGCATATGTCCAGTAAAATCAACGTTGATGCGATTATGGCAATCGTCGGTAATGCAAAACGGACAAACGATACGCCATCGGGTGGCGTCTGTTCAAACAGCGCGATAAACATACGCTGGAAATTCGGGAACAGGACCCCTTCGGACATAACGGCCAGGAACAACAATCCCCACACCAACAACGCGCCCCAGTGACCGCGTGCGGCATATTTTATATAAAACTTCCATAACGATTTTGGTAAATTTTGTGACATAGCTTGCCCAATGTTATAAGACAAATGGCGCAAAATCAACTTATTTTACAATATCGTGAAATATTTCCGCCGGGATTGTGCCACCGGTGACCTTGGCCGACATGGGGGTAAAATCATCATTTCCGACCCAAACACCAATTATCCAATCAGGCGTCGCGCCAACAAACCACGCGTCGCGATTATTATTACTGGTCCCGGTTTTCCCGCCCAGGACGTCATCTGCATTTGCGCGACGGCCCGTGCCACGGGTAACAACATCGGCCAACAATTCGGTCATGTATTCAACCGTCTGGGGTTGCAGAACCTGTAACGCGTCGGACGGGTTACGTTCATACAGCACATTGCCACGCGGATCGGTTATCTTGGTAATTGAATATGGTCGCACCGACGCGCCATCGTTCCAAATCACCGCATATATCGTCGTTAAATCCACCAGTGACATTTCCGACGCACCCAACACCGTTGAATATTCACGGCGCAACTTGGTCCCCACCCCCAGGCGCGACGCCATATCCAACACGGCGTCAATCCCATATGTTTCGGTCAATTTCAGTGGGACAGAATTAACACTTTTTGCAAATGCGGTTGCCAATGTTATATCGCCATAATAACGCGCATTGTAATTTTTCGGATTGTAATCACCAATGGCAAATGGTGAATCATTGACATACGTTTCCGGCGTCATACCATGTTCCAGCGCAACCAGATATACGACAGGTTTAAACGAACTGCCGGGTTGGCGCATTGTTGTTGCACGGTTGAATTGGCTGGTCTGGTAATCAGTGCCACCAACCATCGCACGCAATGCGCCACCCGACGTCATTGCGACCACCGCACCCTGGTATTGGTCAACATGCGACGGCAAAATTGCGGCAATACGTTCCTGCAAATTCCGGTCCAGCGTAGTGTGCACAATCAAATCAGAATCTGTCACGCCCAGGCGCGAGTGCACCTCGTCCAAGACATAGTCCGTCCAATAGCGATATATATTTGTATCCGGCGCGGGTGTTGCGGGTGCCAATTCACGTGCGGCGGCACGCGCATCGTCCAGGCTGACATACCCCTGGCGCACCATTTCCTGTAACACAACGCGGGCGCGTTTAATATTACGCTCTGGATTTTTCAGTGGGCTGTATGACGTTGGGGCCTTTAACATTGCGGCGATTTGCGCCGATTGTGCCAATGTCATTTTATCGGCCGATGTTTGAAACATAACGCGCGCGGCGGCATCAATACCACGCATACCACCAACCAATGACACGCGGTTCATATATAAATCCAAGACCTGGTTTTTATCAAAGCGATTTTCCAACCAGTATGACAGTATCAATTCCTGGACCTTGCGCGAGATTTTCTTTTCCCGGGACAAGAATATGTTTTTTGTGGTCTGTTGCGTAATAGACGACCCGCCCGCCGCCAATCGGCCATGGATTGCATTTGAAAACATTGCGCGCGTAATCCCGCGGATATCAATCGGCCCATGTTCAAAGAAACGTTTATCTTCGATTGCGACGATTGCCTGCCATACGTGTGGGGGCAATGTGTCAACCGATACCGGCGTGCCCATAATGCGACCCGCACTGCGTATTTCATTACCATTTTTATCCAGGAATATCACCGCCGCCGGACGCGTTTCGTGCAATATCGCATCCAAGGACGGCATCTGCAAGAATATAACCGCAACATACGTTGCCACCGCCACCGCGCACAACAGCCCCAGATTTATCATCCACACAAACAGACGCCACCGCCAACTGGGGCGCGGCTTTTCCGGCGTTAAATCGGTGTTTTTTGCACGTGGCAATTGTAATCCTTATGTCCTTTCGGTGGAATTATATCACAAACAACTTGCGTTATGCCAGATTTTAAAACTATAATTCAGCACGAATGTAACCCCAGGGGGAAAAGGAATATGAAAAAATTATCTGTTTTGTTTTTAACCGCAATGTGCGCTGTGCCTGCGATGGCGGAACCAATGTATGGCACATCTGACGAATACGATTATGTGGACGAAGAAATCGCCCCATTATCACAAAGTGCGCCATCGGTTGGATATTCCGCCCCGGCCACCACATCAACATCGCCGCGCGGCGCGCGTGATAATTATGTCGGATTTCGCGTGCACCAGAACGCACACCTGGCCATGAAATATGATGTAAATCACGGATACACCACGCATAAAACGAAAAAGAACACGGGGCTGAGTCTGAACGTCGGCAACCGTCTGACCGAATATGTGAAAATTGAATTTGAAACGGGGTACACTGGCGCAAAATTTACCAAGCGTGACACACATCACGATTATGATTTGTGGTCTAATATGCTGAACGTGTATATGTATAAAAACTTTGGCGGGGCGGTTGAACCATATGCCGGACTGGGCGTTGGAATGACCGGAATCTGGGGCGAAATATCCGGGGCGGCCCCGCACATCAGTGCATCAACATTGGATTTATCGTTGCAGGGTATGTTTGGCGTGAACTTTGCATTAAATGACCGTATTGACCTGAATCTGGGGGCAAAGTATATCAGATATGGCCGTGTTGAATTTGAACGCAACAACGGCGAATACGCAAACACCCGAATTGATGCCACAGAATTCTTTATCGGCGCGGCGTATAAGTTTGATGTAAAATAAAAATGCCCGTTTGGGCATTTTTTATTGCGCCGAATTTATCAGTTTGACCAGGTCATCTTCGCCCCAAACGGTAATGCCCAATTCATTTGCGCGCGTCAATTTAGACCCGGCATCCGCCCCGGCCAAAACAATGTCTGTTTTGGCGGACACACTGCCCTGGACACGCGCGCCCATGCGTTCCAGAATTTCACGCGCCGCGTCACGGGTATAATTAGCCAACGTTCCCGTCAGGACGATTTTCTTGCCGGCAACGGGGCTGTCCACTGGTGCAGTGTCCACAACCGTTTCACGCACACGAACATGCGTCAACAAATCGTCCAACACGCGCGCATTATGGGAATCTGTAAAGAACGATACGATTTCATCCGCCATCACGTCGCCAATACCATCAATCTGTTTTAATTTCCACGCCGGGGCACCCCGGATTGCGTCCAAATTGCCAAATGCCCGCGCCAGGATTTTGGATGTAACCTCGCCTACCTCGGGCACGCCGATGGCGAACAGGAAACGGTGCAAATCAATATCGCGCGCACGTTCAATCGCCGCGTCCAAATTCGCAACCGATTTATCACCGAATCCATCCATATTCTTTATTGCGTCGCCGTGACGCGCAATCAATGTAAAAATGTCGGCGGGCGACGAAATCCATCCACGCGAGATAAACAGTTCCAACTGGCGTGTTCCCAGGCCGTCGATATCAAAACCCTTGCGCGAAACAAAGTGTTCCAATTCGCCAATGCGCTGTGCCGGGCACCCCAACGTGTTGACACAGCGACGCGCGACCTGGCCCGATTCTTGGACAACCGCCGCACCACACACAGGACAAACATCAGGAAATTCAAATTCGCGTGACGTGGGGAACGTTTCCGCAACGCCGACAATTTGCGGGATAACATCGCCCGCACGTTGGACAATAATCTTGTCCCCAATCTTGACGCCCAGTCGCGCGATTTCGTCCGCATTGTGCAACGTCGCACGCGACACCAGAACGCCACCAATGTTGATTGGTTCCAATTCCGCCACCGGGGTCAAAACGCCCGTGCGTCCAACCTGGACCGTGATATCACGCAGCGTCGTTATCGCACGCGCGGCGGGAAATTTATAGGCCACCTCCCACCGGGGACTGTTGGCGCGTGCACCCATTTTTTCTTGCAGGGCGACATCGTTGACCTTTATCACCAGGCCATCAATATCAAACGGAATTTCATCACGTATCAGCATGGTTTGGTTATACACATCCTGGATTTCGTCCAGCGTGTGCGCGTGATGCGCCCATGGCCGCGTGGTTTTAAATCCCCACGATTCCAGTTTGTCGAAATACTCACTCTGGGTCTGCCAGGTGCGCGCCGACAGGTCACCATACGTGTATCCAAACGCCGACAGACGCCGTGACGCCGTCACCGCCGGATTCAGTTGCCGCAACGATCCCGCCGCCGCATTGCGCGGGTTGGCAAAAACCTTGTCCCCGGCTTCTGTCGCCGCCGCGTTCAGCGCGATAAAATCTGCGCGACGCATATAAACCTCGCCCCGAACCTCGATAACATCGGGGAAATCACCCGTCAGCGTTTGTGGTATGTCCGCAATCGTGCGCAGGTTTTCTGTGATGTCTTCGCCCAGGACCCCACTGCCCCGCGTCAGACCGCGAACCAGGCGTCCATGTTCATACCGCGCGGCGAACGATACACCGTCAACCTTTAATTCAATAAACAGATTTTTATCCGCCAATTTGTCGAACCAGTCAGCAACCTCGCCCGAATTAAAAACATCTGAAATTGACAGCATTGGCACCACATGCGGGAACGATTTAAACTTTGACGCGACCGCCGCCCCAACATGCGTGGACGCCCCGTTTTTCGCCAGTTCTGGGAATTCAGATTCAATCGCCAGCGCGCGCGATTTCGCCGCATCATATGTGGCATCGTCAACGACTGGGGCGTCATTTTGGTGATACGCGATGTCCCACTCGTTCAGTTTTTTCAGTAAATCGGCATGCTCGGCCAGTGTAAATAAATCAGGTGTCTTGCTCATGCCCTGATTATAGAAAAATCGCCAATTTCGTGCAATGGAAATTTAGTCAAAAAAACACAAAATCCGCCACAGATTCTGGCGGATTTATTTCGTGTTTTGTGGAAAGAATTTTGCAAACTCGGCCCAATCGGTGTTTGTCGCGTTCAGAATCTTGACCAACGTGCCAACCGACATCCAATATTGCCGACCGTTTGGACCGGTGCGCTTGCTCTTGTTCAATGCGGTTATATCAATGCCACTGATACGCGCCATGTGTGAACACGAAATCCGACGCGATGCCGCCAAATTATCAATCGCCGCCCAGAACATTGTGTTATCTATCATGTTCTCTCCATTACACAAAACTGTTATACCTGTTGTTTTTATTGTTTTATATTCTAATTATGATTGAATTCCCAGTAAAAATCAATTACTTTTTTCATATAAATCAAAAAAAATAAAAACGCCCGCCAAAATCGACGGGCGCGGTGCGTGGATGAAATTATTTCTCGTCCAGCCCCTTTAACAAAATGTCTTTCAATTCGTTCGGCATCATACCTGTTGTGGAATATCCACAGTCAACATGATGCACCTCGCCCGTGACGGCGGATGCCAGGTCACTGAACAAATACACGGCCGCACCTGACACATCGTCCAGGGTCATATTGCGGCGCAATGGGGTCTGTTCCGCGTTCAGGCGCAACATTGCCTTGAACCCACCAACACCCGACGACGCCAGTGTCATAATCGGACCCGCCGAAATCGCATTGACGCGAATCTTGTCACGCCCCAGGTCGGATGCCAGATAACGAACACTGCTGTCCAGGGCGGATTTTGCAACACCCATCACATTATAATTCGGCACGGATTTTTCACCGCCAAAGTATGTCAGGGCAACAATGCTGCCGCCATCGGTCATCAATTTGGACGCACGACGGGTCAAATCAACCAGTGAATACACGGAAATATCCATCGTGTTCTTGAAATTCGCGCGGGTTGTATCGACATAGCGACCGGTCAATTCATTTTTATCAGAAAACGCAATCGCGTGCAGCATACCGTCCAGGTGCCCCCACTCGCGTTCAATGTTCGCAAACAGCGAATCCATCTGTTCATCGTTTTGAACATTGCATTCCTGGACAAATTTGGCACCAATCGATTCGGCCAACGGACGCACGCGACGTTCCAGTGCCGGCATCGCGTAAGGCATCGCGATTTCCGCCCCCATTTCATGCGCGCGCCGCGCGATTGCCCACGCCATAGACCAATCGTTTGCAACGCCAGTAATCAGAATCTTTTTTCCTTTTAATAACATAATACTTCCTTTTGTTATTTGTATTGGACACGCCCAATATAGCACCCATGTTTTAATAATTCTAGTATGAAATTAAATTTGTATCTCATGGTCGATTTTTGTATTACGCGTGAACATTTCATCGTGCGACACCAACAATATCGCGCCACGATATTGGTTCAAGGCATCTTCCAGAATCGCAATACTCTTGATTTCCAGGTTGTTTGTCGGTTCGTCCAGAATCAGTAAATCGGGTTGATTTTCACCACCCAATATGGCCGCCAATGTCGCCTTTAACAATTCGCCGCCGGATAATATTCCTACCTGTTTATTTGAATCATCACCCCGAAAACCAAAGTTTGCCGCAATTACATGCGCATCGTGTTGGCTAACACCGGCAATATCCACTATGTTATCAACAATACTTTTGTTTTTGTCCAACAACGATAAATCCTGGTCCAGGTATGCAATTTTGCCAAATGTTTTGACCGTGCCCGCGCGTGGCGTTAAATCCCCACAGATTATTTTCAGCAATGTGGACTTTCCCGCCCCATTTCGTCCCGTAATGCGAACGCGCTGTCCGCCATACATGACCAGGTTAAAATTATTCAACACCATTGTCGCACCATACCCAAATGTCAAGTTGGATATATGTATCAACTCCTTGCTGTAAAATGGTTTGCTGGGCAATGGAATTTTGATTTTGTCTTCCTGCATCTGGGTGGCCAGCGTCTGGCGTAATTCCATTTGAGTATTTAATTTTTGTTGAATAATCGCGCGCCGCTTGGCCTCGGTTTCCTGGCTCTTGCCCTTTAATGCGTTTGCCGCAATGCGGCTGCGCCGCGTGCTGGCAATTTCTTTGCGCTGCTTGACCTCGTGATGTTGACGAGTGTTTTGCGCAATATTCATTGTCGCCCCCAGACGACTAATTTCCTTTTGGGTGGCGGTGTATTTGGCAAAAATATTTTCCTGTTCGGCGCGCCGCCCGGCAACCCAGAAATCATAATTTCCGCCCCAGACACGTATTTTACCCTGTCTGATTTCAATGATTTTATCCACCTGGCGCAACAATTCACGGTCATGCGAAACGATTACGGCCCCAAAAGGGTATGATGCCAGATTATTAAAAAATCTGCGTCGCGCATCCGCATCCAGATTATTTGTCGGCTCGTCCAACAGCAATATTGCCGCACCGCTGTCAAACGCGCGTGCCAGTTCGGTACCTTGCCGTTCGCCACCACTTTTTGATGTCGCCGCGTTTATTTGACGCGTCATATACACACTGGCCCCGCGGGAAACATGACCGCCGTCTGGCACGATATCCCCAGCCAATAATTTCAGCACAGTTGTTTTACCGACGCCGTTATCGCCGACAATGGCAACACGTTCAGAATCACTGAACGCGATTGAAACACTGTCCAAAATCATATTGGACGCATCATATGAAAAAGACACATTTGATAAAGAAATTGTAGACATGATAAAAACCCTTGAATATTGTAAAGCCACCGCCCGCGCGAACATAACGACACACGGTTTGTTTTATAAAGAATTACAATATTACATACGCATTGGTTTTTATCCTTTTGATTTATGCCAATTCTAGCACACACCCCAAAAATGTCAATTTTTATTTGGTTGCGACACCATCAGTTCAATACCAACAACACCGTACTTTGATTCTTGGGCCGGGGTATAGAACTTTGATACCGCCGCGATCAACTGTTCCACGTTATCAAATCCTATGCGACGAACACTTATTTGGGTGGCCAGGACCGCAAAACTCTTGGCAATGTGCATATGCACAATTTCGCACCGGATATAATCAGACGGATTTTCCGCATCATAGATTAAAACAATATCACCGGCACGCATCTGGCGACGCTTTTCATCATACAGACGCAGTCCTATGTCTTTCTGGCCAGATTTTACCATTTCATAGTACGTATGACGCAGGCTCATTGAAAACCCACACACCAGGTTTGGCAGCACATGCGTTGCATAAAAATCGCGCATATCGGCCATTGGCACATATTCCGGCGACAGCAAATCATCCGGGGCAATCCAGACAACCGATACCGAATCAGGACGATTTTCACAGAAATTCAGTGCATGATCATCCGCGATATGTACGGTATAAAAATGATGTTCTTCGGCAAACGCACCACGCGCCAATGCACGCGCGTACGTTGCATGCCGAAATGCGTATGGTACCGGCACAGCCACCGCCGCGTCCGCCAAATCTGCCGCAGACGGTCCCAGTTCTTCTGCTAATTCACGGCGCAGTGCTGCATCAAAATCCTCGCCCGCGTCCAGGCGACCACCGATTGGTCCGTATCCATTTTCGCCATATTTTAACACCGCAACGCGCCCGTCGCGCACCGGGATAATATATGCAGAATAACTGATATCTTTTATCGTATTGCGTTCCAATTCGGCCTCCCTGACACTTCTGAATCCTTATGACATTAATGCTATACGCCCGCCCGCCAAATATCAATAAATTTATCAGAACAAACGCCCAGTATTGCCCCACACCACCACAATAATTCCACCAAATTGGGAACAAATGAAAAAAAGACTTGAAATACATAAAAAAAACGTATAAGATATGCGGGCTGTTCGGGCATAGTTCAGTCGGTAGAACAACGGACTGTTAATCCGTATGTCACTGGTTCGAGTCCAGTTGCCCGAGCCACGAATTCCAGGGTTCCCAATCGGGACCCTGTTTATTTTTTCAATTCCACTAATTTTTGAGATACGATGTGGTCGGCGGGTAATTGCGGATGCGCCAGCAATTCGTCCAACTGCACCCAGTGCATTTGATCATGGACGCGCAATTCTATTTCCCCAGAAAATCTTGTAATTTCATACGCATACAAATTGATTTCACGTCCCGTATCGGTCACAAAGTGCGCGATTGTAACCAAATCGCCAATTTCGGCATTTATGCCCAATTCTTCGTTCAATTCACGGGCCAGGCACGACGGCCCATCTTCGCCTGGTTCAAATTTACCACCGGGATATTCCCACGCGCCGGCACACGGCTGGGCCTGCGCACGCCGCATCAGTAAAACAGAGTCACCATCACGAAAAATTGCCGCCGTTACGTTCATGTGTTTTATGATATAAAACCATCAATATCAATGCAAGGGATTTGGACTATAAACCGATTGACAAAATGTGATTTTTTAGTCTATGCTGGCCACATAGTCATAAGACAAATTTCTGCATCTAAATCCTGGGGGACGGCATGGAACGCACAGAAACACATAAAATCACAATTACGTTGAAATTTGAACTGTTACTGGGCGACAACGAAATTTATTGCAGCATTTGCGGCCAGCCGATAACCAAGAAACAAAAAATGTCCATTGATCACCACATTCCGCGCATGCACGGCGGGACCGATTATCGCGAAAATCTGTTTCCGGCGCATCAAATTTGCAATTCGATAAAAGGCGACCTGATGCCCGAGGAATTTGAGGCCCGCAAAGAAGACCTGTTTGGACACGCATTGGTTTCGTGGAAATTAAAGAAGGGTGATGTTGCAATCGTCGCACGTGCATTGGCCAACATGCGCAGCAAACAAAAAATCCATTAAATCGTGAATTTGTATAGGTATAAAAAAAAGGACCACTCACAGCAGAGAGCGGTCGGGGAGTTAACAAATCATATTCACGGATGATTCTGTCGCCTTTGGGTTGTCCCTGTTTTATAGCGATCAGCCCCCCGACCCGTTCAGGTCAGGGTATCGGTATGTTTTATTCATACCGACGGCGGATATGATGCATCCATGCACCACGTGAATATGGACTTGTTAAAGTCCTGAACCAAAATCCCTTTTGTGTTCACAGACTATTTTACAAAAACACAAACACCATTTCAATATAAAATTATAAAAAACGCCCCGACGGGTATCCATGAGGGGGCGAGAATGACATGAAAACTGTTGCACCGCATCAGCGTTCGCTGGTCGCGGGCTGGTCAATAAAGATCCAAATCAACCAAATCAATGCCGCAATACCAATCAGGCTGTATACGATACTGCTGGCGATGGTGGCCGGTCCGAAAATCCATGCGACCAAATCAAAACCGAATATACCAATCAGTCCCCAATTCATGGCACCGATAAATGTCAACGGTTTCAACACATAGTTTGTCAGTCCTCTCATCTGTTTTTTCTCCTTTGAACAGGTTTAATATTGTCTGTATCCAGACACAACAATTATAGCGGACTTTATCACGTATCGCAATCCGTTTATACAGTTTAGGAAAACGTTCTTAGCCACGGAATTCGCGACGTTTGGCGCGCCACGCCGGGACACATTGCCGCATTACACACCGGCATCAATTATATGTTTTATTGCATAATTTGCGCAAACCAGGCCAAATGTGCCTGTAATTGTTACCATTGATCCGAACGTATGATTTGGCGCAACGTTGGGGTTGGCAACCTCGGTCGAATAGACAACAGGGAAATCAGGCATATGCGCAGAGCGTGCCAGACGACGAATCTTGGCCGCCAGTGGACACACCGTTGTTTTAGATAACCGCCCCACCCTGATTTGCGACGGGTCGGTTTTGCGCGCCGCGCCCATACTGGATATAAACGGGATATTGCGTGCCTGGCACCATGCGGCCAGTGCAATTTTGGACAGAACGGAATCAATTGCATCAATCACAAAATCAGGCTGAACGTCCGGCGCGTGTGCATCATCAAAAAACATATCAAACGTATCAACAACCGCGTCCGGGTTTATGTCATGAATTCGCGCGGCGGCAACCGCAACCTTTGGCATGCCGATGGTTGACGTCAGTGCAAACAGCTGGCGATTGATATTAGATTCTTCGACCCGGTCAAAATCAATAACGATTATATGGCCGACGCCACTGCGGGCCAGGGCCTCGGTCGCGAAGGATCCGACCGCCCCGCACCCAACGACCATAACCGTCGCGGTGCGCAGTTTTTCAATATTTTCATCACCCAACAGTAATCTGATTCTGTGTAATCTGTCAGCCATTTTTTATCATCCGTTGTGTATTGTTATAAATTGTTTCCGCCATTGTTTGCGCGGGGCAGCCAACCAAATCTGCAATTTGCACAACCGTGCGTGGCAAAATTCCGCGGGCGACCAAAATTGACGCCGCGTCTGATTCAACCAGAATGTGTGCCGGTTCAATCGCGCGGGCCACCACCCCAGGATTTGCGCCAAACGAAAAGTATGCATTTGCGTGCCGCATTATGGCCGAAACAATTTCCGGCGTGCCCCGAAACCCGTGCAGCACCACCGCCGGTGGCATTTTTTGCGTGGCAAATATGTGCAGAATTTTATCCCATGCGCGAACACAGTGAATATGCGCAACGCGCCCAAATTCGCGTGCCAATTCCAATTGGCAAATAAATACAGGCATTTGCGCATCTATATCGCCACGCGACGCATCCAGTCCTATTTCCCCGACCATCAGTTCGGGATTCGCGCGCAATAATTGCGCCATCTGGGCCGCCCAATCGGGCAACAATTCATCAACATACCACGGGTGAACACCGATTGCACCCGCCCCGCCACCCACACGCGTGGCATCAACCGCGACCGACCAATCGCACGGGCGCGCAGAATTATATATAAACCCACAAACCACGCCATCGGGCACCGGGGTTACATAATGACAATGCGCATCAATATATTTTTGCATATGTTCAGTATATCTGTTTTTTGCGATTTGCAAACAATATTTTTCCCAGTATCCCGATTGGAATCACCATCGCGGCCAGCAATAAAATCGCACCCCACTGGCACCCATCCAATGGCACGGTATTAAACACGACGCCATCATATTGGACCAGAATAAACACGCCCACAAACACCATTGCCGCGATATAAACAAAGCGCATATTTTGCCCCAGCCCCGCCAGCAGATTCAGACGCGTTGTTCTGATGTTAAATCCGTTCAGCATTGCGACCCAGACCAGCAACACGAAACGCGCCGTCATATACTGGCCATCGGCAAAGATGCCAACATTGTGCATCAGCCACAGTCCCGCAAACAGCACCATAAACACCGCCGTGTATCCGACGATTTCCCACTTTATCGCGCGGGTCAGCATTGGCGTCCCCTTTGGCACCGGCGGAACATCAAAGTATTCTGGCTTTTCCGGTTCGCCACCAAACGCCAGGCTGTTTAGACTATCCATCAGGATATTCACAATTAAAATCTGGCTGGCGACCAATGCCGGCACCGCCCAGACCAATGGGAATATCACACTCAGCAGCACCAATGTGAAATTTATCGGCAACTGGAATCGCAGGAACATCGTTATGTTATGCATAAACGTGCGCCCCAGTAATACAGATTTTACGATTGATACAAAATTACTGTCGGTGATGATGATATCGGCGGCATCCTTGGCCACATCGGTGCCATTGCCCATGGCGTATCCGACGTCCGCCTTTTTCAGTGCCGGCGCGTCATTTGTGCCATCGCCACACATCCCACAGCACAGGTGTAATTTCTGGGATATTTTAACAATACGCAGTTTTGTCGTTGGGGTCGCGCGCGCTACGACGCGCAGTTTGGGCAGCAACCGCATCAACGCGCCATCTAATTTTTGTTCCAGTTCCGCCGCATTTATACATACATCGGCGTCCCCGGACACGATTCCGGCACTGCGCGCAACCGCAATCGCGGTTTCCAGGTTATCGCCCGTTATCATCATTACCTGGACCCCGGCGCGCTGTATCTGTGCGACAGCGTGCGGAACCTCGGACCGGACGCCGTCGTGAATTGTTATCAACGCCACCAGGACCAAATCCGATGGCAATTCGCCCGCCGACGCGGCGGCGCCACGCCGATATGCAATCGCCAATACGCGCTTTGCCTCGCGCGCAGATGTGGCCAGGATTTTATTTATCACGCGCCGCGAAATTGGCTGCGTGTTTCCTGCATCATCAACATACGACGTGACGCGTTCCAAAATGCGTTCTGGCGCGCCGGTGTAAAACGTCATATTTCCCGCCACACTGGCCGCGGTGAATTTATACGCACTGTCAAAAGGCAATTTATTTTTAATGCGCAATTTGGCCAGGGTTTCAGAATACTGCGCGTCCGGGACCAGTGCCAGTAATGCGCGATCGGTGCTGTTTCCGCCCCTGATTTCGCGTCCAACATATTCCGCGCCATTTGTCGCGACAATTGCATTTCCTAACAAATGACGCAATTTCGCGGGCCCATGCGCCATATCCAGCGCATCGCCATTGCCACTGAACACATCCGCTACAACCATATTTCCATATGTCAGTGTTCCCGTTTTATCGGTGCACAGTAATTGGATATTGCCGGCCTCGGGTATCTTGGCCGGATTTTTTGCCAATATGTTTGCGCGCGCCATACGGCCCGCATTTTGTGATGTCACCAATGAAATAATCAACGGCAATCCTTCGGGCACGGCGGCGATTATAATAACAAATGCCGTGGTCAATACGGTGCACACATCGCGGAATATCGCCAGTCCCCCACCCGCCAGATATGCCGCCACGCCACCGGCCGACCAGATGTCTGCCCCCAGCAAGATTACCGCAATAATCGCCGCACCAATAAAACCGAATATGCTGATTTTCTGGGCCAGGTCATCCAGTTGCATCTGCAGTGATGTTTTTTCAGGGGTTATATCCTGCATCATGATAATTCCAGCGGCATTTTCTGTGGCGGTGCCAACATTGCTGACCCGCATTATTCCAACGCCCGACGTCACCATTGTGGCGGCAAACAAACTGGATTCATCTGTGAAATCATCGCCAGATACCGTGCGCCGCACCCCAATTTCAAATGGCGGACGCGTGCCGCGCCATGCGACCTTTGGCGCACTGGCCGATTCACCGTTTAACGCCGAATTATCCACAGAAATTTCACCGTCAACCAGGTATCCATCGGCATATATTCCATCACCCGCGGCCAATGCAACCAAATCACCCACCACTATGTCGGACGACAATATTCTGGATTTTTGCCCATTGCGAATAACGTTCACATAGTGCACCGAATTCTGGCGACGCAAATCATTGGCAAAACGCTGACTTTTCAAGCCGGTAATGGTGTTTATTATACTGATTATGACCAGAATCAGACCGATACCGATAACCTCGGTCACATTATCAAAACCAAAGAATGACAGCACCACAAACAGCAGCAATAACACCAGCAGTATCAGATTTAGTTTATCCTTGAACGTGTCGGCCCAAAATTGAAACCAAGTTTTCAACCTGGGTTCTGGCAGAACATTTTTACCATATCGTTGTCGGCTGTTTATTACGTCAGAATCTGACAGTCCTGAAAGTTTCATAATTTATCCCCTGTGTGCGTAATTATTATAAAACAGGGGGCAGTTTTGCAATGGTTATTTTTTCACGCACACGCGACGCAATTTATGGTATAATATGGGGTAACAAAGGGGGACCGGCAGTGAAAGTATCATTTGTTATGTATGGCGTGCCACATGGGTTTGATTGTATGGATTGCACACCACAGCAACTCAGGTTTTTCGAAAATATGTATCGCCCCGGCACCGGGATTCAAAAACGGGCAAATGCCCTGGTCAACGGGGACGTCGTCTACAGTTATCTAATGTATCCGGACAAGAACGCACCATTTCTGGATTGTGACTGGCGTGGCGGCGCGTTCCTGGGGATGTCAATCGTGTTGCCCGGCATGTATCTGCGCGACACGGAAAAACTGGATAAATTTTTCCAGGAATTTTATAAAAAATACATAGACAACCAGATTGTTTCCACGCGACCAAATGGTGTGCGCCAGTTTCGGGTGTCACGCCTGGGCACGCCCCAGATGGAAAAGTATATTACAAACGCGCTGAACAAATTTGTACGCGAACGGCCCGATTTAAATTTCACAGAATCTGCCGCGCCGTATGTTCAACGCCGATCCAATTCACGATAAACCCGCCCATTGCGGGCGAGGTTATATGCATGAATACGAATATGATTCTGGCATTCTGTATAAATTATTGGTCACCGCATCAATAAATACCGGTATTATTCCCAACAAGATTCCGGGGAACACGTCCAACACGACCGCACCCGTATTCAGATTGCGCGGCACAGTTGGCGACGGACAATCTGTATTCTTGCTGGTGATTGTCATTTCATTTGCCGAATATATTTTCATGCTTTGTTCTGGTTTGATTTTATAGATTCCACTGTCCGCGGACACCGTTATCATTTCATCAGAATTGTTATAAATATTGGTTTCATGATTGCTGCCGATGCCAATCGCGCCACATGACGCCAACACGCCCACAGAACACAAAATTGCCAGTTTTCTCATTTCTTACATCCCCCGTTGGGTATTATTTCCCCAGTATGCGCGCCAACGCATCCGCTGTCAACAAATTTACGGTCTGAAATTTGCCGCCGTAAAATACCGCAAAGTTATTAAACACACACGGCAACGATTTCGCCGCGTCCAGTGTTTCGACATGATGCAAGTGCACCGGCACATTATGTGCAGCACAATATTCGCGCACCATATCAATCGTTTGCGCCATATATGGACACTGGTCATCATAGAATATGGTCAGTTCATCCGTATCCACAGCCGGATTTTTGACCGCGTCTGGGAAATGTGGCACACTGCCGTCAAACGACAGGGCCAGCAATTCGTAACCGTTACTGGTCGTGTCCACGGTTTTAAATCCGTGCATGCGTGCAAAATTCTGGTCCGATAACCATGCACGTTGCCGGTCCGCACCCAGCATGCAAACACCCGACGCCCCGGCGCGACGCGCGTCATCAATACAATATTTCAGCAACATGTCCCCATACCCGTGTCCACGGAACGGCGGCAACACCCACAGGCAATAAATATAGTAATAATTATCCCCCACAATTGGCGTCCATGCGGCGTCCAGCGGTGCATATTCAATAAAGCATGTCCCGCGCGCGTTCAGTTTGCGAAACACGTGCCCCGATGCCAACCGGTCGCGCAGCCAGGCACGCTTTGCCTCGACCCCTGGGTGTTTGGTGCGACTGCGTATAATACAGCACAGATGTTCGTCCGCGATATTTTCAGGTGTTAAATTTATAAATTCTGGCATATCGTAAAATCCAATGCCCCGCGAAATGCGGGGCAATTATTGTTATTTCAGGTTGGTTTTGAAGAACTGTTCCATTTTATCAAATGGGATTACGTCCATCTTGTAATACAAATCTGTGTGATTTGCATTTGGAATAATCATCAGTTCTTTGTTATCACCTGTCAGGCGTTTGAACGCATCTTCACTGAAATAGCGGCTGTGCGCTTTTTCACCATGAATCATCAGAACCGGACTTTTAATTGTGTCGGCATACGCCAAAATCGGTTGCGTTATCAACGACAAATCCGATGTCGTGCGCCACGCCCCATTTGAACCAATGGAACGCGGATGGAATCCCAGTGGTGTTTTATAGAAATTCACATAATCCTTTACGAACTGGGGCATGTCGTCTGTTATCTGTGACGGATTGCCCGCTTTCTTGGCAAATGTGCCAGACCGCACGTCGGCGGTACGTTGATTATTCAGTTGCACACGCTTTTCATACAATTCATCGGCCGACATTGTATCGTTATAACCATGCGCGGTAACACGTGTCATATCATACATTGTTGATGTAACGGTTGCCTTGATACGCGTATCCATTGCCGCGGCATTCAAACCAAAACCACCAAAGCCGCAAATACCAATCAGACCAATTTTATTTTCATCAACATATGGAAGTGTCATCAGATAATCCACCGCTGCACTGAAATCTTCGGTATTTATATCAGGCGATGCAACATCGCGAACATTGCCACCACTTTCACCCGTGAACGATGGGTCAAACGCCAATGTCACAAATCCACGACGCGCCATTTCCTGGGCATAACGACCAGACACCTGTTCTTTGACCGCACCAAACGGTCCAGACACAACAATGGCTGGCATTTTATCCGACGTCATATTTTTCGGCATATACAGGTCGCCCACCAATGGGATACCATAGCGATTTACAAATGATACCTTGTGCGTGTCGACATCCTCATTTTTTTCAAACGTTTTATCCCACTTGTTATCCAGGACGATTTGCCCATCTGATTTCTTATGGCATGCAAAATATGTCACCGCACCCGCAACCAATGCGCCCGCCAATGCCGCAACAATAATTGATGTTTTCATATGTTACCTCCCTTCTTGTTTTAATGTATGACAGTGATATAGCACAACGGACATAAAAAATCAAATTTTCTGGCTAAATTTTGAATCAATTACTTCACACTTGCTACTTGACAAAATACGCATTTGTATTACAATACTTAGTATGGAACACAGACAATATTGTATTTACTGTAACAAAGAAATCACCACCCGCAGCAGCGAGCACGTTATACAAAACGCGCTGGGTGGGCTGCTAGAATCCGAAGATATTTGTTGCCCCGAATGCAATAATTACATCAGCAAGTATATTGATGCGCCGTTCACCAAGACGTTCAACCCGATTATCAGCCGCATAGACAATTTTTCCAAGACGAACAATACTAAATCCGCACCACCATGCACGGGCACTGTTTCATATAATGGCCGGAAATACAGCGCGAACATCAAGGCCGGTCGGGTTGTGTCGTGTCCTGATTTAAGTCGCGAATTGCGTTGCGATATATCAAAACTGGAAACGCCACCGCAAATTGTGTCATATAATTTTGATTTAGAAAATACCGCATTTCAGACTGGCATGGCCAAGATTGCGTTCAACTATGCATTGTCACAAAATGTGGATTTCAAATATCTGGCGTCTGGGCTGGCGGTTGACCGCGTGGGTAACACCGTGAACAGTATACAGTATAACTACCCTGTTGTGCCGTTTTGTCCACTGAACCCGGTCGACGCGTTCATAGAAAGTGCGCCCAACCCCACGCCGTTCCACAACATGATTTTATTTTCCCAGCATAATGAACTGTGGTGCTATGTCGATTTGTTTAACACATTTCAATACTATGTAATGTTGGCCGATAACGTGCCAGACAATCACCAGATATACGCAAACTATACCCAGACGTTGCAAAAACTGAACCGCGATGCGCCGGTGCTGGCGGGGTTGCATGACCCAAAGACGGTGATGATTTATGCCCAACAATACGGTGTCCAGCCAACCATGAACGCCGCAGAATTTACGCGTCGCGTGAATAATGCCGTGGCAATCAAATCGCAAAAGGTGGCGATGTCCCAAATAATTGGTCCCAAAATTGCACGTATGCCGTTTATGTCAATGATGGTGCAAATGCGTGGTGATGCGGCCAGCATGCGATTGCTGAATAAATCAATGCACCTGTATTTTGATAATGACATTTTCCAAGAGAAAAATTTCAGAACTGTGACCCCGGCCCTGGCCGGCGATGGGTCTGTCGCATATCCGCATGAAATAATGCGCGTGGTATCAGGGAACCCAGACATGCTGCGGCAATACACCACAATGAAATTCAATAATTTGAATAACCAGTTGTGCACACAAAAGCAACGATAAACCAGGGATTGGCTTCGCCGACCTTGTCCCCCACCAAAAATTAAACGGCCGCTAATGCGACCGTTGAATTTTTCTGGTGGGGACACAGGGACTCGAACCCTGGACCCAATGATTAAAAGTCATTTGCTCTACCAACTGAGCTATGTCCCCAAAACGGAACCTGAATCCGGGGCGTGTGCCCTCTGTTCAAGGTTCGGGGCAAATTCTGACATAATCTAAAACAAAAATCAAGAAAAAATCACATTTTTATTTATTTTTTGTTGCGCGGATTTGCGCCGACGCCAACAGGCGTTCAAAATCAACCGCACGCCCCGCATCGGCGTCCAGCCAATCGGTCACGTGCGTAACAATGTTTTCCACATGGCGTGCAATCACCATTTTGTTATTACGATACCTGGTTTCGTTGACCATGTGCAACAATTCACGCCCCAGCCCCGCCAGTGTCTGAATTTGCGGTGCGGACAGTAAATTTGCCTGGGCCGCGGTATAGACCAAGCCCTCTAATTCCGTATGATATGAACGCAGGGTTTCTATGGTCGACGGGGTCAAATGTATCTTGCGCGCGATTGCCGTCGCGGCCAATCCGTCCATCCGGTTCAGCGATTCCAATGTTGCGCGCCCGCGCACCCCGATGGATTTACGCAACTGCATTATTATATTCAGCACCATGACATTTATCTTGTCCGTCATATTGGCGACCAGTGTGGTGCTGAGTCGGCTGGAAATCCGCGAATTTGAATAGTCATACAGCAAAAACACCAATGGTATCGACAGCAATGACGCCGCGATATTCGTCACCAAATCGGCCAGTTCTTTGTCGGCAATATTATCCTTGGTCACGATAAACAGCACCACCCCGCCCGCAATTGACAACAGGTATGGAATACTTTTCAGCATAAAATCACGGAATCGCATGCCCATGTATCCAGCATACCAGAAATTATCCAATAAATTCACAGGAACAAAATTCTAGGCCATTTCACCACCATACGGACGCACGGTGGTATTCGGCGTGGCATTGGGCATTGTTGCCCGACGTGCCGCACGACGACGCGCAAATATCATCGCCCACCCGCCCAGCGACACCAGCAACACCGCCAGAATCGCGATACTGTTGCGCCAACTGCCCAATATAGAGCCCAGGCCGATTATCAAACAGATGACCATATATGACGCCTGGTCGGCAATGCTGTAAAACGATAAAACCTCCATCCTGTTTTGAGATGGGATTAAATTCTGGAATCGTGCATATAACAAAATCTTTATCACAGCGCAAATCACATATCCCGCACCCAACGCCGCCAGACCCCAAATCGTGTAATCCAGCGCAAACAGCCCGAAAAACGCACCTGCGACCATTATCATTACATACATTATCATTGGTGACATGCCGACGAACTTATGGGCAAATGCCTGGCCAACGACCTGGCACGCCATGATAAAGAACGGCACCGCACCAATATATGACGCCGGCACCCCAATATCGTATCCAATCAGTGCCAGGTAATCATTTAAATATGAAAAATTCGTCACCAACACACACAACACCAACATCGTCACAATCATCGGCGTTGCGCGCATTACCGACACGGCCCCACGTATAGATTTTATAACCGAGCATCCGTTATCGGCGATTCCGCGGTATTTCTGAATTAGATTCATTCGCGATATAAACAGCATTGACAACGCCAGCGACACAATTGACAGCGCGGTTATCCATTCATACCCCCACACCCACAACAGCGATCCCGCGGACGACACCGCCGTGCCGATGGCGGCAACGTTCTTGCGCCGGCCCAGGATTCGTTCATACGCCAATGTGTTTGTCCGCGCGCGCAATTCGTCATACAAAACATCTTCGGATACAACATTGTAAATTGCGCCATGCATTCCCCACAGCAGCATTCCAACCGCGAACCCGGCAAATGTCGGCCACAAAATCCACAGGATAAACGCCGCGGCCTTTAATACCTGGCCGGTGAACAAAACATGCTTTGCCCCCAGACGTCGCGCCAGGTGCGCCACCGGAAACTGTGTCACCAGCACCCCGCCCGACCATAACATCAACAGAACAGATATGCCAAAATCACTGACCCCGCGGGACTGCATAAACACGGCATAGACCGGCGCCAACAGCATTGTCGCGTTAAAGAACGTGTATCCATATATGCACGTCAAAAAATTTCGAACCGAATATTTGTCCGCCATGTGGTGGGTGTATCCTCTCTCTTGCTGGGGGCATTATACACTATGTTTTATGGGCCTGTATATTGATTTTTTTTCAAAAAACACTATAATTATATGTGTATTGGATGCAAAGGATGTGCCCATGGCCGTAAAGATGAACGATTTTTTATTACAGTATTATATGCAGCTGCGGTTTAACCACATGCCGGCCGAGGTTCGCGCCAAATACGACGAATATGCCAAGAACGACGATTTTCGCGGCAATATGAAGGATTGGAAAAAGAACCTGATGGGCAAACCCATGCCTGACCCGACCGAGGCAGGTGGCGCATGGGAACTGAGTGATGACGAGTGGAAAAAACTGTTCAAGGCATTTCAGAACGCGTTTCGTGCCATGGCCGCCGACCAAGGTTCGTTCAAAGAAAACAAGGACGCGAACGAATTCTTGAACGAATATTTTGGTGACGCGCTGACCCACCTGTTTTCAAACAGCACCGCCAGTAATGCCGCCGAAACCCAGATTCAAGGTGCATTCAAATCATTTTTGACATTAAAACGCAACAGCCTGGAAATCTATTTCAAGCAATGGGGCCTGACAAACGATGATTTTTCGTATTCTGATTTAATTGACGGCATTGGCAAAAAAGAATACAACGCATCGCCAAAATTCCAGAATAAAATCAAGCAAATTGCCCAGTATCTGACGTTCTATTCCAACCAGCCGGATTTTCAGACCGCGATTGGCATCAATGCGCCGTTGGATTTCAACGATATTGAAAACGGATTTGACGACGCAGCGATTGATCCCCAGAAAATGGATTATTTCAAGCGGAATCACCGCGACCTGTTGGATACGCTGAATAACAAGTCCAAGGTTCTGGACGTTTTCAAAAATTACGATGGTGGCAAAATTTCCAAGCATATTGCCACCGCCAAGACCAAGGTCAATTATGACGACAAGGAATCTGACGACTATGTTCCGCCAAAACGCCAGGACGAATTGACCCCATGGCAGCAATTATCCAAAAATGTCGGCGACACTTGGACCGATTATATGGACAAGTATGTCAAGTTGCGCGGCGACCGCCTGTATATGTCCAATTCGGCGAAACTGATTGTCAAGGCTTTAGATGGCGCAAAAATCAAACCGACCGATGGCCTGGCCAAGGTATTGGAAAACGCGGGCAAAATCAAAGAAAACCTGCGATACAAATCGCCAACCGCGACCAAACATTTTGATTGGTTCACCAAGGCAATGGGACAATTAAAGGAAACAATGCCCAAGGCATTTGCCGGCGCGCTGAAAAACGGTCGCCAGATGCGCGCGATTATATCTGAATTGATTATGATGGCGGTGCGCGATGGCAAGGTGGACGAGGCAAAAACCGCGATGGAGGTTTTGTCTGTCATCAAATACGGTTACACCACCAGCAAGATTATGGACGCATTGGGCAAGGAAAAATTGTCTATATTTTCGGACAAGGGCCTGTCGTGGAATAAAAACGAAGGCGTTCAATTCGTCACCACGGCCATGGATAAAAGTATCAAGGCCGCATTTATGGGCATTGGATACGGAATCACAATCGCGGGCAACGCAATCAAATTAAACGGCAGCAAATTCGGTGGTCGCGATACCAAGCGGATGCAGACCGCGCACAAGGACGCATTGACCAAAAATACGAACGACCTGACCGACAAAATCAATGAAACAAATCTGCGCAACGCCCAGGATCGCCAGACAATCCAAAACGCCCAGAATACAATCAATCAAACGGGCATAACCGCGGCAACGGTGGCCCAAAAACGCCAGGATCTGCAAAACGCCCAGAATATCGAAGAGCAAAAGAAAAACGCCCTGGATGCGGCACGCACGCAATTGAGTGATACGGACAAAAAACTGACCGAATATGCCGAAATCACAAACGATTTGGCCGCGGCCCAGCAGCAGTTGCAACAGGTCCAGGCCGACCTGCAACAGGCGCAAACCGCGCTGAACGATCCGAACACGTTCAATGGCCTGACCCCGCCAGAAGCCGACGCCCTGCGCACCAGTCTGCAACAGCAAATTGCCGGTATGCAGATGACGTCTGCGACGTTGCAACAAACGGTCACAAACCTGACCACGCGCCAGCAACAGGCAATCCCAGATGTCCAGGCGGCACTGGCCAATCGCCCCGCATACGAGGCCGCATTTAACGCAGCCGAGGCTGACTATAACGCCGCCACCGCAAACACCGCCCAACTGAGCACGCCAATCCAGCAATTTGACGAGGCAACCCAAATCATTGACGAAATGAACACACGAATTCAAAAGCGCGATGATGAAATTGCCAACTGGGACGACAATCACCAGGATAAATATCGCGAATTGATGGCGTATTGGGATTTCTTGGAATCCGGACGCGATTCACACACCGGGCGACTGTATTCGTGGCGTCCAGGCAGTGCGTCCAAAAAACAAAAGAAATTCGACCAAAAATCCGGTGCGATGTTCCAGCAATACCTGAACCGGTATCAGTATGTGCCATAACACACTTGCATTTTTGGGCATTTTATGGTATAATGAGTCACATAATGACACCGCCGATGGCGGTGTTTTTTATTGCAGAAAAACAATCTCTCATTTTAACCAAAGGATTTAACAATGGCACGAATTTTGCAAATTCGCCGGGGCACCACCGCGCAAAATGATAACTTTACAGGACTGGCCGGGGAAATAACCATGGACACAGAAACCAAGACACTGCGCGTGCATGATGGTGAAACGCTGGGTGGCGTTACACTGGCGCGCGCCGACGCGATTGCGGACGCATTATTTGATATAACAACGGTTTCCGATGATTTTTGGAATGCACTGTTTGCGCGCATGGGCGTGACCACGCCGACACTGATGTCATCACGCGAACTGCCCATTTCATCGGACGTCGTTTCAACATATACATTTAACACAACGCGCACACCGATTTTTGCGCGCGCTGTGCTGGTCTGCCACGCAGATGACGCCGGATACACCGCGGGCGACACGGTTGTCGCGTTTGGCATTGGCGCGCGCACCAATCCCGCCCCGAACGTCCGCCAGTCTGACGGTGGCGTCACGGTGCAACTGATTATCGGTTCTGAGGCGTTTTGGGTATCCAATCCCCAGGACGGCACGTCCACCCCAATCACCACCACCGCATGGCGTATGAAATACCTAGTTTACTGTTGAAAAAATAAAAATACTTTGCTATGCTGGCGCACATAGAAAAGAGGAAACAAATGTACATACTTGCATTGAACTGTGGGTCTTCGTCGTTGAAATACCAGGTTTTTGACGCGAATTCCAAAAAGGCCGTCGTTGGCGGTAATGTTGAAAAAATCGGTCTGCCGGATTCTTTTGTTACGCAAAAATATCCGGACGGCACCAAACAACGCAAAGACGCCGTTATGAAAAATCATGACGAGGCGTTAAACGTTGTTCTGTTCATGCTGCGCGAGGCGTCAATTGACCTGAACGAAATAAAGGGTGTTGGTCACCGCGTTGTTATGGGTGGTGATAAATTCGCATCGTCGGTTGAAATCACCGATGACGTTATGAAGACAATTGATAAATTGTCACCGTTGGCACCACTGCACAACCCACCGGCATTGATGGGTATTGTGACCGCAAAGCAGTTATTGCCGAACGCGAAACAGGTTGCCGTATTTGACACCGCATTTCACCAGACTATGCCGGATTACTCGTATCGCTATGCCGTGCCGACCGCATGGTACACCGAATTGGGTGTTCGCCGCTATGGTTTCCACGGAACATCGCATTTGTATGTATCAAAACGCGCGGCGGCAATGCTGGGCAAACCGGCGGACCAGTGCAATCTGATAACACTGCACATCGGTTCGGGTGCGTCGGCGACCGCAATCAAAAACGGTATCTCGGTTGATACATCGTTGGGTATGACACCACTGTCGGGCCTGACCATGGGCACACGTCCGGGCGATTTGGATCCGGGTGTTGTTCTGTATGTTATGAACACATTGAAATTGACACCGGACCAGATGCAGAAACATTTGAACAAGGATTCCGGTCTGATGGGGCTGACCGAATGCTATGCCGACCGTCGTGACGTCGAAGAAAACAAAGAAGGCAACGATAAATGCCGTCTGGCCATTGATACCGAAGTGCACAATGTGAAAAAATACATCGGCGCATATATGGCCGAATTGGGTCACACCGATGCATTGGTGTTCACTGCGGGCGTTGGCGAAAACGACGATTACCTGCGTGAACGCTTCTGCACAGGATTGGAAGAATTGGGTATCAAACTGGACAAAGAAAAGAATGCCGCAGCCCTGGCACGCAAGGGCGTTGACGAAGCTGTCATCAGCACACCTGACAGCCGCGTCAAGGTATTCATGGTTGCAACCAACGAAGAATTGGTTATTGTCGAAGATACATTGGCAATCATGAACGGCACATATAATCCAAATCATCTGAAAATGGATTATTCATTTGCTGGCGGTCAAAAGACCAGATAACAAAAAATAAAAAACGCGCCGTTGGCGCGTTTTTTATTCCAACACTTGTTTTTGTAATTCTATCAATTTCTGGCAACCGGCCGCGGCCATATTCATCAGTTCGGTAATTTGTGCCGCGTCAAATGGATGCTGTTCACCGGTTGCCTGGATTTCTACAAATCGGCCGGATTCAGCAACAACAAAATTAGAATCCAATTCGGCCACGCAATCTTCGTCATAATCCAGGTCCAACACCAATTCATCGTGAAACAGCCCCGCCGATATCGCGGCAACGTGTTCGCGGATTGGATTCTGGGATATACGGCCCGCCTGCATCAGGTGACGCACGGCCAGGCATAACGCAACAAAACCGCCCGTAATTGACGCACAACGCGTTCCACCATCGGCCTGAATCACATCACAGTCAATTGTAATCGTGTGCCGCCCCAGCGCATCCATATCAACCACACTGCGAAATGCCCGTCCAATCAGACGCGAAATTTCCGCGCTGCGGTGATCCTTGGCAATGGCGTCACGATTTTTACGCGTGCCACATGCGCGTGGCAACATTGAATATTCCGCGGTTACCCATCCGCCGGTCTTGTTCTGGACCCGTTTCCACAATGGCTGGTTTAAATCCACTGATGCCGTGCACAAAACCTGGGTTCCGCCCATTTTTATCAGACATGACCCTTCGGCCCATTTATTGACGCCTGTTTCCATGGATACAGGACGCATTTGATTTGGCTTGCGCAGTGACGGACGTATCATTTTTTGCCTTTTGTTATATATTTATTATGTATTCAGTATATATTACCCCACCCCGATTGCAATATTTTTTACATTTGCATTTTTGCACCTATGTTGTTATGCTGGGTGTCTGTTAAAGGAAGTTTTATGTCAGCACAAGCAAAACGCGTGATTAAAAAGATTATCAGTTACTCGGGAATTTTCTTTTTTGTCCTGGCCGCTGGGATGTTATGGTGGCAACTGCGCAATTACACATTTTATGATATTATACACGCCATTGCGGCGATTCCGTTGGCGAATTTGTTCGGGGCGTGCTGTGCGTGCCTGGCGGGGTATTTCGCGTTGTCGTTATACGATTTTCTGGCATTGAATTATGTCGGCGAAAGTAAAAAGGTCACATGGTGGAAATGGATGCTGGCGGGAATGCTGGGGTTCGCAATCAGTAACAATGCAGGTCACGCTGTGGTCAGTGGGGGCGCAATTCGGTATCGTCTGTACACCCGGTGGCGTATTCGCGGTGGCGACATTGTCAAAATGTTGACCATTTCTGGATTTACATATTTCCTGGGGTGCGCGGCAATCGTGCTGATTGGGTATTTCCTGGTTCCGCGCGATATATTCACGGCGTCGACCGGGGCGGCAGTTGGATTAAACGCACTGTTTATATTCTGTGCGGCGGCGTTACTGGCATATTTTGCGATGACATTACTGTTCCATGGCAAAAGCATTAAAATCGGCCAGATAAAGTTTCAAATTCCATCCACCAAGATGGCGTGGATGCAGATGATGCTGGGCATTACGGACAGTGTTTTGGCCGGATTAGTGCTGTATTTCTGTCTGATTCCGTTTGTTCATATCCCGTTTGGGACATATATCGGCCTGTTTGTCATCGCCCAGACCACCGGCGTATTCAGCCAGGTTCCGGGTGGTATCGGCGTATTTGAAACCGTATTTATGTTGGCATTGCCCGACACCGTGGACAAGGCGAACATTTTCGGTGCCCTGTTGGCATACCGCATTATTTACTATGTGTTGCCACTGATTGGCGTTGGGGGACTGTTTTTCATATATGAACGCTGGCTGCGGGCGCGCATGAAACGCTGGGCCGACGAAGCGCGCGAAAAAATTTCCCAGATTCCTGCGAAAATCAAACATATTAAAACACGTAAAAAATAAATACCTTGCCATGATGGGGTTGGGCATGCTAGACTGGGACTTGTCGTATGACAATGGGGTATAGCAAGTGTTTGTATTATCACTATTTTATACATTTTGGATTTTGCCGCTGGTTTATGCGGCTGTTTCCCTTGGCATGGGCTGGGACGCCCCACGGGGACGGAATGTATCCGTTGCATACGAACCCGCAACAAAAGGATTACTAAATGTCAAAGAAAATCTATGTGGACGCTGTCCACCCGGAAGAAACCCGCGTGGTGGTGGTGGATACTGCGACCAATCGTGTTTCTGATTTTGATGTTGAAACAACAACAAAGCCCCAGATAAAAGGGAACATTTATCTGGCCAAGGTTATTCGCGTAGAGCCATCGTTACAGGCGGCATTCGTGGACTATGGCACGGGCAAAAATGGCTTTTTGCCGTTCTCAGAAATTCATCCGGATTATTACCAGGTGTCGCCAGAACAGAAAAAGAAACTGTTGGAATTGGCGCACGCAAACATCGTCGATGACGATACCGACCCTGATGACGAAAATGACGAGGTTGCCGAATACGACGACCACAGTGCCGGCGAAGATAACAAGGAATTTATCAAACGCGCCCGCGAATTCAAGATTCAGGACGTTATCAAACCAAAACAAATCCTGTTGATTCAGGGCGTCAAGGAAGAACGCGGTCAAAAGGGTGCGTCGATGACGACGTATCTGTCACTGGCGGGACGTTTTGCCGTCTTGATGCCGAATTCCCGCAAACGCAACAGTTATGGCATTTCGAAAAAGATTTCGGACAAGGCCGAACGCGCACGCCTGCGTGAAATTTTGCACGGCCTGAAAATCCCCAAGGGTATGACGGTCGTCCTGCGTACGGCGGCAATGGGTGCGGACGCAACATCGATTGCGGCGGATTATGATTACCTGGTGAATTTATGGAACGAAATCCGCAAGACAACACTGGAATCGGTCGCGCCGGTTACAATTCATACCGAAGATTCATTGCTGCGCCGCGTCGTGCGTGATTTCTTGGCGGACAAGGACGACGTTCTGGTTATCCAGGGTGAAGAAGCATATGATGCCGCCAAAACATATTTCCAGCAGATGTATGGTCGCGCCCCGCGCAAACAGTTGGTTCAATACAAAGATGTCGCGGTTCCATTGATGGTCAAGGCCGGTGTTGAAAAACAACTGGAAGGATTGCACGGCCCATACGTCCAGTTGCCATCTGGCGGATCCCTGGTTATCAACCAGACCGAAGCAATGGTGACAATTGACGTCAATTCGTCCCGCGCGATAAAGGAAAAAGACATCGAACAAACCGCCCTGAATACTAATTTAGAGGCCGCCGAAGAAATCGCACTGCAATTGCGCCTGCGTGACTTGGCGGGGATTGTCGCGATTGACTTTATCGATATGGAAGAAGAACGCAACAACCGCAAACTGGAAATGAAAATGCGCGAGGTTATGAAACGTGACCGCGCCCGCACCCAGGTTGCAAAAATCAACGCGTTTGGCGTATTGATGTTGTCGCGTCAACGCCTGCGCAGCAGTTTTATAGAAACATCGTATGTCCAGTGTCCACACTGCTTGGGTGCCGGCGTTGTGCCATCTATCCAGACGGCGGCGTTGATTATGTTCCGCCACCTGCAAGAAAAACTGTTGGCGAAAAGTGCCCAGAAAATCATCATGACGGTTCCGACCGATGTGGCGATTTACCTGTTGAATCACAAACGCGCCGAATTGGCCGCAATGGAATCAGAATTTGAAACCGAAATTGTGATTGTTGGCGACGACAGTATGATGAGCATTGAACAATATTCAATCCAACGTGTCGCGCCCGAGGCCGCCAAGACCGAGGATCTGTTGGACGCATACGCGCCATCGACCGATGCGAAAAAGAAAAATGCCCAGCATATGGATGCGAAAAAAACAACAATGAACGCACCACGTCGCAAGCGTAAAAAGCAGCAAAAGAAACAATCATTTTGGCAAAAACTGATTGGATAAAACCACCGCCCCACCCGGGGCGGTCGTCTTTTTAGAGAGCAGAGAAAGTGAGTAAGTGATAGAGTGATAAAGTGATAGAGTTTTAGAATAGAAAACTATTCATGTGTCGCCTGCGGACTGCGTCCTTGCCGCATCCTGCGCTTCGCTTGGATTCATTCCTGCGCAGGCAGGAATAGGGTCTCTAAAATTACTCCCACCTATTGTTGCACAATGTCCGTAAAATATGCTTTCTCAACCACGTGCCACCGTCATACCGGCGCAGGAGAGTCACCATTGTGTTCCCTTGGTATGTCATAATTGGGCGATTAGTCCACAATAATAAAATCTGCGATTGCTCGGACATGGCTCGCGTTCGCTCGCACTGCATAGTCCCTATTCCTGCCTGCGCAGGAATGACAATAAAGAGTGTCCGCCATCGGCGGACACAATCATTGCTCTCTGTAATTTGTAATTGCCAAATGGGGCAAATTCGGCTACCGTTTAATATATGAATGCGGAACTGTTGGATTTTTTAAAAACCGACCTGCAATTCGTCAAGGGCGTGGGCCCCGTTCTGGCCGCGCGCTTTGACGATGTATTGGGCGGGCGACGCGTGCTGGATTTCATGTTGCATATTCCGGCATATATTCGCGCGCGTGGCGTCACCGAATGCGTGGCGGACGCAACACCGGGCGAAACACTGACAATCCCGTTACAGGTAAAATCACACCGTCGTGGCCGCACATTTCGCGGTCGGCGTATTCCGACCCAGATTATTTGCAATGACCGCACGGGCGGCACCGTCACATTACAGTTTTTTAATACGCATTTCTTGGATTACTGGTTGGAAAAATTGCCGATTGGCGCGTGGCGCATGGTCAGTGGGAAACTGGAAAAATCCGCACGCCCCACAATCAATCATCCGGACTTTATTGAACCCATGGAAAACGCCGCCCGCATTCCGTCGATCCAGGCGATTTACCCATCTGGCGAGGGGTTGACCCAGAAAACATTTGCCGCCGTTCGGGACCAGATTTTTACCGCCCTGCCCGACAAATTGTCGGGCGAGACGGATGAAAACGTGCGCGAATTCTTTGACGCGATTGCACACGTGCATTATCCGGAATCCAACGATGATTTAATGCCAAATGCCAAATATATTGTAAAGTTGGCGTATTGGGAATTACTGGCGCACCAGACCGCCATCGCAATCAGCCGTCGCAACCGCCGCGACCCGCGCAATCGACGCACTGTGCGACCATTAAAATACAATTTAATGGATAAATTCCGCGCGATATTACCATTTGCACTGACCGGCGCGCAACAGCGCACAATTGATGAAATCTTTGCCGATATGGCGGGGCCGGTGCCGATGATGCGCCTGGTCCAGGGTGATGTTGGCAGTGGTAAAACCATCGTCGCCATGGCGGCGGCGGTGCGCATGGCGGAAATGGGGGCCCAGACGGCAATGCTGGCCCCGACGGACGCGTTGGCATTGCAACACTATAACAAATTAAAACCGATGTGCGATAAAATCGGCATTGTGTGCGACATATTGACCGGCCGGGACAAGGGCGCGGCACGACGTGAAAAACTGGTATCATTGCGTTCGGGACGCACACGACTGGTTATCGGGACACACGCGTTGTTTTCTGATGATGTTGAATACCGCGATTTAGGATTGGTCATTGTGGACGAACAACACCGTTTTGGCGTTACACAGCGCGAGGCCCTGCGTGCCAAGGGCGCGAATCCTGACCTGTTGGCGTTGTCGGCAACCCCAATTCCGCGAACACTGTCGATGACGATATATGGCGATATGGATGTATCGGTTATAAATGAAAAGCCGGCGGGCCACCTGGCCATCAAGACGACAAAACTGCCGATTTCACGCATTGGCGACCTGGTTGCGCGCATATCGGCACAAATCGCCAACGGGGCCAAGGTGTTCTGGGTTTGCCCCATGGTCGAAGATAGCGAGGATGCCCCCGCGGCCGCTGCCACCGCGCGATACGAAGATTTAAAGAAATATTTCCCAACCGCCGGCCTGGTCCATGGCCAGATGGATAAAAAACAGCGCGACGCCACGATGGCAAAATTTGCCGATGATAATTCTGATATGTCATTGCTGGTCGCCACCACCGTCATAGAGGTTGGCATTGACGTCCCACGTGCAACAATTATGGTGATTGAAAACGCCGAACGTTTCGGACTGGCCGCCCTGCACCAGTTGCGCGGTCGTGTCGGACGCGGCAATACCCAATCGTATTGCGTGCTGTTGTTCGGAAAAACCACGGAACACGGTATGCAACGCCTGGACGTATTGTGCGCGACCGATGACGGATTTGCAATTGCCGAACAAGATTTAATGATGCGTGGCACAGGTGAACTGATTGGCACACGTCAAACCGGTTGGATAAACTATCACTTTGCCGATTGGCGCGAACATCGCGACCTGTTCCGCATGGCGGCAAATGCCGCGCGCGACAACATTGATACCAGTGCATGGGCGCGCGATTTGATGTTTATATTCGATCGGGGGGCGCAAATCAGTGCGTAAAATTTGTGCATTTTTGTTATGCATGATTCTGGCGTTGCCGGCGCGCGCCGCGTCGTTGATAAATGATACCGAGGTTGAACGATATCTAACCGAACTGGTCACGCCGATTGCCACCGCCGCTGATATTCCGGCAAAGCGTCTGCGCGTGCATATTGTGCGCGATGACGATTTTAATGCGTTTGTTATGGGCGGTGACGATGTTTATATTTATACCGGCCTGTTGATGCAAATCAAAACGCCCGACGCATTACAGGCGGTTGTGGCGCACGAATTGGGACATACCATCGGCGGACACATGGCCCAGATGTCATCACGTATGGACGCCGAAATGCGACGCGCGATGCTGATTCAGGCACTGGGTATCGGCCTGATGGTGGCGGGTGGCAACCCCAGTCTGGGCGCGGGCGTTGTGGCGGGGTCCAGTGGTATTGCCACGCAATCCATGCTGGCATTTTCCCGCGACGAAGAACGCATTGCCGATAACCTGGGGCTGGATTTAATGGTGCGCGCGGGTCAAAACCCAAACGGATTTATCACCGTGTTTGAACAGATGCAGGAACAGACCGGCGCAATGGAATCGCGCGTCAATCCAACACGGGTGAATCACCCCCTGACCGCCGAGCGTTTAAAAAATGTCCGCGACCGAATTGCAAAAATGGATTACAAGCCCAAAAAGCAGAACGCCACACGCAACGCAAAATTTGAACTGGTGCGGGCCAAGTTGATTGGATACCTGGACACGTGGGCGCGGGTCAATGAACTGTATCCGGCGCGCGACACGCGTGACGCCGCAATATACGCACGTGCAATTGCTGCAATGCAGGCGGGCGACCTGGCCGCGGCCCAGCGCGGGACCAAAACCCTGATTTCGCACGATGCGAAAAATCCATATTTCTATGAATTGCTGGGTGATATTCAATATCAGTTCGGCCATTATGACGACAGCGTCGTCGCATATGAACAGTCATTAAAACTGGCGGGCAATGCGCCCCAGATTCAAACGGCACTGGCATTGGTATTGACCGAACGACGCAAGCCCGATGACCCCGCGCGCGCCATTGAATTGTGCAAGCGCGCGATACTGACCGATGCCGCACCACTGACATACTGGGTATTGGCGCGCGCGTATGGCGATGATGACCCGGGCCGCGCCGCATGGGCAACCGCCGAATACTATAATATGATTGGCAACGCCAAGAGCGCAAAAAAATACGCAAAAATCGCCCAGAAAAAATTAAAATCAAACGACGCAGAATACGTAAAGTCTGGTGACATTTTGGCCGGGAAATAAGTCCCATGTTTGTGGTTGACACCGGTGCGCAAAAATTACTATTATCCGATTGAAAATTGACACAAACCGTGGGGGACGGTTTTATGTTGCGTTGCGTGCGCCGTGTTTTATCGGCGATTTGTTGTGTTGCATTGATTATGGCGATGACAATCATCACATCGCCCGTGCCAGCAACCGCCGCGACAACATCTGAACCAGTGGTTCCTGTTCCAACCAGTCCCGCTGTCAATGTGAACTATGTTCACGGTGCAATAAATTCATATTGGGGAATTGATATACCGCCAAATGCCGCCATCTCTGACACCAAGAACGTTGTAAATATGAAATACTTGCTGGGCATGGTGGACATTGCAAATGCGCGCCTGGGGACAACGACATCATATGGCACGGGCGAGTATGCAACATCTGGCGCGGTATCACAAAACACGGCCAATAACACAATAAAAACGCTGATACGGCGCAGTTATCCATTTACAATAACGACCACATCAACAAACAGTTTTTCGTTTAATATCAGTGCCAGCGGTCTGTTCTATATTGACTGGGGCGACGGCACCGAAATGCAGCAAATCGTCAAAACCGATACCAACACCCAAACAATCAGCCACACATACACGTCAACCGGTGCGCATACGATAAAAATGGGCGGACGTGCGACCGGGTATTCTGCATCGGCGGCAATCAGTTTTGCCCAAAACACCACATTGGCAAAAATCAGCGGCAGCCTGGGGCGCATATTTGTCACACTGGGTGACGGCACACAGCCCAGTTTTTCGTCGGCATTTATGGGTTGCACCAATTTATCTGGCAGCATACCGGCCGAATTATTCGCAGGGATATCGGGCGCGCCCCGCACATCAATGTTCGAAGATACGTTTAATGGATGCGTGGGCCTGACGGGGGCGATTCCATCGGGGTTATTTTCCGGCATCACCGGTGCACCGGCGACATTGATGTTCAAGCATACTTTCTATGGCTGCACGGGATTGACCAGCATTCCGTCCGGACTGTTTGCGGGGATTTCTGGCACCCCACAGAGCAGTATGTTCAATGGCACATTTTACGGTTGCACCGGACTGCGCGGGGCGGTGCCATCTGGGCTGTTTGCGGGCATCACCGGCGCGCCGGCATACGCGATGTTTCACGAAACGTTTTATGGATGCACGGGGCTGACGTCAATTCCGGCCAACCTGTTTGCAGGGGTATCGGGTGCACCCGCAGGATTGATGTTTAAAAATACTTTTTATGGATGCAGTCACCTGACCAGTATCCCGTCAGGACTCTTTGCCGGCATCAAGGGTGCACCCGCCAGCAGTATGTTCAACAGCACATTTGCAAATTGCACGGGGCTGACCAGTATTCCATCGGGATTATTTGCCGGCGTCAAGGGCGCACCCGCCAGTGCGATGTATTACAGCACGTTTTCGGGGTGCACAAAGCTTTCGGGTCAAATACCCGTGGGCGTATTCGGCACCCTGTCGGGGTCCCCGGCCAGTTTAATGTTTAAACAAACCTTTTCTGGGTGCAGTGGTCTGACCGGGCCATCGGCACGCAATCCAAATGGCACATATTTGTATAATGTATTTTCCAGTGCAACCGCATCGCACGTTGGTTCGATGTATTACGGGGTCAAGAGCCTGTCTGACTATTCGTCCATCCCCAGCGCATGGAAATAGTGATATTTTCGTGTCATCCGGGCGGTTTTACTCGCCGGGGCGACACCGGCCCCGCCCAAGATTATTATAAATGCCCGCCTGAACGGCGGGCATTTATAATAATGGGGCGGATAACCTCAATTGCTTCGCGACCTTGCAAAATCCACCTTCGTTAAAACTACGGTGGGCCGGCGTGCTTCCGCCTTTTTGCGGCGGTTCGAACGGCTTTACTCGCCGGTTCGAATCCGGTGAGATACGACCGGTTTAATAAAAAACGCCAACCGTTTGGTTGACGTTTTTTATTAAATGGGGCGGATAACCGGATTCGAACCGGCGACACCTGGTACCACAAACCAGTGCTCTAACCAACTGAGCTACATCCGCCATACTGGTGGAGCTGATCGGACTCGAACCGACGACCCCTTGCATGCCATGCAAGTGCTCTACCAACTGAGCTACAACCCCATGCGAAGCCTTATTTTATATTTCTTCTTGCCAAATGTCAAATCAATTTGCTAACCTTTTTACACAAGAAGGAGATTTAATATGGATTATCAAGCGTTAAAGGCAGAAGTTGAACAGAAAACCCAACAGACATTGGACGTGCTGTCGGGCGAATACGCGGGTTTGCGCACGGGCCGTGCGTCGGTGCACCTGTTGGATGGTGTGCGCGTGCCGGTATATGGTTCTGATATGCCACTGAACCAGGTGGCAACCGTTGCAACCCCAGACAACCAGACGCTCAGCGTTACCGTGTGGGATATCAACAATGCGGGCGCGGTTGAAAAAGCAATTCGCGATTCGGGTTTGGGACTGAATCCAAACACGGCGGGCGGCGTTATCCGTCTGAATTTGCCACCACTGACCGAAGAACGTCGTCGCGAATTGACCAAGGTCGCCGGCAAATACGCCGAAGAAGCCAAGATTTCTATGCGTAATATTCGCCAGGACGCGATGGGCAAAATCAAACGCGCCGTCACAGACAAGGAAATTTCCGAAGATGATCAGCACAAATTCGAAGATGATTTGCAAAAGGTGTTTGATATGCGTGCCGGCCAGGTTGACGCATTGGCCAAACAAAAGGAAGCGGACATTATGTCTGTCTAGGTAACACATGACGGGGGATCGTTATCACAACGCAAAGGTCTAAATCATTACAACAATAAAATATCGGATAGAAAAATGTTTAAATTCCTGAAAAAGAAAACCGCACCAGTCACAGAAACCGTCAAAATTCCCCAACATATCGCATTTATTTGCGATGGCAATCGCCGTTGGGCCGAACAACGCGGATTGCCGCCATTGATGGGACACAAGGCCGGTATTTCAAATTTTGAAAACCTGGTTGATTGGTATATCGCGCGTGGCGTGTCAACTGTTACGTTCTTTCTGTTTTCAACCGAAAACTGGAACAGAACCAAGGAAGAAGTCGATTTCTTGATGGATTTGTTCTATACCGAATTGCACAAAAATATGAAACATGCGTTGGAAAAGAACCTGCGCTATCGTGTGATTGGGTCGCGCGATCGCCTGCCGAAACGGTTGGCAAATATGTGCGATAAACTGGAACAGGCGTCGGCCGAAAACACCGGCGGAACGGTTGTGTTTGCACTGAATTACGGTGGCCAGGACGAAATCGTTGCCGCGGTCAATGCTGCAATTGAAAACGGCGAACCGGTTACGCGCGAAACATTTGAAACGTTCCTGGACACGGGCGAATTGTTGCCGATTGATTTGATGGTCCGCACCAGCAATGAATTCAGAATTTCTAATTTCTTGTTATGGAAATTGGCATATGCCGAATTGATGTTCGTCCCAGAACACTGGCCTGATTTGGTCAAGGACGAAAAAATGTGGCAACGCACATTGGACGAATACACGCACCGCAACCGCAGATTTGGTGGCGGGAAAAAGGCGAACTATTCAGGCAAGAATAAATAAGTAACACAAAAAAAACTTAGGGATGCACGTATGTCAAACACAACACAAAGAATCATTGTTGGTGGCGTAATGGCATTGGTTGCCATTGCCGCCGCGGCTGGTGAATATTTCGGATTCCATACCGTTCGGTATTTGGCAATCTTGGTCGCATTGGGCATGATTGTTGAAATGATTTTGGCAACCATCCGCACCCCGCACGACCAGTTGATACAGAATAAAAACTGGCTGGTGTGTGGCGGATTTTTGGTATGGCTGTTCGTTGTGTTGGCGGCGGCCAGTTCGGTTGGCACACGCCCGTGGATTATGCTGTTATTGCTGCTGATTATCAGTGGGGCCGACATTGGTGCATGGTTCTTTGGCCGGTTATTCGGCGGGGACAAAATGTGGGAACGCCTGTCTGAACACAAAACCTGGGCGGGCCAGATTGCCGGTATTTTATGTGGGACATTTATGTCGGTTATGTATGGTTTGCTGGGGACAGATATGTTTATGCCGCAACTGATGTGGATTGGTATCAGTGTTGCATTGCTCAGCCAATATGGTGACCTGACCGCCAGTTGGGTAAAACGTCGTCTGGGAATAAAAGATTTTGGTCATATCTTGCCAGGGCACGGCGGAATTCTGGACCGATTTGATGGATGGATTTATGCGCTGGTTTTGGTGTGGTTGGTTACAATGTAAGGGACACTGGGGGTCGTTGGTATGCATATTATTTTAGCCGTTATTGCATTGTTGGTTGTGCTGGGCGTGGTGGTGTTTATCCACGAACTGGGGCACTTTTTCGCGGCGCGCTGGGCGGGTGTTCGTGTGGATAAATTCTCAATCGGATTTGGTCCGGCAATTATCAAGTGGCACGATCGCCACGGGACCCAGTGGCAGATTGCATGCCTGCCCCTGGGGGGATATGTTTCCATCTATGGCCAGGATATGATGTTTAACCGCGGGGAATACGCGAAACTGGACGCCGAGAAAAAGCGCGGACATTACCTGTCGGCACCGGCGTGGAAACAGTTTATTATTGTTGCCGCGGGCGTTACGATGAATTTCATACTGGCGTGGTTGATTTATTCGGGTATGTTTATGGCACGTCCGAAAAATGTTCAGTTACCCGTCGTTGGCCAGGTTATCCAAGAATCTGTTGCATTTGACGCCGGCGTTAAACCGGGCGATGTCATTATGCGCATTGATGGCGAAAAAATCACCAACTGGGGCGAATTGATTATTGCCAAAGAATTGGCATCAAACCGCACGGCAAATGTCGTGATTTTGCGCGATACGGAACTGGTGAACGTTGAATTGACGCCCGCCGAACGTTGGGGACTGGTTGCCGACGGCAGCAAGACCGAATTGCGCAAGAAAGGATTCTTTGGCGCAATGTTGGCCGGGGCGCGTGAAACGTATTACCAATCAAAAACATTGCTGGTCGTGCTGAAACAGATTGTGACCGGTGAACGTTCATCGAAACAGTTGGGCTCGTTTATCACCATTGCCCAGGTATCTGGCCAGGCATTAGAGGCAGGAATCTTTGCCCTGTTGTCTATTATTGCCTTGCTGTCGGTGAATTTGGCTGTTATAAACCTGTTACCGTTGCCGGTGTTGGACGGTGGTTACCTGATGATATTGATTATCGAAGGGATAACCCGTCGCAAATTGGGCGGGCGCGGGATGGAAATTGCAATCATTATCGGTTGGATTTTGATATTCGGTTTATTTGCGTTGACCATGTGGAATGATTTGGCACGCGTATTTGGGTTGAACTAGGGATGAGCAAGAAAAAACTTTTTATCGCAACAGTCTGTGCAATCGCCACCACTGGCGCGACCGCGGCAACGGTTTCGCGCATTGATGTTACCGGCGCGCGACGCATGGACAGTGAATCTATCCGTATTCTGTCGGACGTGAAAATCGGCGACAACGTGGGCGAGGCACGCGCCAACGAAATCGCCAAGAAATTACAAGAAAGCGGATATTTTTCGCGTATCAACGTCCGCATGTCTGGGAACGTGTTAAAAATTGACGTGACCGAGGCACCGACCGTCAACATGGTCACGGTCGAAGGCAACGATGAAATTTCCACCGACGATTTAAAGAAAGAAATCCGCCTGAAGGAACGCGCATCATACGATGAATCCGTCATCGGTGCCGATACGCAGCGGATGCTGACCATATACCAGCGCAAGGGTTTCTTTGGCACCAAGATTGAACCCAAGAAAATCGAACTGGACGACAACCGCGTAAATGTTGTCTATGAAATTACCGAAGGTCACCCGACATACATCACCGACATTGAATTTGCCGGAAACAAACATTTCCGTTCCAGCGTATTGCGCGGCGCAATTCTGTCGCGCGAACACGCGTGGTGGCGTTTTATGACGCAGTTTGATGTCTTTGACGAAGACCGTATCCAATATGACCAGCAATTATTGCGTCAGTATTACCTGCGCAATGGTTATGCCGATGTCCAGATAACCGACACCACCGGCATATTCACACCTGACCGGCAATACTATTCTGTCAAATTCACGATTGACGAAGGGGAAAAATATAAATTCGGCAAACTGAGTGTGGACAATCCGTTCGACGATGTCCCAGACAGCGAACTGATGGACGCGATGAAAATGTCGCGTGGTGATACCTATAACGTGGACAAGGTAGAAGAAACGATTTCTGCCCTGCGCGGGGTTGTTGCCGATCGTGGATATGCGTTTATCAATGTTGAACCAATTCCGACCAAGGATGATGAAAATCGCACAATTGGTATGACGTTCAAGATTCACAAAACCAATCGTGTTTATTTGAATTCTATCAATATCCTGGGCAATGTTCGCACGTTTGACACGGTGATTCAGCAACTGATTCCGATGCGTCCGGGCGATCCTTTTTCCCTGCAAACAATTGAACAGGGTCGTCAGAATTTGATGCGCACCCGCTATTTCAAAGATGTCCAGATGGTTCCGACCCGCGTCGCGGATGCGAATATGATGAATTTGGATATCAAGGTCGAAGAACAGCCGACCGGCGAATTATCCGGCGGTTTTGGGTGGTCAAACATCAACGGGTTTATGGTTGATGCCGGCATTACCGAGAGTAATTTTATGGGCCGTGGCCAAACGGTGCAATTGCGCGGTTCCATTGCGCAATACCAGAAACAGGCATTGTTCAGTTTTACCGAACCATATCTGTTTGGGCGCGCGCTGTCTGGTGGATTTGATGTGTCATACACAATGTATAACTATTCATCACTGGGCGGGTTTGGATATGACCGCGATTCATTGACACTGGCGACGCGTATGGGATGGCGTTTGACCGATAACTGGACCCAGAGTGTGCGCCTGTCCGCGTCATTTGACCAGAACTATGACCTGCAACTGGGCAGCAAGTGGCGTAATTCCAACCTGTACACATTGGGAACATATTTAAAGTATTATAACCTGGACACCAATTTCCAACAGAACACGCACACCGGCGTTGTGGCGAATTTAGGCCTGGCGTATACCGGGTTTGGTGGCACCGAAACATTTATGCGTTACAGTGCGGACATAACCGGTATGGTAAAATTCCTGAATGACCGGTGGCAGTTGCGTTCGTCGCTGGATTTCGGTTATATCCAGCCGCTGGATGGTGACTATGTGTCCCGTGTGTATCGTTATTTCTTGGGCGGGGAATCACTGCGTGGGTTTGATATTGCCGGCGTCGGCAGTCGTAACTGGTATTACCAATCATACTCATTGGGTGGCATGTGGAAATTGAACGGATCAACCCAGTTGAATTTCCCGGTATTTATCCCCGACGAATACCAGATAAAGGGATTTGTGTTCGCAGATTACGGTCTGTTGGGCAAGCCACCACGTGACGAATACACGTATCTGGGGCGCGACAATTACATCGACAGTGACCTGCGTACATCGGTCGGTTTTGGTATTTATTGGAACACCCCAATGGGCCCGATGAATTTCAGCTGGGGCTGGCCGTTAAAACTGAACAAATATGACCAAGAACAACGTTTCTTGCTATCATTTGAAACACAATTTTAGTAAATGCCCCGTTTCGGGGCGTTTTTATTTATCCGATTGATTTTTTGTGCATTTTGTGATATAATATGGTCAATTACCGATGCGGACCGCACCGGTCTTTTTTTTACTTTTTTAATCAAAGGATAAAATATGTCACGACAAATTCAGTTTCGGCGTGGGACCGCCGACCAGCATAAAAACTTTACCGGGGCCGATGGCGAGATTACCGTTGATACCACCAACAAAACCCTGCGCGTGCACGACGGCGTGACCGCCGGCGGCACAATGCTGGCACGCGCAGATGCGTCCGTCGCCGCGGACTATATCACCGCATGGCAATCACCCACCGCAGACAACGGTTATACCTGGTATCGCAAATACAAAAGCGGCTGGGTTGAACAAGGGGGAATTCATAGTGTTGGGAAATTAAACGATGGCGCGGCGACATCTGGCACAATTGCGCCACACATACAGATGGCAGACAGCGCGTATTATGTCAACCTGATTCCAACCAGTCCAACCAATTATAATCGTCTGTTTGCAAACCTGGGACCACGTACCAAAAATGAATTTTATTTCGGTGTTCGTAATATTGGTGGCACCACATCAGATATTTCTGTATGTTGGCGTGTATCTGGATTTACTGCAACCCCAGGTTCATAGCAATAGCGGGATATTCATTGATTACATTGGCAATGGCGGTGTTATTTGGATTTGTTGTCGCGCTGTTTATCGTGTTCCATAAACCAACCGATTGAACCGCAGTGACCGTCCGTTCATGCAGGTTATATCCAAAACGTGTAACCGATATTTTTCGTTTATTTAACACGGCCATTGCCCAAAACCAAACATCATCTTGATTTGGACACAGTTTCATAAACTTTTGATTATTTAATACATCTGGATGTAATGATTTTGGCGGATAGAGAACTCCACCAACGCCACAGAAAAAGTTTTTATATCCATGCCGTCGCGGCATCAGGCGTTTTTCCGACAACTGCCACTCTGGATAGGGTGCGATTGAACTATCTTCTATTTTTATTGTTCTTATACGATTCGCACATACATCTTTTGGGTGCCGCGCATGACAACGCAATAACTGCGACAGCATATTTTTCGGATACATAATATCGTCATCAACTGTGATGATATTCGCGTGTGAGAAATCTGCCAACGCATGAACTAATTTATTATATGATTTGAAATTTTCAGAAACAAACCTAATCTCAAATACAGAATTTTTTGTCAGGGCGTCCAACTGTGGTGGCACGATACGATTTGGGAATTCAACCAACGATAAATACAAAACTATTTTGTCTGGTTTAACCGACTGGTTCAATAATGAATTTATAACATTATGCACCTGGTGAATTCGTGCCGGAAATGTTGTAAGCGATATAATATTTTGTTGTTTTGGGACAACATGCACGCAATGTTTAATTATCTTTGACATAGTTTTTATATAATATTCTGGCGAAGTATTACTAACCTCTTTATATAAATTACAATTAGAAACCCATGTAACATCATCGGCAACGCGTTTGTATACTGGCGATGAATTTCGTGGCAAAGTATTATTATGCCCGTCAACAACCAACAGCGAGATATTTGCAGGAAATTTTTTGTTTAATTCCGCAACTTTATTTATTATTGTTTCCCTATCCCCACCCAGTGGAAACAGACTGCTTGAATAAACAAGCAAGATTTTCTTTTTCTGTTCTGACAAAACATCAAGAAATCGTTTTATACGACGATTATATTTTTCTGCGACCCATTCAAATTTCGCATCAAAATCATCCTGGTAGGCATCAAATTCATGACGAAATTGTAAATTAGTGCGCGTATTTACGTATAGATATTTTCCGTCTTCTGACATCTGAATAAAATCAGATTTACAAAAGAAATCCTTAAAATTGTTCAAAATCAAATTTATCCTGTCAACCAATCCACCACCAGCACCATGATTTGATATGTCGCACCAGTCAAACGGCGATGAAAAATTACGTACCCCAAGATATATTAGTGATTGCGCAATAAAACATTTTTCACCAATTGAAATAATTTCATCGTATCTGCACTTCATTGCACTAACCTCTTATTTTTAATAGCAAAACATAGTTAAATAAAAATAACTTGTTCGTTTTAGTCAATCTGGCCAATGGAATAAAATCAAACAGTTTTACATCTGTGTAATTTTTCAATTTTCTAATCAAAACAACAGGTAAAAATCCAAATAGATAAAGGTGCTTTTTGCGCATAACTATAAAGTTATCATAATCATTATTATGAATAAACTTATACCCATCATGACCAAATCTGGCCACCAGTTGTTTTCGCAAACCGTATCTGCGGTGAATATCAACTACAAAATCAAAAAATTTTTTTCTGTCACCGTCTGATTCAAAATCTTTTCGTATCTCGTATGCAACATGCGATAAAACGTGTGCATCAACAAATTGTTCAAAATCTTTGCGCGTCAGCGATGCTTTTTCTATTAAATTCATATTTATGCAAAACGCATTGAATTTTGATTCCGCCTTGTAATGTTGCAAATATTGCGAATCCAGCGAACCAGGACACTGATAAAAATAGTGATAATATGTATTGTAAACCAAATAGAACTGTTTAACAGCCAAACCTACCATTGTTAGGAATACACTATCTTGGGCCGTGCGGATATTCGCCGGGAACATTATGTTATTTTGTTCCAGGAATTTTTTACTGTATATCGCGGACCAAAACGAATTTGAAAACGCCGTCACATGTTGAGATATAGCATTTTTTTGTGTATCACCATAGGTAACAGTGCCCAGATTATCTGTTACACACACGTTTCCTTTGACAACATCTGAACGGCTGGCAATTCCCGCCGTATATAACCGCCCGTAAAAATCCAGATCTACATAATCATCGGGGTCAACAAAGCCAATATATTCGCCCTGTGCAATTTTCATACCATTATTTCGCGCCACCGCGACACCCATATTTACATCATGCGCAATCAGGCGCACACGCCCGTCACGGTTGGCATATTGCTTGATGATATCCAGTGTTCCATCCGTAGACTTATCATCAATGCATATAATTTCTATGTCCTGTAATGTCTGGGATATCAAACTGTCCAAACAACGCGTAACATATTTTTCAACATTATAGCACGGAACAATAACTGATATTTTTGGCACTCTTATTCCTTTATTTTAAATACCGGCAATATCCCCAGCAGGCAGAACATGCGAGAATGACTGTCGTGATAAACTCTGAACAATAAAAAAACATCAAACAATTTAACATCTGTGTATAAACGATGGCAAGATACGCGTATCAACGGCAAAAATCCGAATATATAAATACGTTTCCTGCCCAAAGCACTTTTCGTATATCTGTTATAGGCTTGTTTATTAAATTTCCGCAAAATTCGCAACAATTGTTTGGCCGGGACAAAATCATTTGGTATATCATCACATAACATGCTTGTAACTTCGCCCACTACATCACACAATTTCTTGGAAGCTTTTTTTGATAAACAGCCCGCAAAATCATTCGTATGTCTGGCAATATTTTTATATAAATCCCACATATCATTTTCACGTGCTAGACACATGCAGTCATGTATTCCACAGAAAGTATCTATCAAGACACGATCTGTATATTTTACGGATTTATAGTTTACACGATACACATATGTCGCACGTCTTAAGGCATAAAATTGTCCCGCCAGACACATCGCCTTCACAAAAAACACAGGATCTTCTTGGCGAACATAGGCGGGAAAAAGAATTTTATTATCAATTAGCCATTGTCTATCGTAGATAAATCTTGTAAAACCATAATCATATGGCCAGTCTTTATAAGACATTAGCCCATTTTTCATGAAACGAACGTTCTCTGCTGAATTTGATATAAAGTCTGTTGCATCCGAATTGCAAAACAGGATAGTTCCACCGCATATTTTCACTTTGTTCTTCTTAGCGGCAGTGTACATATCATACAATACATCATTATCTGGCAGGAAATCGTCACCATCAATAAAAGCAACGTAATCACCACTTGCACGCTCTAGTGCCAAATTACGTGCAACTGAAACCCCTCTATTCTCTTGCTGAGCAATTACACATATCCGTGCATCAAATGCTTGCAAATTATTTAAAATCCGTAAGGTGCCATCAGACGAATGATCATCAACGCAAATTATTTCAATATCTTGCAGTACTTGCTGGCGCACACTATCAATGCATCGTGCAATGTATTTTTCAACATTATAGCACGGAACAATAACTGATATTTTCGGCACGGCGTTTCCTCTTTATTCTGGGGGCGGGGTTCAAACAACTGGGGAAATCCCAGCCCCGTGTGCCTTCGATATATAACACACGCACCCGCCCATTCATGGGAATAAGGTCGAACATCGCGTGGTAAAAGAAAACCGCCAATTAAATTGAGCGGTCGGGAAGTTAGAAACGTCATAATAGGTTGATGACCCCATTGGCCTTTGGGTGACCCCTGTGGTATAGCCAGCGGCTTCCCGACCAAGATGTCGGGATATTACAGTGCGAAAGGCACCTGTGTTTTTACGATGCTTTCGCACCGACCTATTGCTGGGAGTTTCTACGTCCCGAACTTCAATTACCGTTGAAATTCAGTTACGATTTTAAGGGCATTGCCCCAGATTGTAAAGGGAAAAAATTCACAGCCGGACAAATTATCCCTAGAACGCATATGGTTTTGCCATAAAATGCTCGCGCGCCTGTTGGACATTTTTGGCCGCGTCGGACGCATTGCGACCGTTATCCACCAAATCCAGCGATCCATAATACGCCGTCATCATCGGGTCATATGCGTTTGTTGTGGAAATCCATTTGTCGGTCCCGGAATTAGGCGCGCCGTATTTATCCAGAACATTTTGCCAAAACGCCAAGATTTTCTTTTGACGCTGGTTTTCAAATTTGTCCGCCGCCCCTTCCAGTTCGTTCACGTCATTATTATACACAACGCGCCACACGACGTTATCGGTTGCGTTACTGGTAAAATACACCGTGATTGTTTCGCCTGTATTTTCCCGCACCAGATGCAATTCCGACGCATACATCAATCCACGATTACGCGCCAGACTGTTTATACACTTGGTCAATTCGGCGGGAATAACCGTGCCATTTTGACGGCATTCATAATCCAGGTTGTATTTCCAATCCTGGGCAATGGAATAAATTATACTGTGTTCCTTGCGCGGGGCATACAGACCGCGTGTCTTGAAAAACAGCGTCTGGACATCATCAAATTGCATGCCCAGCATAATGCCTGCGATATCAAAATTTGACACCGCCGCCGGTGTTGCGCCGGTATTCAGCGCGACCGATGATACATTGATATCATCGCCCCCAGAATCGGTAACAACAAAATTTTCAAAATCCATTGGATCGACATCGCCCGACACATCCGCGGCAAATGCCGGGGACGCCATGCACAAAATCATAAAAAATCCAAAAATTCGTTTCATCTGTCGCCCCAATGTATGGTTATTTAAGAACAACCTCTTGCACCATGAATTTAAAAAATCCCGCGGGGTCACCGCCCTCTTCCAAATAACGATGCAGACCGTATTCCTCAATACTGTCACGGATTCCTGGTTCATATCTAACCTTTAAGAAAACAGTTCCCGTGGTAACGACCGGCCCGGTTGCCAAATTGTTTGGTGTCTGCCACGTCCGCAATTCATAGTCGGCGCGCCAATAATCCCCATCGCCCGGACGTGTAATATCGCCCACAACGGTTGCAGTGCGCATTATGCCCTTGGTCGCCATATTTTGAATTTCGGGTGCAACGTTTGCCTGCCAATCACGAAATACCGACTGTGATGATGTGCGGGCCAACATATTGTTTGATGTGCCACGTCCATCGGTATAATCACCACCAGGCAAAACGCCAAAATATTCGGCGACATATCGCGTAATCAGCATATCAATCAAACGCGTATCGCCAATTTCAGACAACGTTTCCAATTCGCCGGGCCGCTCGGTTGACAGATTGTTCGGACGAAAGAAATACGTATCCACCGTGCGTTTTTCGCCGGCATCATATATCGCACCGGTCAAGAATATTGCGCCAAACACCAGCACAAGTAACAGCAATCCGGCAAAAAACATCAATATCTTTTTCATCAGTTCAATCTGTATGCGTTAAAGTCCGTTATGTAATACCCCAACGTGCGCGGATACGATTTCGTGTCGCGTCCCACACGCATAAATGCGATTATCTGCATAGATGGCGTCACGTTCCCAGAAATTGTTGCACGCACGCGCCACATACCGCCGTTATCACCAACCGCGCCGACGGGTTCAATCTGTAACGACGATGCGTCCAGATTCAGGCGTCCCGACGCGGCGGCAATTTCCTGCCATGTGGGAACAACGTCATTTGTAAATCTGTTAAATACGGTGTCATTTGTCGCGCAATATATCGCGCAAACGCCATCGGCGCGCGCGGGCGCGTTTTCAGACATGCACACCTGGCCCCGGTCACACGTTTGCCACAGTGCCTGGTTTTCGGCATCATCGCCAACGGTGAACCAATCACGTGTGAAATTTGCGACAACCGATTCCTGCATCGTGCGTGATGCACTGTATTGCATTGTGCCGTGCGAATGCCCAACCACCGACCACGTGCCGGTCACACTGTCCACCGATATGATAAACGGGTCAACGGTCGCACTGCGCGATGTCCAAATCAACAGACCACACACGCATATGATTACAAAGAACAACGCCGACACCAAAATAGACACAGCGCGGGAAACGGCAATGCGCTTTCCCGCTGGGAATGCCGGTGTGTCAAAATTACTTGGATAGTCCAACAAAATCCCCCCACATGAATTTATTGGTGGATTTTACGCCTGGAACACCATGATACAGGCGCACGGACTCAGTTTCAATTCGTTGTTGTCATAACCGACACCGACCGGTTCGCGGTCATACACCTGGCCACAACCGGCCAATGCCAACGCAACAAAGAACGCCAGAAATACTTTCTTCATGATTTTTCCCCTCTTTGCTTTCAATTCTTGGTCAAATTATAAGAAAATTCACGCGTCCCGGTCAAGGATAAAAACACGACGCCTGCCCGCCCCCGCGCATGATTTTTATTTCTTGGCGTTTATTGAATTTGATTGTTATAATAATGGGTATGAATTCATATGAATCTGGGTTGTTTGCCGAATTTTGGGCGCGCATGTATTTGCGCATACATGGATACCGTATTCTGCGGTCGCGATATGTTACCGGACGCAATACGGGCCGCGCAGAAATTGATATTATTGCCCGGCGCGGCAAAACCATCGTTTTCATAGAGGTTAAACGTCGTCCGACCATCGCCGCCGGTTGGGACGCAATTACGCACGCCCAGGCGGCACGCCTGCGTCGCAGTGCAGAAACATTTCTGGCGCGGGAATTTCCGGGATTTGACGCGCGTTTTGACGTGATAATTGTGTGCGGTCTGCGCATACATCACGCACGTGGCGCAATATAAATACTTGCATTTGGGAATTTGGTCCTGTATAATTCGACCAGACTTTTTGATAAAAGGAGAAAACATGAAAAAAGTTATGTTGGCATTGTTTGCCGTTATGACATTGGCTGCCTGCACGGGTTCTTACAAATCGGGTAACTGCGAATACGATTTCTTGCTGCACAAAGATATTTCTATCTCCAAATTGATTGGCAGCTGCGGCAAATAATCAAAATGATAAAAAACGGGGCATCGCCCCGTTTTTTTTATTAGAGAGCAGAGTGTAGAGTGCAGAGAGCAATGTCGCGCGCCATTGGCGCGCTTGTTTTTACCATCGCGGTCTAAGTTCCCCTCTGGCCAGAGGGGTGGCACGAAGTGCCGGGGTGTCGTTTTTCCAGAGAGCAGAGTGCAGAGAGCAATGTTTTTATTCCGTCACCCCGACGAAGGTCGGGGGCCATTGCCCCACGGGGACAACCAAAAGACCACCCCGTCCTGGCGGACACCCCGACCCGGGCCCCGCGGAATTGTTAAATTCCGTGGGTGGTTCCAGGAGGGGAACTTAGTCCGCAACGGACACACCCCCATTGCTCTCTACTCTCTATTTTCTGGCGCGGCGCGCCAGAAAAATTTACTTTATCACTGCGGTTTTTATCAGGGATACATCATCGCGAATCGTGTCCAGTTTTATCTGTAATTGCCCGATGCCTGTTTCCAGTATCGTCGTGCGATTTTCCAGTGTTGTGATACGCGTGTCGGCGCGCTGGATATCCGCCAGGGACGAATCCTGGCGCGCAACCCAATATACCAGGCCACCAATAAACGCGATTAAAAACCAACTGTCGCGCAGGGTCGCAATCAGGCCACCCAAGGCACTTGTTTCCTGTTTCATTTTCGCCCCCGTGATACCATATTTTCAATCATGTGCACCAACGCGCGCTGGGATTCCAGGCCGCGCAATTCGGCATCCGACGCATTTGGCCCCAGCACACGTTCAATCGTCATCCGGCGCAGGTGTTGCAGCACCGCCGCACCCGACGCGGTTGAAAATGTGCGGGCATAGTTCTGGTCAATTTCGTTCATAATTTTTCCCTATGGTTAAATCAGGTTTTCCGCCACCGCCATTTGGGCAATGGGCGCAATGTATTTCAATTCTGCGTCACTGTTCAGCACAATCGGCGCAATCACACCGCGGCGCGATAAAATCTGTAATCCGCGGTCGGTCAGTGGCCGGATAAATTCGTGCAACAGCCGCCCGTATGTCGCGCCCAAAATCCGCATCATATCGGAATTGCGCGCCATAATTTCGGTCGCGGTCATTTCTTTTTCAGACAGCAATCCCAACCGATCGGCCAGCAATGCGTGGCGAATCCGCTCGCGCAGGTCTTTTAATATTATTTGCGACACATCAAAATCCGCACCCGATGACAACGGCGTCAGACCAGATGACCCGACGGCCTTGGGTATAATTGCCCCCGGCGTCAGGTTTATGTTATTCAGGTTTATAACGCCATCATCGTCGGCCTGCCATATTCCGGACACTGCAATCGTTGCGTTTTTCAGCACCAGTTCAACAACCTTGTTCGCGGTTTTGATGTCGGGCAATGCGCGCAAGACGGGACCGCGGCCGTATTGTTCACCGCTTAGAACACTCCACCGGAAAATGATGTATGGATTGGTTTCAAATGTGCCACGCGCAACGATATTGTTTTGAATATTGCCGCCAGCATCCAACCACGCGGTGAATTCTGTGCCAACCAAACTCTGGACCAGGCGCAGTGGCGTTGCCGGGTCGCGTTTTATCTGGTCCCGGATTTCTGCCGGTGGCGTCCAGGTTGGGTATTTTTCCATAACATCACGCGCGGGCATTGTTGCCGTGTGAAATACCGCCCCCGGCAAAATCGCAATATCGCGCATTGGCACCGCCGTGAACGAAAACGCCGACGACGCACCGATTGGTGTTTCCGCCATAAACAGGCACGCCGTTCCCAAAATCACCAAGTCCAAATAGCATTGATGAATTGTGGTATAGAAATTAGAATCGTTCAGATTTGCGCGCAATGCCGCCGTCGCGGCGTCTGCATCGGGGGACGCATCGCTTTCCGGGACCAGGGATATCCACAGCGATTCCGGTGGCGTCATCAGTGAATATATTGACGCGGCCAGGTTATCCACCGCATCGGCCGCGGTTGCATCAAACAGTGTTGCCGCATCTGTATCGGTCGTCGGCATTGTGTATCGCATTGCGGCGTCCCAGCGTGCGACCCACGGCGCACGCGCATCCAATGCACGCCGATACATTTGTTCCAAATCATTTTGCATATTTTCTCCTTTGTTTTGTTGTTATGCATTAAACCTTGAAATTCGTATTTGCGGAATATATGGGGGCATGGTGTCCCATGGGGCGAATTGGTGTTGGCGCGGCGCATATTGCGCCCGCCACCGCGTCCAGTCCGTCGTCATGCCCCGCCCCACCAATTGGCGACCATCCCAACATTTCGGCAATAAATGGTGTTTGTGAACACGCGCGGTGCGCATACAATCGCCCAGCGGCCAGTGCCGGTTCAATTGCGTCTAAAATTCGGTCAACCTTTGGCCGGGTGTTTGTAATCCGCGTGATTGTGATTGGGGTGCCGGCACGTGTTGCCGCGTCGCGCATTATTTCTGGCAACGCATTTCCGATGCCATTTGTTTCAATCGTTATGCGACGCATATTGTGCACGCGCATAAAATTCAGCACCGCATCACACTGGTGCGCCAATGGGTGTGCATCATCGTCAGATGCCGTCATATATAAAATATCGTGAATAAACACGCACCGCGTTGTGTCATCACGATACAGCATAACGCACACACTGCCATCGCGGCCGCGACGCCCGGTTGATGGGTCCCAATACACCGCCGCGCCTGTGATTTTATGTTCGCCAATTTGGGCGGTGCGGCCATCAAACGCGTCATCATATAAATGCAATGCCCCGGGATCCAGGCGCATACGTTCGGGCGCGACCGGTTCCAACATCATTTGCGCCGCAAAGTGCCGGGGGCCGACCGCGGACCGCAATTCGGCAATGCGCGGCGCGGGGAATAATTCGGGCCATGCGGACGCGCCAGCGTCATCAACCACCGGAATTTTCAGTGTTTTATATCCGTGCAAAAAAGGCGTTGAAAACGTAAATTTTTTGGATACTATATTGGACATGGACTTTACTCCCAAAACTTTACCAACGAACCTAGAGGCCGAACAGGCCGTCCTGGCCGCGGTGTTGATGAATAACCGCGCGTTGGAACGCATTTCTGAATTTTTAAAACCGGAACATTTTTCGCATCCCGCACACCAGGAAATTTACAAGTTGGCGGAACGCCAATTTGCCGCGGGTATTCCGTTTGATATTATCACCGCGAAAAATTACCTGGACCAACAGGGCGTGTTGGAATCGGTTGGTGGCGTTGATTACCTGACCCAATTGGCGGGTGCCGGTGCGACGGTTGTAAATGTTGAACAATATGCGCGTATCGTTTATGAAAACGCCCTGCGACGCCAACTGATTGATTTGGGACAATCAATTACCGACAACGCATTTGTCGAAGATTTGGACAACCCTGTCACCACCCAGATAGAGGTTGCCGAACAAAAATTATTCAACCTGGCATCGGCGGGCGAAACCCGGCGCGAGGTTACACCAATCGCAACCGCATTACAGGGCGCATTAAAAGAGGCCGAAATCGCATACAAGGCCGACGGCAAATTGTCGGGTCTGACCACGGGGCTGAACGCGCTGGATAAATCCATCAGCGGCCTGCACCACAGTGATTTGATTATTATCGCGGGTCGTCCGGCGATGGGTAAAACAACGCTGGCGATGAACATCGCATTTAACGCCGCAAACGCAATTTTATCGGGGCGTGCCAATGATCAATACAAGGGCGCAGTCGTATTTTTCAGTCTGGAAATGTCCCAGGAACAGCTGGCGACGCGTGTGCTGTCGTCCCAGTCCAAGATTCCGGCATCTGCCATGCGCGAAGGGTCATTTTCTGATGAAGAATTTTTAAAAATGTCCCAATATTCCCAGGCAATCAGTCGCGTGCCGCTGTATATCGATGACACGCCCGGCATGTCGGTGCCAATGATGCGCACCCGCGCACGCCGTCTGGCGCGCAAATCCGGCGGGATTGCATTGATTGTAATCGACTATCTGCAACTGATGACGTCACCGGGCGGGCGTAAAAACGACAACCGCGTCCAGGAAATTTCTGAAATCACCCGTGGACTGAAAATGCTGGCCAAGGAACTGGATGTGCCGGTTATCGCCCTGTCCCAGTTATCGCGCAGTGTTGAAAACCGCGATGACAAACGCCCCCAGTTGGCGGACTTGCGTGAATCAGGTTCTATTGAACAGGACGCGGACATTGTTATGTTCACATACCGCGAAGAATACTATCTGGACAATCGCGACCCGTCCCAGCGTATTTCGGGCAACACCAATGACAAGATTCAGGAATCATACCAGCGTCGTCTGGAACGCGCCCGGGGCAAGGCCGACATCATCATCGGCAAGAACCGTCATGGCCGTCCGGAAACCGTTCGCACGGCGTTCTTTGGCGATTACAGTTTATTCGACAATCTGGACGAGGCCGACGCCCGCGGCGAAAATGACTTTAACCCAACGCCGTCCGCACCCGCAATCACATCTGACCCGGATATGGATAACGCGGCCGCGTTTGAACAGATTGACGCATCGGCAATACCCGACGATATGGAATTGTAATTATTTTACTTGCGGCGCGTGCAAAAATTGACTAATATTTTGTCAAGAAATACCCAAGTGCAGGAGTTTTGCAATGGCCCAAGAAGAAATCATTTTTCCAAATAATATTCGTAACATCCGCCTGGCCGCGGGGATGAAAATGACCGAACTGGCGCGCCAGTCGCATTTGTCACTGTCCGCCGTGTCCAAGATTGAAAAGGGTGTTCGCCGTCTGAACCAGAAACAGTTGCTGAACATCTGTAACATTTTGGGTTGCAAATTATCTGACATATTTATCAAGGAAGACGACGCCGTTGCCGACCAGTGGCAGAGCGAGATTAAACGTCGTCTGACCGATAACGAAGACAGCGGCCTGAAAATATTCGGTTCGGGTCTGCGCAAGATTCGCCAGCAAACCGGCAAAACGATTGCCCAGGCGGCACACGACGCCGGCATGACACTGTCCGTCTATCACAAGATAGAGGTTGGCCAACGTGAAATCTATCAAAACGAAATCGAACCACTGGCCCGGTCATTCGCGATGAGTGCACAAAGCTTGTTTGATAAAATCGCCACACTGTATAAATCGGGCGAATTGAACAAACAAATCAGCAAGGTCAAAGAGCGCGTAAAATCCGTTCTGATTCCAGACAATCCCGCATCGGGCATTGATATGCATGGGGGCCTGTATGGTGCCAAGTTGTATGACAGTGCGCGTAAAAAACTGGTCCCGGTATTTGGCACACCTGCCGGCAAATCAATTGCGTTCAAGAAATCTGATGAAACGATGATTGTTGCCCCAATGACACTGGAAGGACGCAGTGGCATTTACGCCGTCGTGCCGAATTCTAAACGTCTGGGCGGATTTATCCCGGAACATTCGTATGTATTTGCCGACGCGACCCAGGCACCCGCCGTTGGTGATTTGGCCGTGTGTATCGACACTGATTTCGGCACATTGGCATCTGATACCGTTGCCACCGCCCAAATCGTCAGTGTGCGCCAGGATTCCCGTGGCAAGGTTTATGGTCAGATTTCATCGCCTGATGAAAAAATCATCGGCCAGACCATGCACAAGGTTATTATGATTGTTATGGAATAACATCACCCACAGAAAACGGAGAGAGAACCCATGAAAGCCAGAGCCAGCGCAATCGCACAAAAATTGTTAAACCTGTATCGCCAGGAACACGTCATCATTGGCGGCTGGGCGGCGGTCAATCCCGTCTTTGTGGCCGAGGCCGATGACGAAGTCATACGCGAGTTGCGCGCCCTGCCGACCGGGAAGATGTTGATTCAGCATATTGAAAACCTGCGCAGTGGAAAAACACAAATGGACACCATTGATCGCGAATTGTTACCGTATGGCGGTCAAATGGCCGAAACAATTGTGACAATCCCACTGACCGCGGACGAGTGGCGCGAACTGGAATCCGGTATCGCCGCGTTTACACCCGACGAAAGTGGCCTGGCCCAGATCCAGCAATTGGATGTTGTCCGCAAATTTGGCGACGAGTGGCCGGTTGCAATTCATTCCGCCCTGGCACAAAAACCAGAACTGTTATCAAAATGGACCGTCATTACCAAAACGTATCGTGCATACTTCTTGTGGCACGTTGCAACAGATATGCTGAACGAGCCGCTGTCGGAACGTGCACGTGCGCAATTACAGGCCGATATGCCCGAATACGAAACGTATCTGCCGATGTTTGGTGACGCGGGTGACGAATTGTTGCGCAAACTGCGCACGTTTATCAGCACACGCGATCCAATTGATACCGACAATGCGCCCGACGCGCCGACATCAATTTAGTCGTCATCGCTGGTGCGATAAATCGTATCGACCGTATGTGGCGTGCCGATATAAATCATTGTGCCACCTGGGGACAAGATAAAATCCAATTCCCGTAATCGTTCACGTAACTTTTCACGCTTGTCGGGGGTGTTGCTGGTATTTGGAACCTCGACATCATCACAGATTATTAAATCTGCACGTGCGCCTGTTATGTTACCGGCAACACCGGCACAGATGACCGATGGCTCGCGTATGCCAATTGGCCGATTTACTGTTATTCGATCACTGGCCCACGTTCGCCGTCCGGTTGGAATCATATCGCTGCACCGTGGATGATTTTCCAATATGTTACGAATATGCCCAACCATACGTGACGACAGTGTGGTTTCTGCGGATAAAATCAGAATACGCGATTCTGGGCGCATGCACAGCACGCACGCTGCGAAAATCCCCACAACGGTTGATTTACCCGAATGCCGAAACGCCATCAACAATCCCCGATTTGGTGACGTTGTCCAAGTGTCCACCAAGAATTCCATTATTCGCCGATGATGTGCGGGCGTTTTCATCCCCAACAGTGCGTTCCACTGGTCCATAAAATCACAGAACGCCATAGTCATCGCGGTTTTCATTTGGCGCGACATCGGTAATCATCCCATAATCATTGACCAGTTTTGGCAATGCCCCATCCAGCACCGACAGCAGATTTTGATACAGTCCCAAAACCGCCCCGCCCGACAATTTGTCTTGAATCACCGCCAGATTGTAATTCAAGAAATTCATCACATTATCGTGGGTATTTTTCCACTGGGCCAGGTCAATATTCACCCCATCCAGGTCACGAAACGCCGCCAGTAAAAAATTAAAGTCCGCGTTCAGTGATTCTGGGTCAATTTTCATCGTCGGCTGGTAATCAATCACACGGTTCAGCGCGATGCGCCGAAATATGTCAATCGTTGCGTCCGCCGTGGGTGGCACTTGAAATACAACGTTGCCGCCGGTGAAATCATCGTTTGGCACGACCGAATATATTCCCGCGTCCGGCTCCGCGACCGCGTCATCAATTGCGACATGCACGTCGGCATTTTGAAAGAACGGAAATACAAATTGGTATTCGGTCGTAACGCCGTCGGCGACATATGATATTTTATACATATCCGCCCCCTTTAAGCGACCAAATCATCAAATCGGTCCATCAATTTTTTCAACAGATTTGGTTTTGTCGTCTTGACCTGGCGCAGTTTTTCCAACGACGCGCGACGCTTTTCATCATATGGCGCGGCCGTTTCAGATTGCAGGCGTCGCAACACGGCATCTTCGGTCATGCCACGATTTGACATCCCCGATGCGCCGTATTTTGCACGCTGGGCCGCCAGGGCCTTTTTCACCAGGTTTGTTTTTGTCTTTTCATCGGCCGCCATATCCGCCAGTATTTTCTTGCGGGCGGTGCTGGCCTCGCTCTTGCTTTTTTTATAGTCCAAAACTTCTTGGACATCAGAAACCAATTGTCCCATTTTTCACTCCCTTGGTTATTTTGTTAAACGGTGTAATATCCATACATTGTGACCGACAATACGGTGATTTTTTCTGCGTCACTTGACGAAATTCGCCACGGGGACGCGGTGCAATCCTGCATCCATCCCAACGCGCCAACCGACACATCACCCGTAAATCCCGAATGCGTCGCGGCATATATTTCATCGGGCAACACGCATCGCATATCATTTATCAGGATTGATTTTGTGTCACAAACACGCGCGGCGATTTTACGAATGCGCGCACGTGCGGCGTTATGCCCACTGCCCCGCAGGGGAACGCCCGCGGCCGCGATACTGAAATTATATGCCGGCGCATCACACAGTGCGTCGTGCGAAAAATATTCCAAGAAATATTTATCATCGCGCGCAACGACAACGAACGTTTTGCCCGCCGATACCGCAACTGATTTAAATTCGCCGTTTGTTTTATACTGGACCCACGCCGAAATTCCCAACGCCGTATTCTGGTTCAGCACCGCCATATCGCCCGACGCCATAACGACAAACAATCGCCGTTCGGCACTGTTATACGCAATGTCAACCGGCGTCTGCATCAGGTGTTTCGCATACGCGCACAGGTCGGTTGCATTATAATTTTCACCCAATTCATCCAGTGACAGTTCCCGAATATCACGCATAGACGCGGCGACAAATACGGTTGCGCCCTCTATCTTTTGCGGGGGCATATATCGTGACGATGCGCTGCCGACCGATGTGTGCTGCTTTATATCAACCGATGACGGGGTCAGTGGTTTATTCGCAATTGCCCATTCGCCCACCGTCGTCAGGATTTGCAGATTATCCGCACTGACAACCGTGCAAATCTGTTGCCGCTGGGCCGACAGCAATGTGATAAATATCGCCTGGTCGTCCAAACCGGTGCCAACGTCAAAGTTATTGTGCCGCCCGACCTGGGACATCCATACGCCCGCCGGATAGTCACGCGCACCACCGAACACCAATCGGTCCTGGTGAAATGTGATGCTGACCGGCCAACCACGACGCGTGCTGAATGCGGCCTGACGCCAATCGGTAACGGCGGCGGCGGGTAACGTAAATGTTCCGTTTGTATGCGCCGTGGCAACGGTTGGTCCCGTGACAGATGTGATTGTCCACTGGCGGTCCAGGACCATAAACCGACCGCCCACATCATCAGACGTCCAAAAATCGCGATTGGTCGTAAATGTGGCATAGTTATTGCCCGCGCTGTTTGCCGTGACGGTTATTTCAATGCCATCGGTATCGTCAAATCGCACAAATGGAATATTGACCGATAAATCAGAATCATTGCGCGAAAAATCAAACAGCGACAGTGTAAATCCATCTGGCGTGCTCTGGAACACGCGCGGCTGAAAATCCGGATGAACAAAAATCATCGTGCCGAAACGCTGGGCGTATTGCAGTGATTTTATCGCGTCTGCCGGCCACGGCGCGGCGATGTCCTGGATTTGTTCGTCGTCCGAAAATACCAATATATGTCCATCGGTAATGGCCAACATGTATTCCGCGTCCGCACCCACCGAAAACGGCACCAGGCGCGCCGCATTTGGCAATACGGCACCCGCACACAATCCTGCACGACGCGTTATTCCGCCACCCGACATTACGTCCATATTTAACAATTGCGACAATCCATTTAAATTATCGTGCGTATAAAATTCGCGGGAAATTTCCCCATCTGCAAAAGAATTCTGGGTATTTATAAAATTTGCCATTATATCCCCCGTAATTCGTTAAAATCGTGAATTTATCAGTGAAAAGTTTTCGATATTTGATGGCGATGATGTTGTGCCATCAATGAATTTTGCCGTCTGTAATTCTGATTCATACAGCGCGGCCAGCATTCTGAATATCGTTTGATCCCCGGTCAGCGGGACGCAAAATTCCATCGCCAGTTTTGTCGCCGCCACCGACACAAAGTATCCCGGAAATGCGTCCGGCGCAACACGCGCCAGGCCGATTACCGAAATCGTATCGGTCGGTGCAATGATTTTATTGCCAACAATATTGCCGACGGATTTCACCACGCGCAGGCATTCGGCCGGCAACACAAAATCGCCATCGGTGTTCTTGGTCAAATCAAATCGACGACATGCAAATCGCCACGGGTGCAGCGCAATCAATGCGTCCATCACCGGGTCAAATAATGTTCGGGCCAGTTGCGCCGCCGGCGTGTCATCTAACAACGATTGTATCGGTTTTTCGCCCAGTTTCAGCAACGCCATTGAACATAAATCTATCTTGGTCAACATTTTCGTTTTCCCCCATTGGTTGATACAAAAAACCGGGGGCGGCACGCGCCACCCCCAAACAAAAATCAGTTATGATTTTATTTTTTATCCCAACGCCGCCGTTGTAACGGTCCCAGATGTAACAGTTATCGCCTTGATTGACGTTTTATCTGACGCATTGATGATAACAATGTCGCCCGTGTTCATCAGTGTGTTCACGGCGTTAAAATAACCACTGGCGGTGATTGTTGCCAATGTAACATTTTCTGCATAGTGCCACAGTGTGAACCCGTTTGCATATGCAATCACAGACAAATTTTTATTCTGAAATGCCATCTATTTTTCCTTTGGTTATTTTTTATTGTGCGTCGTTGTCTTTGCATTTGATACGAACGATACCGTCGCCATCAATCAGGACCGCGCCCTGGGACATGCTGTTGCTGATAAAGTGCGCGGCACGTTCGCCATGCCATGAAATATCCGTTTTAACTTCCTGGCCGCATGCGTGACCAATGCTGGCCGCGTGATAGATAAAGCAATCACGTTTTGTTGTGTCTGACAACGGCAACGCGTTATACAGCACCCACGTAATGCCCAACCATTTCTTGGATGCGCCCCCAGAAATCAACGGCAAATCATTATTGCCAACGTAATCCGCCGAAACGAATTCTGTGATTTTCAGCAATTCGTTCCACTGGTGCACACCAACAACGGCAAAGCGGCGACCATCGTCTGGGATATCCTTGCTGTTCAGTGTTTCAACCGCTGACAAAATTAAATCCTTGCTCAGGCCCGCCGAATAATCACCAACCGACGCGGTTGCGCCCGACATGGCGTTCACAATCAGTTCATCGGTTTTGCGACCCAACGCATATGCGCCGGCACTGGCCACGACGCGACGTTCATCAATATTGGTCTTTAATTCGTCCAATGCGTCGACCCAATCGCCGGCATAGTAATCCTGTAACACGCATTCAACCGGTTCATGATTCAGGTTCATAACCGGCACAATGCCATGACGCGATTTTGTTGCGGCGGTGCCACGTCCAACCTTTTGAAATGTTGTTGATGCACCGACGACGCCTGATTTGCTGCGCACGGTTCCGCGCAGCTTTGTGCCCATTTGCTGGTATGCCAAATGAACATCTGCCTCGAATTGTTTTACAAATACTTGGTCTATGGAAACAGACATATTTTTTCCCTTGGTTAAATTATGTAAATTGTGACGCAATAAATTGCGCCAATAAAATTTCATCACACGGTTATGCGCATATGCACGCCGCGACGAAACAAACACATCGGGTTCCAAACACAGATTCAGAATTATCCGTAAAAAAAATTTCAGTCGCACCGATATGATACGACTGATACTTTCTTCAAGTAAAAACCCCACCGAACGGTGGGGAAAATATTATTTTTTCTTGGCTGGTGCTTTTTTCGCAACTGGCTTTTTGGCCGGTGCTTTTTTCGCAACAACTTTTTTCGCTGCTGGTTTTTTAACCGCAACTTTTTTTGCAACAGGCTTTTTCGCAGCAACTTTTTTCGCCGCTGGTTTTGCTGCTACTTTCTTGGCAACTGGCTTTTTGGCCGGTGCTTTTTTCGCAACAACTTTCTTGGCTGCTGGTTTCGCTGCTGGCTTTTTAACCGCAACTTTTTTTGCCGCTGGTTTCGCAGCAACTTTCTTTGCAGCAGGTTTTGCCGCTACTTTTTTCACTGCTGGTTTCGCAGCCGGTTTTTTAGCAGCAACTTTCTTCGCCGCTGGTTTCAAGAATGTGAATGCCATTCTTCTCTCCTTTCTATTTTTTTGGATAGAACAAATTTTTTTGTTCTTACTTTATATTTTATACGAAACATAAAACATAGTAAAGAAGAAAGTGCATTTTTTTTGTTATGAATATAATTTTTTAAATCCATTTTCAATTTTTCGAACGTATTCACTGTCGTGATCACGCCAATATTTTGGATCACGCATCATGCGTCGCAAATCATTATCAGATAAATTTACATCATCACCATCGGCGGTTTGAACGTGTGGTTCCATTGATTGCATCATCCTGTATATGCCTTGGATTCCCTGGGGTGTGGCGCATAACGCATCAAATGCATCGCGTGGTAAAAATTGCGTTCCAAATGCATTTATTTGTTTTATTGCATCGTTCATTTTTTCATCACTGCCAAAGAAATTTTTTAATTCAGAAATTGCCGCAGCCTGGGATTGTGTTGCAAACAAATCAGATATTACTGGTGATAAAAATTCTTGGGCGATGTTATAAATTTGCGAAACCTGTGATGACGTCAATCCAATTTCAAAAAATTTTGCGCGCAAATTTTCATCATCAAACAAATCATTTTTTGGATAATTATCCGGTGCGTCTGGCACGCCAATCGCGCGTCTGAAACGATTACGCGTATCATCGTCGGCATCATCAGACGGCACCGATATCATCGTTCCGATTTTCTTTTCCAATGCCGCATATGATTTTATCAATGCATCTGTGTTTAATGTTCCGTCTTGGTTTTTAAATTTTTCAGGAATCTTTTCCATTTTTTATTTCCTTTGTTTTGATTGTTTGATTTGCGAATAAAATAAATTCCACACAATGTGAACAGTGCCTGGCATAAAACAAAAATATCACTGTCACCGACCAAATACGCCGCCACCGCCGACAGCGCGCCAACGACCGACATAACGTGCGTGCGCCGGTCGGCCAACCATCCGCCACGAATAATTTTCTGGATACGCATTTTTATCACCATTATAAATAGAACAACATTCCATCAACGTCAGCGATATATCCGCGCGATGTTGACCAGGCGGGCATTTCATCAGCACGATGAAAACGCGTTGCACCAAACGACACATCTGGTAAATTGCCGTGCAACATTCGCCGCACCACACGCAGGCACATTTGAAATCCGCGCACATCCGGCGCAACATTTAATAATTCGTGACGCGCATCATTTTCGTTCAGCGATAAAAACACATCACAATCTGTTACAACAACGTCCGGCGTGACACCACGATAACGCGCCAGATTTGAAATCATTGATGTAAATGCCTCGACCAGCAATAACGATGTTGCACCCGTTTCGGCATAAACCACGCGCGCAATTTTATACGCGACGCACTGTGACACATCTGGGTTTGTTATCAGTTCAAGTTGCATGTGCGGTCCTCTCCTCTTTCCACTTTGTTTGTTTTGGCAATAAAAAAGACCGCGTGATTTACGCGGTCAGAAAATAAAAAAATCCGCACAATACGCGGACAGAATCTTTACTGTTGATATTGTATATAGTATCACAAATTGCATAAAAAGTCAAGTGTGTATTTTTGCATTGCATGCGCGCCCCAGAAATCCGGCATTTATTTCATACTGATTTCGTCACCATATGCCAGCAAATATTGCGTTCCACGTCGCAAAACCAATGCACCTGATTCATTTATTCCAATCAATTCCACATTTTCACCGCGATAACGCACCACCTTGTTCAATGCGGCGGCCATTTCCATCCAACGCGCGCGCACATCGGCAAAATCCGCACGCATCCATTTATCCAAATTGCGCATCAGACGATTTAACAATTCTGTGCGTTCCACATCGGCATAGTTTTCCAGTTTTGTTGTCTTGTATTCGGGCACGGTTGGATTTGATTTTATGTTTATCCCAATTCCAACAATCACAAACGCACCAGCGTATTCAATCAAGACACCGCACACCTTGGCCCCATCAATCAGGATATCATTTGGCCACTTTATCGTCGGATGGATGCCAAACGAAATCAACGTTTCGGCGATTGCAACCGCAACGACATACGACAGGCGCGGATCGCGATTTTCAGATGCGAAAATAAAACTGGCATACAAATTACCATGATGCGAAACCCATGTCCGACGATACCGCCCGCGCCCGGCTGATTGTGCCAGTGCGACGACAACCGTGCGGCTTCGTGCCGCGCCACGCGCAATTAAATCCAGCGCATATGTTTGTGTGCTGGGGATTTTATCAAAAGAAATCAGTTTATATCCCGCCAATTTTATACACCCCATCAATGTTTTTGATTATGTCGCGTCCGTATGCTCGGCGCAGTTGATATATCGCCGTATCAACCGTATGCGTTGTCGCACGTGGCGAATACCCCAATGCCGCACGCAGTTGTGTGCCCGTCATACCGCCACTTTTATGCAACAAAACGATTATCTGACGCTGTAACGGGGCCAGTGCAACATTTCGTCCAAACACCGATTGAATAATATTTGTATTGTCCATTGCCCCCAGGATGGCCGCCTTTAATTCCAAAACTGTGCAATGCATGGGGATATTTAATTCATCAAAATTGACCGTCGCAATATCAGGCGCATCCACCACCACCGCATTCAAGTCGGCCAGCACCGAACGCCATACCGCGTCGCCAGAATAGATTCTGATTCCAGTCAGCATACCCCCAGGATAAACGATGACACACCACATGTCCAGGGAAAAAGACCGCGCATGCGCGCGGTCTGGGCTGTGGTGGTGTTCACAATATGGCGACTATTCCCTAGTTGGATTACGCGGGTCAATAAACTTGGTAAAATCGCCGATATTTGCGCCGGTTGACGACAAAATCTTGGAAATACTGTTTGTTGATGGCCAGCGGGGTTGCCCTTCGCGCGACCAACGTTTGCTGCGGTTAAATGTGGTTGGGTCCAAACCACTGCATTTTGCCAATCCAGAACACGACATGCCGTGCTCGTCAGCGAATCGTTCAATTGCGCGCCATACATCTTCGTGTGTCATTATTATCTCCTCTGGTTATAATAGGTGTTATGCCTATACCGTGATTTTATTCCACGATGCGCAACCGGACAACAAGCACGATTTCCTAGGATTATCAACAACTTAGGCAATAAATCCCCCAGGTATAAAAGCCCCATAAAAATTGCCGCAAAATTTTTTTGACAAATATTCTTGACAAATAACAAATATTGTATTACATTTCGATTCGTCAAAGGGGGCAACCCCAGTGACACGGGGTTCAGGGATTCAGACTCCCTCCTACATTCTCTCTCCTCTGGACTCTGGGCCCCAACCCAATTTGACAGTTTAGAATGCCCATTTCTTTTTCTCCTTTCCTTCCTTTCAGGGCATTCGGAAACACCGCCGGGCAAAACCGGCGGCGTTTTTTTCTTTGCTTGTATTCGCACAATGAACATTATATAATATGGTCGCAACGGCGGGTTGCCGTTGTGGGGTGTAAGAACCCCGGCAAGATTGTCCGCAGGGACATAAAAAACTCCAACCGATGGTTGGAGGGCTGTGAATATTGAATAAACAGCACTAACATCTTGCTTAGTTCTTAACCTCCAACCACCTGAATTCATATGGTGGTTTTATTTTTACACATGGGGGAAATATGACCGCAATTACCAAAAGTATGGCCGAAAATGAATTCAACCGCCAGGCAGGATTATTTTTGCGCCGGGCGCGCATGATGCAGGGATTGACCCAGAAAGAACTTGCCACACGCACTGGCATCACATTTCAACAGGTGCAAAAATATGAATCAGGCGAAAGTCGCGTTTCACTGTGGCGAATATGCCAATTCGCGGACGCCCTGGAAATATCGGTAACACCATTTTTTGAAAATGGATTTCCAGACGCAAAATGTCGCGTTCTGGATCACGGGAAAATACAGTGCATGATTGATACAATCGCGCGCGACCTGGGCGAATTGCGTCACGAATTATTGAAACGATAATTTATTTTTTCAAATACAGAAAACAGTTCCCAGTGTGCACTGCCTACAAACTGGTCAACGGGAACCAATTGGCGCATTTTATACCCGCCACGGGTCAACACCTGGGCATCACGGGTAAATGTCGCGGGATTGCACGATACATAGATTACGCGCGAAACATCTGACTTTACAATTTCCTGGCACTGGGCCAATGCGCCGGCGCGTGGCGGATCCATCACCACACAGTCATATGTGCGCAGCATTCCAACCGTCAACGGGTGCGTGAACAAATCGCGCTTTGCGCCCGTGCCAACAATATCAAATCCATCGGCATTTAATGCAAATGTAAAATTCCCCAGTCCACAAAACAAATCAGCCGTGCGGTGCGCGTCCTGGGCCGCCGCCACAACCATATGACGCAGTGCATCCGCACTGGCCACCGTTGGCTGTAAAAACGCACCTGTTGGATATTGGACCGCATAGCCATCAAAACTGACCATTGGGGTGTCGTGGCACGCAATCACGCGGTCGTTCCACGTAATACGAATCACGGGCAGTTTTTCTGCCGCGGCGCGAAATTCGGCCGAAAAATACGGAACATTTGACGTAATCGCAACGTCCAATCCATTATCGCACAATGTCACCAGACACGCACCCGCACCATCCCACGGCAACGCCGCCAGCAATGGCACAATATGGTTTATTTCTGGGACCAAATTCGGGCACGACCGCACGGGGACAATATCCTTGGTCCGTGCGGCAAAGAATCCAAATTTTTCCCCTGCAAATGCGAAATCGGCACGGCGACGCGTGGCCGCCGGCGTCCAAACCGCGGGTGCCGTTGGCGTAAAATTACGCAACAACGCCAATTTTTTATCATGATAATCGGGCGCGGTAAAATCAAACCGACACCCACCACACACGCCAAAGAACGGACATGTTTTCATTGGTGGCCCCACGTCTAGAAATTCAGGCGCACACCGGCACGAAACTGGTGCGCGGTTGGCGCGAAATCAGGCGTCACATCAAATTCTGGTTTCAACATATACATGTAACGATACCCCAGGTCAACGGTGAAATATTCACCCAGTTCGAATCCAACACCCGCCAGTGCCGCAAACACACCGCTGATTTTTTTATCCAGTCGCACATCATCCCCCGAATTCCAGGACAAACCCGCCCCTGCGCCAACATATGGCACAATACGCTGGGTATGGAACAGGCGATACATACTGTCGATACGGGCATCAAATATTGCGTTGACCATGGCGGTGTTACCCGTCAATTTAAATGCGTTCCATTGGGCATCGGTGCGGATATAGTTCGCCTCGACCCGAAATGTGTCCATTGGGCGAACGCCGGCGACAACCTCGAACGAAGATGTGTTTTTACCCGACACATGAACCATTTCATCTGACGTATAATTGCCCCACATTGAAAAATCATACATGCCGCCAACATAGAAACGATGACGACTGGCAAATGCCTGGTCATTATTGCCAGAAACCGCGGTTTCTGGAACGACAACCTGTTGCACACGATACGGAATCGCCGCGTTCGCCGCAAATGGTAACATGCACATCACACTAAATAATAATTTCGATTTCATCTTTGCCACCCACATCAGAAATTCACACGAAATGACGCCATGATGTTGCTGACGCTGTTTGCGCCACCATGACGAACATCCCAACCAAATCCGTTACCAATCATCAACTGGTATTGATACATAACATCAATCCCAATCAGGTCGGTCAACATTACGTTAAACCCGGCCGCCGCACGTGGGGCCGCAATCACGAATTCATCGGCACCACCGGGACCATCAAACTGATACTGGCCCATGCCGGCACCAACGCCGATAAACGGCACAAATGTCCGACGACGTGTTACGTCACCCGTCTGGACATAACGGCGCGCCAAATCAAAATATAACATCGTCCCAATCGTGCGATAGGTTGCCTGGACATCGTCCAGGTCGGAAAATTCAAACGTTGATTCCTGGAAATCAAATTCGCCACGCACAAACGACGACAGATTCCATCCCAATCCGATTTGTGTGGACCAGCTGCCGCTGCTCTCGTAATCATGGTCGCCGAAACGCGCCCGGTCGGTCGCGAACCCCAGGTTTAATCCGCCACCCGCACGCACATACATCGTCGTCGGGATAAACATACGAATATCAGAATTATCCACCGCACCAACCGTCTGGTACACATCTGCGCCCAGTTCGCCCGGCGCAACATCCGGCACAACGTCCACATTTTCGCGCGCACCAATCAGATCCAGACCCTCGGTCACCTCGGCCCGAAAGCCCTTGTCACTGTATCCGGCCATTGCCGCCGATGGCAATATGACCGCCAGAATTCCAAAATATGATATTTTTTTCATCAGCCTTGTATCCATTACTGTATCTTTTTAAAATTCTATCATAAATTGCAACTTGATTCCAGCCCCTTTTGCGCGTATGATTTAACGTATGAAGAAAAACACAGACAAAAAAATTGCCCTGGTGGCGGGGGCGTTGGCCCTGCCGTTTTTTACGCGTGACGCGTTGCGTCGTGCGGGGTGGGACGTGTATATTGTCGGGCTGAAAAATTTCGTTGATCCGAAATTAAACCCAGACATCACGGTTCGCCTGGGCGGCGCATGGCCGGCAATTCGCGAATTCCGCCGGCGCGGGATTCATAAATTGACATTTGTTGGCGCGCTGGGGCATCCAAATTTTGCCGATATCCGGCCTGATTGGTGGTCTATCGGTATGCTGATAAGTATTATGAAACATCAACGGGGATATGATTCTATGGGGGTTGCATTGAACAAGGCACTGGAAAAACGCGGATTTGAAATAATCGCCGCCCAGGACGCGGCACCGGAACTGGCGTTTGAAACCGCCGGGGTTAAAACCCGCACGCACCCGGGCAAATCGGACGCACGCGACATTGAACGCGCCATCGAGGTTTCACACACAATCGGTGCGGCCGACATTGGCGCATCGGTCGTTGTTGATAAACAGGTCATCGCGGTCGAGGCCGCCGAAGGCACCGCAAAAATGCTGGATCGCGTGGTTGATATGCGCAAGAACAAACGTCGCGCCAGTGGTGTGTTTGCAAAAATGACCAAGCCGGGCCAGGACCTGCGCATTGATATTCCAGCAATTGGCGTTGACACGGTTCGCGCGGTCGCGGCGGCCCACCTGCGCGGGATTATCGTGAATGCAAAAACATGCTTTGTCGTGGATAAAGAGGCAACAATTCGCGCCGCCAACGACGCAAAAATATTTATCGTCGCCGTGGAATAAAAACGCCCCATCGGGGCGTTTTTTTATTTGATGATGTCTTGGACGGTGACCTTGAATACAACGGCCTGGCCCGCCAATTCTGGGTAATAGTTTTCTGGGAACGTGATGTTGATGTCACGGGTTTCACCACGCGCCATACCGACAACCTGGTCTTCGAATCCGGGGACAAATTGACCACTGCCCAGTGTCAATTTATATCCTGTGGCCGTGCCGCCCTGGAACTGAACGCCATCTTTGTATCCGGCAAAATCAATTACAACCGTATCACCATTTTTTGCAACATCGTTTGCATTGCTGTCGCATGCACCCAACAACATCGCGCCGGCAACCGCCGCCGCAGACATGATTTTCTTCATCGCTGTTTCCTTTGGCTTTAATTATTATACACACATCTGAAACCGTATTCGCGCATGGTGACGCCTTCGGCCTCTATCCGATAATCAAAGAACGGGGTCGGACGCATCACGTCAAACGATGGGCGGTCATAGACCATGACAATGCTGTCGGCATTACGACCACATACGCGTTTCATTTCATAGTCGGCAACGTGCCCCAATATTGTGCGGGCATCGCCATCAATATCCATACCGTCGGCATTTTGCACCAGGCGCAGACGCATTTCGCGCATATCGGTATTGCCCAGCAAAATCTGGACCCGAACCATTGCGCCCTTGTATTCCTGCCACCGGGTTTCCATGCGTGATGTTTTCCACTTGTTATCAGACTGTTCTTTTTCAGCCGCGGTTTTCGGCTTGTATGAATCAATATTAGAATACTGGTTATCAGATTGCATGAACGTGCTGGTCCGTTCGTTATACAGTGGCGCGTCCGCCCCGCCGTTTGCGAAATCTGTTTCATTGTATGGCGCATCGGCATCCGTGGCGCACCCGCCCAGAATCAACACACCGCAAATCATACACAGCAAGGATTTTTTCATACTCAATCTCTCTTGTTTTTTTTAATTTTATCAAATAATCCTTTTTGATTCAAGGGCGGATTTATGATAAAATATTCTTGTAATGTCAAACATAGTTCTGGATTCTTTGCTGAAACCATTGTCGGAATTTTATCGTCCGTCATTTGTCGAAGAAATCGCAATCAACCACGCGGGCCAGGTGTGGATGCGACTGCACGGCGCGCGTGTGCCGTGGGTGGCGTATGATGCCCCGGTGCTTAGCAAACAATATCTGGTTGATTTAATTCACACGGTGGCAAATATCTATGAACGGCCGTTTGACCCGATTCACGGGATTCCGGTTGTGTATGCAACATTGCCGGGCAATCATCGATTTACCGCAATTGCGGGCCCAAATGTCCAGTATGACGAACGCGATGTCACCGGCGGGGTTGCACTGAACATACGTGGCGGTGGCGTAACCGATACATCGTTTGCAAATTACCATCTGGAACGCGGGCACGAGTTGTTAAAGGTTAAACCACGCGAAAACGTGCGACCAGACGATCCATACGACCGACTGATGTCTGCAATCAATGACGGCAGTCCGATTTTAATCAGTGGTGCAACCGCAACCGGTAAAACCACGTTTTTGAACCACATGCTGACCCTGATTGACCAGAACAGCCGCGTAATCACGGTCGAAGACGCGCGGGAAATTCACGTTCCCCAGGCAAATCGTGTGCATTTTATCCTGTCCCGAACGGAACAGTCTAATAATTTTAACTATGCGCGATTGCTGGACCTGGTGGTGCGTATGACGCCGGACGTGATTATCGGTGGTGAAATTTCCACGGATAATGCGGCGGTGCTGTGGGAAATGCTGGGGACCGGGCACGACCATTTCTATACCACAATTCATGCCGAGAGTGCCGAGGCCGCCTATGCCGCATTTGCCGACCGCATTCTGCATACCCAGCCTGCGTATGACCGCAGTGACCTGATGGCGGAAATGAAAAAGAAAATCCGCGTTGTGCAATTATCGCGTGATGGGGCCTTGCGCGCCGTCACAGAAGTTGTATAATAAGCATAAACAATAAACACCAAGGAGACTAATAATGATACTGGATGATGAAATTGTAACATACCCGGATATGACAAAATCCGAAGAAGAAATTAAAAAGCAACTGGACGAAAATCGCGAGGCGAAATTGCGCCACGCCGCCCGCAAGGAACGCGAGGCAATTGAAAAAGTAACCTGGTTCGATCATTTCTTGGACGGAATTGAACGCGTAAAACGTCGTTTTGGCGCCAAGGAAAAAGCCAGCCAAATCAAAAAGGCGAACGACAAACAACGTTAAAAAACGCGCCATCGGCGCGTTTTTTATTTACATAAAGTTTTGCGGATTCACGTCAACCTTGACCCGCATGTTAGCGTGGGCACGCACCGCCCGCAACCAGTGAGCCACAACCGGTTGCAGTAATGTTGTTGGACCACCCATGACCAAGAACCGCATACGATACCAATTTCTGATTTGATACACACCCGCCGCAATCGGCCCCATAATTTTTACGCCCGCCGCAATCGGCACGGCCGCCGCCAATGCGGTGCAGTATTTTTTCAGCGCGTCTTCGCGTTGGCATTCGACAATCACAGCAATCAATTGTCCAAACGGTGGCATTTTTGCTGAACGCCGTGACGCCATGTCGGACGCCATAAACGCATCGCGATCACCCGCACATATTGCGCGCAAAACCGGATGGTCTGGTTGATAGGTTTGCAGCAGCACCCGCCCCGGAAATTCACCACGTCCAGCACGACCGGCAACCTGGAACAACTGCTGGAACGTGTGTTCGGCGGCGCGGAAATCGGTCCCAAACAATCCCATATCCGCATCCACAACACCAACCAGCGTCAGGTTCGGGAAATGGTGCCCCTTGGCCAGAATCTGGGTTCCGATAACGATATCTATTTCGCCGTTTTCCATTTTCGTGACCAGGCGTTCCAGTGCCTGGCGCGATGAAATCGTATCACTGGACACCAATGCAACCCGCGCCGATGGGAAACGGGCGGATACCTCCTCTGCTATCTTTTCCAGGCCCGCGCCACGCATGGACACGTCGCCCCCACAATCGGGACATTTTGTTGGCATTGGCGCGGTGCGCCCACACATATGACACAGCAATTTGCCCACCGCGCGATGGTATGTCATGCCCACGCTGCAATCAGGGCAACCGGCAACCCAACCGCACTTTTTACACTGAACAATCGGGGCAAAGCCACGCCGATTTATAAACAGCATTACCTGGCGATGTGCCGCGATGGTATCTGAAATCGCAGTGCACAATGGCGCGGATAAAAATCCGTTATGTGGCGCGGCGTCTGCGTCATCCGACGGCAACCGATATACGTCCGGTCGGTTTTCACGCAAATCAATCGTTTCAATTGTTGGCATTTGCGCCCCACCAAATCGCGACACCAGGCGCAGCGATTTGTATTTACCCGACTGGACATTTTGTAATGTTTCGGCGGCGGGCGTCGCACTGGCCAGCACGACCGGGAATCCGGCGATTTTTGCGCGCAGGACCGCCATATCACGCGCATGATAGTTACCCATATCTTCCTGTTTATATGACGTATCGTGTTCTTCGTCCACGACAATCAGCCCCAGATTTTGCCACGGCAGGAACAGCGCACTGCGCGTGCCGACGACCATACGAATTTCGCCATTTAATACCCCACGCCATATTTCACGCCGACGCGCCGCGGTTAAATTACTGTGCCATACAACGGGGGCGGCACCAAATCGTGCAGTAAATCGGTGCATAAATTGCGCAGTCAGTGCGATTTCCGGCATCATCAGCAACACCGACGCCCCACGCGAATACGCACGCCATGCAGCATCAAAATAAACCTGGGTTTTACCACTGCCCGTGATGCCATCCAATAAAAATACCGAAAATCCACCCACATCAATCGCCGCACCAATCGTATCCGCCGCAGATTGCTGTTCTGGATTCAACACAACGTTTCCCATATCGCGATATTGGACTGAACTTTGCTCTCTGCTCTTTACTCTCTGCTCTCTCGGTATCAATAACCCCTGGCCTATCATTGTGTGGATCACAGATGCACTGACGTGCGCGATATTTTGGATATCTGACGCCGACATCGGGTCGCCATCGTTTGACGCAAACGCATCCGCCACCGCCAGGCGCGACGCGGTCATACGCACATTATCCGTGATATTCAGGCCATACAACTGTTCCATCTTGGGCGGGGAAAACGCGTCGGGGACATTTACAATCAGACGCAACACCGCACCCGGCGTCATCAGTGTCCAACCGGACATCTTGGCAATCCATTGCAAATCCGCCACCGCCAGGCGCGCATCATACACATCTGATACATTTTTGATTTTTTCCGCCGGCAACCCAGAATCACCAATTCCCCACACGACGCCAATATATGGCCGGTTCATAACACGGCACGCCACAAATTGTCCTAAATCCGCCGGCGCGGTCAGCCGGTAATCATATCCGGCATTTACAACATTTGGTATTAAAACTTTGACGACATCGCCCGCGTTAAACATAATGACAAAATACTTGTTTTTTTCGTTTTTTTCAATACCATTTATTATAATTTTTAACAATGCGGGGAACACATGTGGAAACAGTTTTACGAGATTTGTGATATTTTATGCAATCTGATACCAGATCCGCACGTCCGCCGCCGCATTCGTAAAAAGAAACTGTTTGACTGGCGCGCGAAATACAACGCCCTGCGCGCGGCATGCCCTGAATTAAAATTCAGACACGTCAAAATGATAAAGGGCGGATGGAACATCGGTTTCATCGTTGACCACAAATACGTTTTTAAAACACGCAAGTTTTTTAATGCGACCGTTCCGGCCGAACGTATCATGCGGGAAAAGCGAATTACAGACGCGTTTGAAACAATTTCGCCCCTGCGCATACCCAAGATTGAAATTATCAACGCGGGCAAATATACGTTCTATAAATACAATTTTATTCCGGGCAAGAATCTGAACACATGTTCGGCCCGAACAATTCGTCGCAATGCGTGGCGTTGGGGGGCCCAGTTGGCCGGATTTATAAACGCCGTGCACAATGCCAGACCGGTCGAAATCCGCGACATGCAACGCGGTGATGGCGATGGGTGGAACCATAACGACATATGTAACAACATTATCATCAATCCAAAAACGATGGATATTGTTGGACTGATTGATTGGGAATATGCGGGCTGGGGCCGACTGGATACGGAATTTAACAACTGCACCGCGTTTTCAAAAAAGATGCGCGCGTCCGATATTCTGATTGCGATACAGTCTGAATATCAATCAATGCAGCCAGAAAAAAATCCAACTGACGGCGAACAAAATTATTGACAACAAATATTTTTGTCCTATATTACCCCTGTAATAAATAAACCAAGGGGACGTGTCGCATGGAACACTTTAACAAAAAGCAATCCGCCAGCCAGGCAAAATTTGGCGAATTCACACGTAAAATCTCGGCCGAGGTTATCGAACGTTACGGTCCATCATATGCAACCCAGGACACTGTCCGCAACACATGGCGCGCAGAATTACCATATACCCAGGAAATTGCCGACCTGTTGGTGTTAAAGGCACGCGTGTTTGTCCGCATGCTGGACGAAGACTCATCTGATTCCAAGAATATGGGATTTCTGGACGCGTTGACCACATTGATGGCAGATTACCTGTCGGCATATACAATGCGCGCCCCCGGCGTGCCAAAGCGCAAAGTTGCCAAGGAAATCCTGAAACGCCAATTGTTCACCGAATTCCCATATATCATTAAATTAAAGGCCACCCAAGAATCTGCACGTAATGCGCGACGCCCCTTTGTCCGCGCGACATTTGGTGGCAAATCGGGTCATCAACGGTAATCCGTAACCGGGACGTCTGAACGGTCCAAAATTAAATCGGCAGCGAACTGAGTGCGAAACCACGTTCGCTGCCGTTTTGCATATTGATTTGTTTTTGTAATCCAGTTCTGGATACACGCGTCCATATCAATTTCCCCGCGCAGGTATGCAACAATTTGCGCCGCACCAATTGCGCGCCGCGCGTCCCATTTTGCATCAATTACCGCGCGCCCTTCGTCAATTGCGCCACCAGTCAACATTTTTGGCACGCGCGCCGCAATGCGGTCCCGCAACACGTCCAGTGGCGGATTTATCAGGATTTTAAACGCGTCAGGCGCAATCGCACCCATGCGCGGCATATTTTGGAACTCTGTGATGTGATGACCAGTTTGTAAAAAGACCTCTAACCCCCGGGCAACGCGTTGCGGGTCGGTTGCGGTAAATTCGGCGGGCAACATGCGACGCGCCGCGTCAATATCGTTTGCCACCAATTCACGCGCCCGGCGACGCACCGCATCATCAATATCGGGCATTGGCGAAATACCGTTTATAATCGCATTTATATAATACCCCGTGCCACCAACAAATATCGGTGTGCGCCCCGCGCGCACTGCCGCATCGTATTCACGCCGCGCCAGGTCCAGGTAATCCGCCACACTGATTTGTTTGTCCAATGGCAAAATTGAAAACAGTTTATACGGCACGCCGTCGATTTCATCGGTTATTTCGCGACCGGCGAACGGACTGGCCGAAATGTTTTCAATTCCGCGGTAAATTTGAACACTGTCGCAATTTATGATTGTGCCATTTGTTTCACGCGCCAGCCGATCGGCAAAGTCTGATTTGCCGGATGCAGTTGGGCCGGTAATAATGTATGCTGCATGTTTCATTTCGCCCTAAGTATAAAATTCCATTGTAATTTTGTCAACGGCGCGCTATGATACGCGCGTTACAGTAACACAAAACAAGAAAGGAAGAAATATGTCAAAAATCAGAGTTGCTATCAATGGATTCGGCCGCATTGGTCGCCTGGTATTGCGCGCGGCGTTGGAATCCAAACGTGATGATATTGAATTTGTGGCCGTGAATGACCTGGCCCCGGCGGAACAGAACGCATACCTGTTGCAATATGATTCTGTGCATGGGAAATTACCGATGGACGTTAAATTGGACGGCGAATATATCATTGTCGGCGACCAGAAAATCAAATGCATTGCCGAAAAAGACCCAACAAAATTGCCATGGCGTGAATTGGGTATCGATATCGTTATGGAATGCACCGGTATCTTTACCGCCGCGGACAAGGCACGCGTTCACCTGGACGCGGGCGCAAAACGCGTTTTGGTTTCGGCCCCATCGGCGGGCGCAGATGCCACAATCGTATATGGGGTCAACCAAGATACATTGAAACCAACCGACCTGATTGTTTCAAATGCGTCATGCACAACAAACTGTCTGGCCCCGGTGGCCCAGGTTTTGGACAATACATTTGGTATTGAATCTGGCTGGATGACAACCGTGCACGCATATACCGGCGACCAGCAATTGCTGGATAAAAATCACAAGGATTTCCGTCGCGCACGTGCGGCAAACCTGTCCATGATTCCGACCAGCACCGGCGCGGCCAAGGCGATTGGCCTGGTTCTGCCGAATCTGGCGGGCAAATTGGACGGTATGGCAATCCGCGTGCCGACCCCAGACGTTTCGGTTGTTGAATTGGTTGTGAATTTAAAGCGGCCTGCGACAGTCGACGCGGTCAACGCCGCAATGCGCGCCGCCGAATCAAAAACATTTGGATACAATGACAAACCATTGGTTTCCATTGATTTCACCCACGACGCACACAGTTCCATTTTTGACGCCGGCCAGACCAAGGTCCTGGGCGACAACCTGGTTCATGTGACCGCATGGTATGATAATGAATGGGGATTTTCAAATCGTATGGGCGACACCGCCGTTGCGATGGGGAAACTGATTAAATAACAAACGGGGCAATGCCCCGTTTGTTATTTTCACCCTTGTAAAAACAAGGGCATATCATTACATATGTGGTGTCCCAGACAAAACCCAAGAAAGGAGACCGCATGCAGAAAAACAAAGTCCTGACCCCGGAAATAATCGCATCGATTGACAACACAATCCGTTTGATGAAGGAATTGCACCTGGATAACGACCAGGATAAACGCCACATCGATGGACGAATTGCCGCACTGGAATGGATAAAAACCGGTCAAGGTGGCAAAATTATCGTGAACGTCCCCAAGAATATGCCCGACGCAGAATAAAAATCAAACGCCCCCACGGGCGTTTTTTATTTAGAGAGCAGAGAGCAAATTATTCTTCCGCCGAAACGGCGGTAAATTCTGGTGCCCCGGGCCAATACTTCCGGGTTAAATAAAAAACACATCGTTTCCGATGTGTTTTTTATTTAACTGGCGGGATTGAAGGGGCTCGAACCCTCGACCTTCTGCGTGACAGGCAGACGCTCTAACCAGCTGAGCTACAACCCCAGAGCAAGGCATATATTATACTGTATGGAACATAAACGCAAGTATTTTTTTCATAAAATGAAAAATTTATTTGGGCCACAACATATATGCCACATATGGGAATAAAAACGCCTTGTTCATCGTTGCATTTATGTAAAATAATGGTATGGTAATAATCGTTTCAAAACAAACAAGGGAGAAAACATTATGACATTCAAGGTATTCACACTGGGCGCGACACTGTTGGCACTGGCAGCATGTGGCGACAATGGCCAAAATCCGGCGAACTTGCGCGGGGCCAGCTTTGTTTCCGCGGGTGACGCGGCGAACATCACGCTGTCGTTTGATGAAAACGAAATGCGCTTCTATGGCCAGGTTGTGAATCTGTATAACGGTTCATACAGTGCCGCCGGCGATCGTATCAAATTTGACCAGGGCGCAACCACAATGATGATGGGACCGGCCGACGCAATGACCGCCGAACGCGATTATTTCCAATTCTTGACCAAGGTTGAAAAGTATAACCTGAACGACGGCACATTGACCCTGACCGCCGATGACGGCAAAACCATGACGTTCACCCAGGTCGAGGCCCCTGTCCCATCCGACGACAACACCGTTGTCACCGAAGAGGTCCAGGCAGTCGTCGTTGACACGCCGGTCGCAGAATAATAAAAACCGACCAACAAAAAAACGGGTTGCGATTTACGCAACCCGTTTTTTTGCCAGCCCCTCGTTATAATAATATTCTTTGATGCCGCGTCTATATACAGAATCTCTCACAGACGTCAGTTCAAAATCGTAACGATTTATCAATTTTTGCAACTGAGACAAGTTATTCTCGGCCACTGTCATCAACGGTTTATCCGTTCCCAGCATTTCAAATGAATTTTCTATTAAATGCGATGCGATACCCTGATACCTGTATTCTGGATCAACAAATAAACAACAAATCTTCTTTTCTTCATCAGTGTTTTTTAACAGTGCACAGCCAGCCAATTTATACATCTGAACCATATGGCCACTGCAAACATCGGTAAAGTTATTATTATCTATGGCAAAAGAATAACCCCTATTCCCGTCGCGTAAACCACCCAAAAACACATTACTCAACCACTCAAAGTGCCCAGGGTAAGAACTACCAATACTCTTGGTCAATACCGGCAACTGGTTGTAAAAGCCAATATCCCTTATGCAAAAACGCGACGAATTTTTGTAAGTTACCATCTCAAATTCTCTTGTTCTTGACCACAATACCAACAACGCCGAATTTATTTTGGGCATCCTGGTCATAGAATTGTTCCATTATACTGATTGCTTTTTCTCTTTCTTCCAATCCCGTTTTTTTCACATCAATAATATCAAACAGGGACGCAAAACTTCTTGCACGCACCAGTCCCACGACCACAACAGTGTTGCTCTTATCTCCATTTTGGAAAATGATTTCGTCACCTGGGGCTATTTGTTGTCTTTTTGTATCATACAACCTCAATTCTATTGTTTTTTTACCATTTTTTATCAAATCAAAATATGGTTGTTTTAATGTCATATTGTGCGTTTTCATATTTTCCACCCATTGTCTCTATGCCCGCAAGGGTAACATGACGTTTAAATATTTCAAGGCGTTTTTATTACGCATTTCCGCTTGACAAAATGGTGCGCACCAGTTATAATCTGGCGGCAATAAAGTTGCGAACATAGTTTTGGCCCCATCGTCTAATGGTTAGGACACCGCCCTTTCAAGGCGAGAATCCCGGTTCGAATCCGAGTGGGGCTGCCAAAATAAAACGACCACCATTTGGTGGTCTTTTTATTTTGTGAAGTCCCCGGATGAGAACCGCAGGTTCGACATGATAGTTGGCAAGAACAAGCACGCATGTGCGCCGTTCGCGCCTTACGTATGGTGAGCGGTGGCGATACGCCACCAAGCGAACAATCCGAGTGGGGGCTTTTTATTTTGTCCAAAAGCCCCACGAAGGATGCGCCAGAGTACCAACGGTACGCATGGCGAATACGCAGACAAACAATTAGCAAACCCGCAAAAACGGATATTTTATATTAGAGTTTTTGCATGGTGTTTGATTATTGTTTGACAAGGTGGCGAGTGGGGCTGCCAGAAAAAAACGCCCCCGTGGGGGCGTTATCTATGCTCTATATCAATCCTTCTTGGTGCATCAGTTCGGCGATATACGTGCCCTGGACACGTTTCAGACCGGCAGAACTGAGCATTTTCATAAACCACGGCATTTCTATGTCCGCCAGTTTCTTTTTATCGTTCAGGTAATACACACTGCGCATCAGAACGCGCACGTCAAAACAAGAATCGAATACTTCGGGCACGCCACGGTCAACATTTAACAGGGTATATACTGCCTCCATCGCGGTACGGACCGAGTATTCGGTTGTGAACACCGTGTCGCGTTCTGTTTCGGCATAATTTCCGATAAACGCGAAATTGACCGCCCCCTTGGGCACGACCAGTGGCCGGTCGCCCAATGCACGTGGCATAAAGTATGTCGAGATAAATGGCATATGGCACGGGATTGTATGCGACGCGTTTTGCGCGATGTCGTCAATTTCGGCCATTGGGACGCCAATGTGATACAGCCATTCTGCGCACAGTTCCGCACCTGTGCAATCGGCGATTTTCTTTTTCACATAGTTTCCCGGTTTATCCGACAGCAATCCATACGTCCACACCACGATTTCGTTTTTCTTTTGCGCGCGAAAATGCGGCTGGCGCGAGATAGAAAATCCATACAACCAATTTGAATCACGAATTGTGACCGGGCCACTGGACACGATGGACCCGCTGTATGGGTCTTTTTTACAAATGCGTTTGATGTATGGCACAACGCGATCGTTGGTCAATGTGATTGTTGCCGACATAACCCAGTTTGCCGCCGGTATATTTTCACAGAATTTTTCTGGTCGTCCAAATTCGGCATTTTGCGCGGCGATGTTTTTCCACAAATCCCAACTGGGGCCAACGCCGACGGGCTTTGGTGCGGGGGTATTGTTGTCACCATATGTGCTGTTTTCGGTGATAGAACCGTTTGTGATAAACACCAAATCATCTGGCGACAGGTTGATTGTCTTCTTGCGACCGGCGTGCACCATTTCGATGGATTTGGCAACCTTGTGCGTGGCACCGGAATCAATCACAACATTTGTCACACGTGTGTCATAGTGGAACACAACCCCACGTGCCGTCAGCCAGCGCACCAGTGGCGTTATCAATGATTCATACTGATTATATTTTGTAAATTTCAGTGCGGACATATCGGCCAAACTGCCCACATGGTGGATAAAGCGCAATATGTAACGACGCATTTCCATCGCACTGGACCAGCGTTCAAACGCAAACATCGTTGCCCAATACATCCAGAAATTTGACGCAAAGAATTCTTCGCTGAACACCTGGTCAATTTGGACGTCTTGCAATTTATCTTCGGGCGTCATGGCCAGGTCAACCAATTCACGAATCGCGCGCGGCGTCAGGGTCAATTTGCCATCGTCTGGGATTTGCTGGCCGCGATTTTCAATTATACGCGTGTGTGAAAAACTGGGGTCGTCTTTGTTCAGCCAATAAAATTCATCCAGCACCGATACATTTTCATCTTCCAGTGATGGGATTGAACGGAACAAATCCCACAGGGTTTCAAAATGCGCCTCCATTTCACGGCCGCCACGAATGATATAGCCCAATTTTGGATTTTTTATACCGTCCATACTGCCGCCTGGGACGGACAGTTCTTCGAAAATCTGAATCTTTTTGCCAGACATTTTTGCATCGCGAATCATGAATACCGCGGCCGCCAACCCGGCCAGCCCCCCACCGACAATGTATGCCGATTTTTTATCTGCGCCGGCTGGTTTGCGTGCGTCGGCAAATGCCTCGTAATTGCCACTGCTGTGATACATAGTATTTCTCCTTTGCTGTATGTGTGTGATTATTTTACGACATATGCCACACGCATAACACAGGACAGAATACCGCACCATGACAAACATTTGACTATTTACCGCACGCGGGATATAATGCGGGCATGAAAAAAGTATTTATTGGATTTTTGCTGGTTGCAACAATGGCGGTCGCCGCGTGTGGCGTGAAATCAGATTTGGATAAACCCGATCCATCATACCCCCGCAACTATCCAGTATATTAAAAATTCCTGAATTGTGCGGGCGTGGCGAAACTGGTAGACGCGCTGGATTTAGGTTCCTGTGGGGTAACCCGTAAGAGTTCGATTCTCTTCGCCCGCACCAATAATAAAAAAGACTTGCTTTCTGGTAATTTTTAACATAAAATCGGCATCAGAATAATAAAAAGGTAACAAACATGGCATCTAAAAAAGGCAGCAAGGAAGTTGTAAAGCTGGAAAACAAGGAAACCGGCTATTTCTATACAACGACAAAAAACACCAAGTCTGAAAATACGGCTGGTAAAATGAAATTCCGTAAATATGACCCGAAATTGCGCAAGCACGTGGTCATGACCGAAGGCAAAATGCCTCACTAATAAAAACCACCCCGTTCGGGGTGTTTTTTTATAGAGAGCAATGTTTGTGCTCGCGCCGCTCGCAATGACAAGTGTCTAGTTCTATCAATGCGGTGTGAAAATCCCCTTCGCCAGAAAACCACCCACGGAATTTAACAATTCCACGGGGCCCGACGGGGTAGTGGCATTATAAGTCCCTGCGGGGCAATGGATACCGACCTTCGTCGGTATGACGAGTATTTTGTAATTGGAACCTTGTTTCTACGAATATTGTTCAAATTTAGGTGTGGTATTATTTTTTAGTCGTCATACCGGCGAAGGCCGGTATCCATTGAGTTCCCTTGGTTGGTCGTGATTAGTCCCCAATAATAAAATCTGCGATTACTCGGGCATGGCTCGCGTTCGCTCGCACTGCATAGTCCCTATTCCTGCCTTTGCCCACCCACAAAATCTTGCGATTTTGCGGGGCCCGGACAAGCCCCAGAATGAATCCAAGTGAAGCGCAGGATGCGGCAAGGACACAGTCCGCAGACGACACGCTGTGTTAAGTTTTCTATTCTTAAACTATATCACTTTATCACTCTATCACTTACTCACTCTTTCATTGCTCTCTACACTCTGCTCTCTATGAAAAAATGCCCCGGTGGGGCATTTTTATTTTGTAAATTTTCCGGTTCGTGGGAATCCCAACGGCACGGTGCGTCCCTGGGATGCGCGACGGCCTGTCCATGGCGCCCAATCATCCAGTTTGGTCGTGCCACGACCCGTTGTCCAGCCGAACCCATCCGCCGCGTTAAAGAACATAACGTCCAGAACATACGTGCGGTCGGCGTTGTATTTCTGTAAAATCACGCCCTTGCCCCGGGTCATTTCTGGGATTTCTTCGGTCTTGAATATCAGCAATTTGTCATTTGACCCCGACATCGCAATCGTATCACCGGTGACCGGCACGCACATAATTGCCGGATTGGCCGCGTCGGTATTCATAACCTGTTTGCCGTTTTTCGTCTGGGCCAGGCAATTTTCACCCGACACAATAAATCCTGTGCCATGACGCCCCACCACCAGGTACTTCGCCCCAGCATTCAGCACGAACGCACGCACGATATTTTCGTCCGCCCCGATGTCCGCCATTAAACGCACAGATTCCCCGAATCCACGTGCCGACGGCAATTCGTTTGCCGCCAGTGTGAACATTTTGCCGCCCGACGTGAACAGATTGATTTTGTCGGTCGACATCGCATGGAACGCGAATTGCAGTTCGTCGCCCTCTTTGAATTTCAGGTCCAAATTGTTCAAATCCAACGTGCCCTTGGCCGCACGAATCCAGCCCATCGTGGACAAGATGATGGTCAGTGGTTCTTTTTCAATAAATTCATCGGCATTTACGACGATTTCTTCGGTCTGTTCCGCCCATGTGGTGCGACGACGACCCAGCGCGGTCTTTTTATCATACCGCTTTTTAATGTCACTGAACCATGCCTTTAACTGGTCACGCTGCATCTGGTCAGACGCCAGCAATTCCTGTAACTGTTTCTGTTCCGCCAACAGCGCGGCATCCTCGCGACGGATTTCCATTTCTTCCAATTTACGCAGACTGCGCAGGCGGGTGTTTAAAATCGCCTCTACCTGAACCTCGGTCAATTTGAATTCCGACATCAGGACGGATTTTGCGTCATCTTCGGTTCTGATGATTTCAATAACGCGGTCCAGATTCAGATACACAATCAGCAATCCGCCCAAGATTTCCAAACGGCGTTCAATATTGCCCAAACGCCAGTTTGTCCGACGGACCAGGACATTTTTCTGGTGCGCGATAAATTCACGCAGCACGTCCCCAATTCCCATCACACGCGGCGCGCCATTTGAATCAATGACGTTAAAGTTCATATTAAACCGATATTCCAAATCGGTCATCGCGAACAGGTGCGCCATCATCTTGTCCAATGGGACATTACGACTTTTTGGTGTAATTACAATGCGAACGTCGGTCGTTGATTCATCAACAATATCATCAACCAGTGGCAATTTGCGCGCATCAATCAGACCGGCGATTTGTTCCACCAGTTTAGATTTCAGCAATCCATACGGGATTTCGGTGATAACCACCTGCTCGGCCCCGCGGTCCAGTTTTTCAATTTCCCACTTTGCACGAATACGAAATGCCCCGCGACCCGTTTCATAGTTTTTAACAATTGTATCAAAACTGTCAATTAAAACGCCACCGGTTGGGAAATCAGGCCCAATCATCTTTTTCATAATCTGGGCCGTGGTTGCGTCTGGTTTATCCACCACCAGGTTCAGGGCATCACAAACCTCGGCCACGTTGTGGGTTGGGATATTTGTCGCCATACCAACCGCAATACCCATACCGCCATTGGCCAGCAAATTCGGAAATGCGCCCGGCATAACAACCGGTTCGGTCGTGGTGCCGTCAAAATTCGGCATCATATCAACACTGTTTTCGTCAATGCCGTCCATAATCAGCATGGCCGCATCGGTCATCTTGGATTCTGTGTAACGGTATGCCGCCTGGGGGTCGCCATCGATATTACCAAAGTTACCCTGGCCATCAATCAGTGGATAACGGACCGAAAAATCCTGGGCCAGGCGGACCATCGCGTCATAGACCGAGCTGTCCCCATGTGGGTGATAGTGCCCCAGCACGTCGCCAACCACCGTTGCACATTTGCGAAACGCCGCCGCAGGCGACAATTTCTGGCGCAACATGGAATACAAAATACGGCGATGCACCGGTTTTAACCCGTCGCGAACATCCGGCAGTGCGCGCGATACAATCGTGCTGACCGCGTATGACAAATACCGCTGTGACAATGCATCAGACAGTTGTTGTGATTCAATATTTTCAATAATTTCCTTGCTCATTTCCCCGAAAATTTAGAACATTTGAAAAAAAATAACAACAGAAAAAATCCTTTATTTTCACACAGCGGAAAAAATTCATTAAAATTTTTAACATTTTTTTAATTTTTTACTTGAAATTTATTTCGCACATAACTATTATATGTATATACAAACTTTGGTTCCCTTTTTGGGCGGGCTGCCGATAACGCAAAAAAATGGCAAGTCGGGGCGATTTGGTTATGCCAGATTGTCTGAATGTACATCGCGAACTGATTTTTTATCGCGGTGAACCAATCAAAAGAACACGTAACACAAGATGACATATAACGACATATTTCGGTCGGAAATGTCTGTTTGATTGCAAAGAGGTAAAGAAATGAAGATAAAGACAGTTATTCCATATTTGCTGGCAATGTCTGCATTTTCAATCCCGGCATCACCACGTGCGCAAACCGATGTTACCCGCGATGATGGTAATATGACACGCACACGCTTGGAAATCCCGGCAGAATTGAAAAACAAGATGGCCATGAACACCAATACAGCCAACCTGTTTATCCCTGCGATGGATATGAAATATGACATGCAGGTTATGGATAATAAATACCTGGATGACAAGGCTGATGAACTGGTTGACGCGTATATGAGCAATATGCTGGATGCGCAACAGCGTTTGGGCCCAATGTTGGGCAAGCGGGGTTATCGTGCGGCGGTGCTGCGCGAATTGCCGGGCGCACCGGTTGGCCACCACTGCGTATTTGGTCAATACACACAATTGGCCCGCGCATTACAGGAAATGGGCGACACACTGACCATCGTTCCACACGATGCCAGCCGCGCATGCACATCGTTCAAGGCACTGATGAAAAAGAAATACTCGGGGCCAGAATTTGCGGGCGCGATTCACCAGGGCCGTATGTATGAAACCGATGCAGAATACAATGCGGCATTGAACCGTTATCTGGCGGCGCAAAAAATTACGCCGAAAACAAACGCATCTGTCCGCATCAAGGCGGAACAAGAATTCGCGCGCAGCAATTTTTCGGCCGATGAATTGTCACCAGGCTCGATGATGCTGGTCCGTAACGGCGGTCACCTGATTATGTATTTGGGCCGTGGTCGCGTCGTCAATGGTCGCTTTGTCGCGGATAAAAATGGTCGTCATATGTATGTTGGCCACAACCGCGAACGTATGGGCGATTTGATTGAAACCTGGGGAACGCGTAACATTTTCGCGTCTGACACACGCAAGATTGCACGCGTCTTGTATTCCCAGGAATGGCGCAAGATTGAAACGCTGAGTGATTCAGATTTACTGAAATACGTTGCCCCCAGACCAGAGACACGCGGCAAACTAATGACCGCATCACGCGCAGAATTGTTGCGCCTGGCACGCGAACGCTATTTCCACCAGGCAATGCCAACCCAGCCACAAAACCAGGGTCGCGGCGCACTGGCCATGAACGAAGTGCCCCAGGATAACACGATGACTATCCTGCAAATGTCCCAGCGGACAATATAAAAATGCGCCAATGGCGCGTTTTTATTTTTTGTTTTTTTAATTTTACTGTGCGATTTTATGTTTTATTTCACGAATCCGGGCCAGGATTTCACGCAGATCTGCATCCGTTGCGGCGGGCGCGGGGCGATTGTGCACCTCGTCTGCCAGGACAATGCACAGGGTTGCCAACAGTGCACTTTCGGGCAATGGCCCGATTTTATCCAAAATTTCACGGGCACGGGCGTCAACCATCTTGCCCAGCTCAATCAGGCGCGCCTCTTGCCCATCTTCGCACCCCATTGGATAGTTTTTATTTACAATTGGTATTGAAACAACACTCATTTTAACTTCTTTAATATTGAAATTGATTTATCAATCATTTCGGTTGCACGGGCGTTTTTATCGCGCAGCGTGCGCACCTGTTCGGTTAAAATCGCCACCTCTAAATCCGTTTGTTTACCGGCCGCAACCGCCGTCCCGCGCAGGCGGGCCGCCGCCTCTTCCAGCGCGTTTAATTCTGAAAAAATCTGCTGTTTTATATCTGCCATACCCCCAGTTTAAGATATTTTTTATATGCGTTCAACACCAAAATGTGATATAATATCCCTGTTAAATTCATGGGGCATGCGTATGAAAACAAAAATTATCTATATCTCGGGCAGTGAAGTTTTTGAAATGGCGGATATCCGCGCCGCTTTTGACGAGGTGCGAAGCGCGCTGGACCTGGGGGCGGACACGGTATTGTTCGGCGTTCCGGTGGATAATGATGACGCATTGGCACACGCCCCGGTGGCGGACGCAACCCCAGATCAAACACCGACCACAATCACAGACGACGTGGTTATCCCGGCGGCAGCCCCCGTGCTGACACCGGACCCGGTAATTTCCGACGTGCCGACCGATGCACCCGTCGTCACAGATGAAGCTTCGGCCCCGGCACCCGCGCCAAAGAAAAAATCACGCGGTCGCCCGGCCAAGGCAACCAAGGTTGCCCCAGATACAAATACCGACGATGTCGTGACGCCGGTTGTGGCGGATGCCCCGGCGGATGTCCAGGACGCCCCCGTTGTGCCAGTTGCATCGATATTGTCCGTTCTGAAATCAAAACCGGCCGATGACACGGTGGCCCCTGCCCCAGAATCAGATGACGTCACCCCGGTGGACGCAACCCCAGAAATTGTTGACATTGCGCCCGCGGCGGATATGGTTGCCGAAACAGTTACCGTTACCACGGCCACCGTCACAGATGACGCGGCCCCGACAGATGACACACCAATTGCCGATGTGACCGACGACACAATCGCCGATATGATTACCGATGACGCGCCGGACGCACCAATTGAAAAAACACTGGAACAGTTATTGGAAAGCATGACCCCCCTGCGCGAGGATCATAATGAGGTTGCACCCGACGCCGCCCCAGATTCCCCAGATGACGAAATCGTAATGTCCGACGACATTGCACCGGCGACGACAGATGGTGATACGGACGCGACACTGGAACAATTGGCAACCGAATTTGCCGAAAACCAGGACAAAATTCCCGCCACCCCCAAGAACGAAGGTCGCGGAAAAATCGGCAAACTGAAAAACATTTTGCCATTTAAAAAGGCCCGTCGCGACGACCCGGGTTTGATGGGTGACCTGTTTGGGTGGGCGGGCATTGCCGCAAACGATGACGATTTTTCAATGCCAGGATTCTTTACTGGTGTCGCGTCAAAAAAATAAAATGATATGCACGTATGGAAATTGAAACAATTTTTAGACTGCTGAAAAATTCCGGATTTAATGTTCTGGGCACTGATGGCACGAACGTTTATCTGGAAGATCCGTCGTGCATTCTGCGCAGTTTCCAGACATTTGTTGAATATGCATGGACAATTATTTTCATCCTGACGGCATTGCTGTTGTTTGGGTGGGCAATATCCATGATTCGCGGATCAAAGCACGATATTTTCACCAAGCTGCGTAATTTAATACTGATTTTTGGTGTGCTGTCGGCGGCGGGTCCGATAATCAATCTGATTTATGGTGACGATTTATTTGCACGCGGGTGCCGCACCATCACGGTCAGCACCGCCGAATTAAACCGCCTGTTGGATGCGCGCAAGGCGACATTACAACCAGACCAAACCGATTTATACGAAGATATGCAGATTTCTGATACCGGCGCAATCCAGGCCGAAACACCATATTCCGACGTGCCATTGCCATCCGCGGGCGACGCCGAAGAAGTCACCGTCACCGTGTCGGACGACACAAATGTCGCGATCAATCCACGCCCGTCCAATACCAGTGGTGACGCGGCCAAATAGCCTATATTTGATGTTTCTGATTTATTTCAACAATAACAGGTCACGCGCCGAATAAACAATCGTGCCCGACACGACCAGATGGTCATACAATTCAATACCAACCGCGTTCAGTAATTCTTGGACATAGGTCGTGATTTCAATATCATCCTGGGAAAACGAATGTCCCGCGGTTGGGTGATTGTGCACCATAACAACACTGCGCGCATTCAGAACCAGCGCACGCTTTAAAATCTCGCGCGGATAGACCGATGATTCATCACGCGTGCCACGGGTGTGCACCTCGTCCGACAATAATCGATAATCCACGTCCAGATACAGGGCGTGCACCTCTTCCACGGTTTTGCCAGATAATTGCGCCTTGCAATAATTTGCCAATGTGCGGCGGTCGTGAAATATCGACTGGGCCTTCATATCATCGCGATAGCCAATAATCATCAATTGATTTATCGATTTGATAAAAACCGCGGTGTTTTGCCCCATACCGGGAACCTCGGTCAATTTATCAATTGGTGCGGCCAATACCGCGCCAACACCACCAAACTTTGCAATCAACGTGCGCGCCAGCGGTCGCACATCGCGACGCGGAATCGCATAACCCAACAATAATTCCAGCAATTCATAATCCGCCAATCGCCCGTCCAAGAATTTCTGACGCAGGCGTTCGCGATGCCCCGTATGAAAAGATGTATCCGCCCCAGCCATGGCCCCATTAAATCATGCGTTCTGTGAATATGGTAACCCCATCTTCGGTAATCCCCAGGGTGTGTTCCCACTGGGCCGACAGGCCACCATCAACCGTGCGTGCGGTCCAACCATCGGCGTCAATTTTGCATTCGGCGCGGCCTGTATTTATCATCGGTTCAATCGTGAACACCAGGCCGGGGACCATTTTCACCTTGTCCCAGATTGGATCATAAAAGTGATAGATTTGCGGGTCATCGTGCATAACCTTGCCAATGCCGTGGCCAACGAAATCGCGCGATATTGAAAAACCATGTGGTTTAACAACGGCCTCTATCGTTTTGCCAATTTCTGATAATGGCACACCGGGCGCGCAAACCGCAATTGCCGCATTCAGTGCGTCCTGGCACGTTTGGACCAATTCACGCGCGCGCGGCGTAACGTTACCAATCATAAACATACGCGACATATCGCCATGGAAACCCTTGTACTCGGCCGTCAGGTCAACGTTCACAATATCGCCATCTTTTAATATACAATCATCACTGGGGATACCGTGGACAATAACATCGTTGACCGATGTGCAGATGCTTTTTGGATACCCCTCGTACCCCAGGTCCGACGAACGTGCGCCATTTGCGTGCAACCACGACGCAACCATACGGTCGATTTCACCGGTTGAAATTCCCGCCTGGATATACGGTGTAATGTAATCGAAACAGCGCGCAACCAAATCACCCGACGCACGCAAACGTTTAAAATCTTTTGGGGCATATACAGACGCCAGCATTTTATTTAACTCCTCCGCTTGTTTATGGACAACTTGAATGCGCGCATTGATAATTTCAGTGCGAAATCACGCAATAAAACCTCGCCCGGCATACCGGTTGTTCGTAATTGCTTTTCCAATTCGTTCAGTCGAATTAAAACCGCCGTAATTTCAGATTCCGGCCATATCTTGATTGCCTGGTTGAATTTTTCGGCCACTTTCCAGAACAGACGCGGCAACTGGCCATCAACAACGGCGGTTTGTAATTTCTTGAAATGCGAATCCAAAACGCGCACCAGCATATTTGGTTCTGTGCCGACATACAGCAACCGGTCCAATGCCTGCATTGTTTGGGCGATATATCCCGCGGTCAACGAATATACAAAATCATCCATATCGGCCGCCGCCGTATCCGGCAAACATTTTTCAACATCGTCCAGTTCGACAATTTTCTTGTCATCAACGTATAACGCAATCTTGGCCAGGAAACCGCGCGTAATCCCGCGGTCACCGCCCAGGTGCGATGTCATATACGCCATGGCGTCGGGGGTAATCTGTTGAATACCGGCATCGGCGGACAATTCACGCCGTATCAGTGCCGCCAGTGCCCGCGCATCATCGGTATAGCACGGCAATGCCGCGATGTTGTCGCCGCCTTCGAATAAACTGCGCAGACCGCCACCCGCACGCAGGTCACCCGCACAAACGATAACCGTTGCGCACAATCCCGGACACAAAACCAATTCAGAAATTGATTTTGCCATGCCATCGGTTGCCCCAGAAATTATGACCAATTTACGGCCACCGAACATAGACGGACTGCAACTCTCGGCAAACAGGGCGTCCTGTTTTTCGCGCAATTCGTCCGCGTCCAGTGCGAACAAATTATCCTTGTCTATTTCCAGTTTTTCGGTTGCGCGGTCACAATATTCATCCACCTGACCGGCATCGGGGCCATATATCAACACGGCACGAATTGTGCCAATGCCATTGTTAAAATCAGATTCCTTCCATTTCATTATTTCACATCAGACGTTTCATCACGGGCGGTTTCGGCAATTGCGCGCGTTCCGATTTTTTCGGCCAACACCGTAATTGTGTTCTTGACCGCATTATTATATGACGCGTTTGCCGCCACCAGATAGCGCACAAACGTGTATGATTCCGACGCACTTTCCGTGCCGCGCGCAATTTCAACATCGCCCCGCGTCAGTGTGTAATCTGCGCGCACGATGATTTCTTGCCATGTGGCGTCACCGGTTTGTTCCAGTGCCTTGTATTTCGTGTATGGTTCGGCCAGTGTGACGGTCAGTGTGTATTTTGCATTACTGTCGTGCACGCCACCAAATTTTGCGTTCAACGCATTGCGCAATTCAATACCGTTTATCCCGCTGATGGGGGTGACGTGAATATCAGTGTCCGCCCCAGAAAACATTGGCCGGAATCCGCACCCCGCACACAGCAACACACATACAACTGCCAGAATTTTTTTCATAATTTTCGCGCCTTTTTTTGAATACCAGATGCGATTTCCTATTGCATTTTATCCTTATATTACCTAGACTTTTAATAAATCGCAAGAGGGAATGATGAATATTTTTATAATGATTCTGGTGGCAATATTCATGCTGGGCTATTATATCATAGACAGCCCCAGCCAGCGCGTTCCTGAAACAGAAACCGAATACGCGGTCACACACGCCGATTTGCACGCGATTGCCCAGTGCGCCGCCGCCGCGCATAATGCGAAAATTCGTGGCACAGAATTTAATGACGTATGCGTCAGTCAAAATGAAATTACCAGTCAACTGTATTGCTTGAACAACAACGGCCGCGAAACAAAATGCGAAATTATCCGTAATAAAAAGCCCGCATACAGTTACATAATCACAACAACCGCGCCACTGCCGGCATCTGATTTTAATGAAATGATGAACGTTCTGGAAGAATACTATGCCGACGCCGGAACATTTGGAATTTTACAGGATGGGAAAATCACGTCTGGGGGCACGGGGACAAAACGCGCGGTGCCGAAAACCATATTGTCTGAATTGAAATTGTCTGACGGGCAATTGGTATATATGACCCAGTATGAAATCCCGGATGCAACAAATGAAATCACAACCGCGGATGCGACCGACATATTATGCCCGACCGGCACGGTTAAAACGTATCGATTTGGTCGCTGGCAATGTATCGGATATAATACAAAATCGAACTGTGCCGGGGATATGATTTGGGATTCTGATTTGTCTGAATGCGTGCCAGATGAATCACGCAAACCACTGTGCGCATCGCAACAGACCGCCGTCATCGTGGACAGTGTGTGGGAATGCATTGACCCATTTGCGGCCAAGACATGCCCCGATAAAATGGTTGCGCGCCTGAATTACAATACACTGGAATGGGAATGTGTCGAGGATCCAAATAACACCACCACAAAATCAAAGTGCGACAAATTCGTCAGCCGCGACGTCCAGGGCGCGATTGGCGCAACCCTGCGCACGGCGCGGACATCGTGCACCGATTGCGAAAAAATGATTATTGACGAGGATACCTGCACATCATATTGCGTTCCAGATACGACCAAGGTAGATGATGCATCTTGCTATGCCGGTAACCCGCGCGAATGCACCGGCCCCAGCCGCGCGTTCTATTTCGGATTTCCAAATTATTCATATGCGGCAAATGTTGATGCGGTTACAAAATATGTAATCCAGACCGGCGGCAATCGGCGTTTTAACTGTCGCGATTGTGGTGATGGGGTGATTGACACTGAAAAATCCGCACCACCATATATTGCGGTGTGCAAATAAAAAAAACGGACGCCCCTGCGGGCGTCTGTTTTTTTATTTCTGGCGCGCGGTGGTCCGCACCAAGATATCTTTCAGGTCATGCACGGCCTGGTCATATAAATCCAGGCTGACATTATCACGATTATCAATTGTTATTTGCAGGCTGTCCATCTGGTCATCCATGCGTTCCTGGGCAATCAAATCCGCAACATCATCCGACATTTCTGCCACAGGCGTGGCGGGGCCCTGCGCAAACAAATCACCATTGTATGGCACGGCGACATTTAATGGTTCCAGTGCATCAGAACGCAATCCATGCGGATGACGCGCGGCGACAACCGATGCAATTGCCGCACGGTATGACCCGCGACGCTTTGAAAAATCTGTTACATTTTGGCGGGTGACAATTTTAATACTGTTGCGCACGTGCGCCAGGATTTTATACACATTATCCGAGTGCCCATTTACCATCGCAATTGTGGCGTTGCCATGCTTGTCCGTCTGGACCGCGTCGCGCCATTGACCATTTGGCGCAGCGTTCAGCGTCATATACGCCACCAATTCATAGCGCACATGTTCCAGCGCATCGTGACCCGCCGCCGGCGTCCATGTTGGCGCGCCCTGGCTGCAAAAATGAAAGATGTTATTTTTGCCGTTATGCATAAATGGCGACTGGTTTCCAAATCGCACGGGGTTATACGACATTTCATGCCACAGCGCATTGCAAATCACATTACCATCAACCAGCCCAACTGGAACGTCAGCCTTTCTCAGCGGGTCGTCCCATTTTTCGCTGGCCTTTAACCGGGCATATGCCGTGGCCAGGCGGTCCGCCGTCAATTTACCAAAATACGGACGCATGGTGTTGTATTCCAGTATCATCTTGATGGTCTTGTCATCCAGATTATGCATTTGCAACCCCTATGTTTATTACACACTTAAATATAGCGTAAATTTGTTTTTTGTCAAGTTTTGTATAACAAGAAACGCCGCCCAAATGGGCGACGTTACATGGCAGTTTATTCTGCGCGGGTAAATGCCCCGTTATCCAACATTTCGCGCACGGCAAAATGTTTTATCTTTTTCGCAGATGTTTGTGGCAATTCCTCTTCGGTAATTGCAAAGTGTTTAACCCACTTATACGGTGCGATTTTCAGGTTTGATGCCTTTAACAACATCGCAGTGCGCGCAACGGTTGTGCCGGGCTTTACCTGGAACACGGCGAACGGAACGATTTTCCCGTTCAGAACGTATTCAAACACCGCCGCCGCCAAGATTTCATCATTTTGCAGATATAAATCTTCCAGTTCATCGGGATAGACGTTTTTACCACTGTCCAAAACGATGACCTGTTTCTGGCGGCCCTTGACAATCAGGCGACCGTATTTATCCAGTTTGCCCAAATCGCCCGTTTTAAACCAACCGTTTTCAAACGCTGCGGCATTTGCGTCGTCGTTATCAATGTATCCCGGCATGACCATATTGCCACGCATCCATATTTCACCGACGCCATCACGGTCGGGATTGTGAATCTGGATTTCATTGCCCGGCAGTGGCCCCGCATAATACATAGAGCCATCATCACGTCTGAACGCAAAGTTAAAGTTTGCCGGTCCCGTCGTTTCAGTCAGACCATAACAATCGCCAACAACGAAATCCAAATTTTCAAAGAATTTACGAATTGTTGGTTTCAATGTTGCGCCCGCCGATACCAGAACCTTGGTATTACCACCAAATATTTCATGAACCGGTTTTGTAACCTTGTCAACGATGCAGCCCAACCCAATTGCACGCAACACGCGACGCGATGACATAACCATACGCATCACCGTGTACATATGCTTTTCACGGGCGGCATCAACAATCTTTTTATAGAACCCTTCCCAAACGCGGGGAACGGCCGGAATAACATCGGGACGATATTGTTTAAAATCTTTCAGAAATTCGCGCGGATTCAACACCGGTTGCAACAATAATTTGCCCCGCAATATAATCGGCGCAATAATATTGATAACAACACCATATATATGATACAGCGGCAAGAACCCATAGAACGTATATCCCGGATGAATCACGGGCGTGTAAAACAGTGCCCCATCGGCTAATGACAACAGGTTATCATGCGTCAGACCAACAACCTTTGGATTGCCGGTTGATCCCGACGTAAATGACAACATTGCAATATCATTACGATCAACATCGGCGGCGACGAATTCGTTTTCATCGGTATCATCAATTGATTCGATATCAAACATTTCTGGTCCGCCATCAACAAAGTGCGATTTTTGCGCCAATGCCAATTTGCAATTTGTGCGTTGCATCATGTTCAGGTGTTCAGACGCCGACAGACCGGTATCCAACATCAATGCACGTGCACCTTGGGACAAAATTGCAAAATACGATTTGATAAATTCTGGGGTATTGCCCGACAGAATTGCAACCGTATCGCCCTTTTTAATGCCAAAGCGTTTGGCCAGCAGCACCGCGCGCTGCTTTACTTTTTTTAACAAATCTGCGTATGTTTCGTTTTGTCTGACAAAGAAAATACTGTCTTTGTTCTGGGAACATACATCACGCAGCATTTCATAAACATTTTTCATCATGATAATTATGCTCTTATTTTATGTTTTTGTTAAAAGCCCAGGTAACCACTACCCGCGCCTGGTGTCAGTATACTGTTTTTACCCCAGGAAACACAACCTATTTTAACCGATTGACACAATATGCGGATTTTTTGTGCGATTTTATTCCTTATTTTGTCAAGATATAGATATATTTTTGCAAAAACACGTCTATATTTTGTGTTTTTTGATAAAAAACGAATCAGTCGTTTATACATAATCCGGATTTTTACGATACAAAAACACGTTTAGTATGACGATTCGTCCCACGCCAAAACGACGCAGTGCCCAGAAAAGTCGCCTTTTTAAAAGTAAAGCAAAAAATGAAAAAAATTTTACTTTTTCTGTATTGATAGAATGCCTAAGAATCTATATATTGATATCAAATAAGAAAAACAACCACTATATATTGTATTTTTTAATAATAGGGGCAACACGATGTCTGGGACACAGAACGAAACAAAAATAGAGATTATTCCAACACTTACATCCAACCTGGTTGCGGTCCAGAAACGCAGTGGCGAAACTGTTCCGTTTGATGCCAAGAAGATATATGATGCGATTAAAAAGGCGGTTGCCGTCACGCACGAGGTATCGGACGATGATGTTATTCGCATTACCCAGGCGGCCCTGGACACATTGGGTGAAAAGTTTGCTTCTAAGACCCCAAAGGTTGAAGAGATTCAGGAAATTGTTATTCAAGCATTGATGGACGCCCGTGCCTATAAGACGGCCGAGGCGTATATTATTTATCGCCAGAAACGCAGTGAAATCCGCGATTCATACGTTGACGCAGTCGAGGTTATCGAGGGTTACGTTGGTGGTTCCAACTGGCGTATCAAGGAAAATGCAAACGTTGGATATTCGATTGGCGGGTTGATTCTGCGCACCAGTGAACGCGTTACGGCGGAATATTGGTTGAACCTGTATCCGCGCGAAATTGCCGAGGCGCACAAGACCGCCGCAATTCATATTCACGACCTGGGATGGTTGACCGGATATTGCGCGGGTTGGTCACTGCGCGAATTGTTATACGAGGGATTTAACGGTGTTCCGGGTTACCTGCAATGCGAACCGGCGCGTCATATGGCGACCGCGATTTCACACATGGTGAACTTCTTGGGCACGTTACAGAACGAATTTGCTGGGGCCCAGGCGTTCTCGTCTGTGGATACGTATTTGGCACCATATGTCCGGGTTGACAACCTGTCATATGCCGACGTTAAAAATGCAATGCAGACATTGATATTTAACTGTGCTGTGCCGTGCCGTTGGGGCACCCAGACGCCGTTTATCAATTTCACGTTCGACTGGACCTGTCCAAAGGATTTACGTAACCAGCGTCCGTTTATCGGCAAAAAACAGGTTGATTTTACCTATGGCGACCTGCAAGCGGAAATGGACACCATCAACAAGGCGTTTTTAGAGGTTATGACCGAAGGCGACGCATTGGGCCGTCCGTTCACGTTCCCAATTCCGACATACAACATCACTGACGATTTCCCATGGAATCACCCAAATGTAAAACCGTTGTTTGATTTGGCAGCGAAATACGGTATTCCGAATTTCCAGAATTTCTTGAACTCGGACCTGAATCCGACCGACGTGCGTTCTATGTGTTGCCGTCTGCGTTTGGACGTGCGCGAATTGTTAAAGCGCGGCGGTGGTCTGTTTGGTTCGGCGGAAAAGACCGGCTCTATCGGCGTTGTGACAATCAATTTGGCGCGTTTGGGCTATGTTCACCGCGGCGATCGCGATGGCCTGTTTGCCGAATTAAAACGCCTGTTGGATTTGGGACGTGATTCGCTGGAAATCAAGCGCAAGATTATCACCAAGAATATGGAACGCGGGCTGTATCCGTTCACCCGTCGTTACCTTGGTGATTGGTCGCACCACTTTTCAACAATTGGTGTGAACGGCGCAAATGAAATGGTTCGTAACTTTACCGGCGACCGTGAAAATATTGCAACCCCAATGGGCAAGAAATTGGTTCTGGACGTGATGGATTTCATCCGTGAAAACCTGGCCAATTTCCAAGAACAAACCGGAAATCTGTATAATCTGGAAGCCACCCCGGCCGAGGGTTGTTCATATCGCTTTGCCAAAACCGATGTGAAAAATTATCCAGACATCATCACGGCAGGCACACACGATGCACCATATTATACCAATTCAACCCAGTTGCCAGTGAACTTTACCGACGATCCGTTCGTCGCACTGGAACACCAGGAAGAATTACAGCGTAAATATACCGGCGGCACAATGTTGCACCTGTATATGGGCGAACCAGTATCCAGTGGCGAGGCCGCCCAGAAAATCGTGCGGACAATCTTTGAAAACTACAAGATTCCGTATATGACGCTGACCCCGACATTTTCAATATGTCCGAAACACGGATATCTGCCGGGACGCCATGAATTCTGTCCGAAATGCGACGCGGAAATCGCCGCAAATCAGAACAGTGAACAATAAACAACAACGCTAACCACGCATTGCACAAAAAATAAGGGAGGAAAACTATGCAGGCAGCAAATATTCAGAGAACACAATGTGAAGTCTTTTCGCGCTCTATGGGATTTATCAGACCGGTTTCGAACTTTAACATTGGCAAGTATTCTGAATTCTGTGAAAGAAAAACATTTACAGAGGCAAACAGCCTGACCACCGGTGCACGTCACAGCGAACTGTTGAAAAAGGCGGCATAATAAAATGCGTGAAATTCAGATTGGTGGGTTGGTTTCGTTCACAACGATTGACTATCCGGGCAAATTGGCGGCGGTGCTGTTTTTGCGCGGATGTCCGTTGCGGTGCGCGTATTGTTCCAACCCACATCTGTTAAATGTCGGCGACGGCGAATACGACCCAGCCAAGGTTTTGGATTGGCTGCGCGACCGTGTCGGCAAACTGGAGGCGGTCGTCTTTTCCGGGGGCGAAGCATTGATGCAAGGCGACGTCGCAATTGACTATATGCGTCGTGTGCGCGATTTAGGATTTAAAATCGGATTGCACACAAACGGTTTTTATCCTGAAAATCTGAAACGTGCCGCCGATGTGGTTGATTGGATTGGACTGGATTACAAAACAACACGCGAAAAGTATGGCAGTCTGGTTGGTCAAAATATCGCCCATGATCATATGATTCACAGCCTGGACATATGGCAGGCAACCGGCAAAGATTACGAGGTGCGCATTACATGCGACCCGCGATTTGTCACAAAACTGGATTTAATGGAAATTACGCGCGATTTGCACGACCGTAGCGTGACGCACATCGCGATCCAAAAGTATATTCCACATTTCGAAGATAACGAACACGGCACCACAGCTGACGCCCGCAATCAATTCTTTACCGATGCGAATTTGCGCCATGCGATTGCTGAAATGTTCACGTCTGTTATTTGGCGGGAATAATCCCCTGCTCTATCCCCAATAATATTTCTTTGGCACGCAATCCACCCGCATAGCCGGTAAGGTTACCATTTGCGCCCACCACACGATGACACGGGACAATTATTGAAATTGGGTTGCGACCAATTGCGACGCCCACCGCGCGTGGCGCGCCACACCCAACGCGGCGTGCAATATCGCCATATGTTACGGTTTTACCGTATGGAATCTGGCCCAGTGCGTGCCACACCCGTTGTTGGAACGCGGTGCCAGGGGCAGCCAATTTAAAATCAATTTTGGGGCGGTCGCCTGCGAAATATTCATCCAGCCAACGCGTAACGCGGCGCATAACGTCATTATCCCCAGCGGGAATTGCGGCCGTGTGGCCGTGATATTTCTGGCCATGCAGCCACAATCCCACCAGCGCATCATCTGACGCCCCAATCGTCAACACGCCAACGGGCGACAAATATTCAGACTTTATGTTCATTATTTAACACACCCGCTCAATCGGGATATTGTGTCGCCGACAAAAATCATCCATGAATCTGATAAACGCCCTGACCTTTGGCGAATCAATCAGTTTCGGACTGCACGCGGCAACCATCCGATGTTCATATTCAAAATTTATGTTCGGCACCCGCACCAGTTTTGGTGGCTGCTGCGCGGTCCACGCCGGCAATAATCCGATGCCATCGCCGTCGCGTATCAGACGGAATATCAGTCCGACCGAATCCGTGGTCGTGTTTAACTTGCGCGCCCGCTTTGCGATAAATGAACACTCGGGCAAATTCAAATACGACTGATACATACACAGGTCAAAGTTTTCCAGCATATCGTCCATATTCTGGGGCACGCCATGCCGGTCCAAATATTCCTGGGTTGTGAAAAAATGTGCCTTGGCCCGCAGGCGGAACAATGTGCGACCCGGAATTTGATAATTAGATTTGGCGTCAACAATCGCAACCTCGATACTCGACAAGTTTTGCTGGCGATTGGTCAACAAATCCAGGCGGATTTTCGGATACATCGCATAGAACCGCGACAGGTCACGTAAAATATAACTGCCGACCAGGCCTTCGGCCACCAGGACGGATATATAGCCGGTCAAATCATCTTCGGGTGATGCGTTGTCGATTATACTGTCCAGCGCATTGCATATCGTTTCAATGTTGGAATAAATTTCCGGGGTTGCATTTGTTGGCAAACTGCCCGTTGGGGTGCGCTGTAACAGCGTTGCGTTTAAACGCATTTCCAAATCAGAAATCAATTTGGACATATTGGAATGTTTTATGCCGTTTTTATTTGCAGCAACCTGAATCTGACCTGTGTCAATTACTTCCTTTAACGCTAACAGTTCTTTTAACAAGGTCACTCTGGTTTTTATCGTAGCCATCGCTATACCCTTTGATTAAAAATATCAGACAACAAAAATACGTGAATATGATTGTTCGTTCTTATTATACATGATTTAAAATTTGAAAAACAGCATAAAAGATAGATTTTCTGATTTTTGGCAAAAAATAATACCGTGGTACTTTGACCACGGTATTATGCTATGTCAGATTTCTTTTTGTTTAAAATATTTAGTGAAGTCGCTGACTGTTTCACCGGTCGCCGCCAGAATCTTGGCAATACTGCCTGTGGACGGCCAACGTGGCTGGCCATATTTGGACCACCGTTTGCTTTTGTTAAATATCGTTGGGTCTAAACCGCTACGTCGCGCCAGGCCAGAACACGACATTTTGTGTGCACTGGCAAAGCAATCGATAGCATACCAAACATCGCTATGAGTCATTATTTTTTTCACCTTTGTTTTGTTGTTTTGTCTGTAATAACAATATAATTCATATGGGGATATTTCCGGCTATCCCCTTTTTATATGTAACCGTGTATAATTTGGGGCACCCAGCAGGACACGCAGAAATCCGGGAAAAATTGATTTTTTAGGACATAAAAAGCGAATATTTTCTTAGAAAAAAATTTTTTCATAGGACATACATCCACCGAAAATCATGCTTTTTGTCATATTTTTTGCCCCGCACACCGATTCGTTTTTTCAAAAAATCCCCACCCAACCGAATCGGTTTTTGGAAAAATACGGGGAAATTTTATGATGGATTGGCATATACATATGTTATAATGCCAGACATGTATATTTTTGTTATTATAATTTGCACCATATTTGTAATATCCATATTGTTACGGCTATGCCGATACAATAACAACACGCAACGGCAAAACCAGCCCGTCCACAGTCAAAACTTGATAGCCAGTGTTACAGAACCTGGTCGGGGGCCGTGGTCTGAACGCGACCTTGCCCTGGGATTATTAAAAATGGGATTCAAGCCCGGGGCCATATTCCATGATTTGTATGTAAAGAAAACAAATGGCCAATATGCACAAATTGATCTGGTCTTGGCCACACGTGTTGGACTAATCGTTTTTGAAGTAAAAGATTACAGCGGTTGGATTTTTGGCAACGGCACCCAGTCGCAATGGACCCAGGCGTTGGCCTATGGTCGTGAAAAATACCGTTTTTACAACCCAATACTGCAAAATGCAAAACACATCACAGAACTGCGCAAACTTTCAAAACAATTTGCAAAACTGCCCATGTTTTCAGTAATTGTATTTTATGGCCCCTGTCACTTACGCGATATCAGCTTCGTTCCACGTAACACATATATTACAACCGCACGCAAAGTTCCAGATGTCATAGATACAATACTTGCCAATGCCCCGCTTGCTAATTATACAGACAAAATTGAAATAATACGCTTGCTGTCCCAAGCGGTCCACGCAGGCGACACCACAGAATTCCGACAACACCACGCTGCTACTGTGCGTGATATACTGGGCAAAGATAGAATTTTTGACTAATTACTATGCTTGGCCGCCCATCAATTATTCAACCATAAGTTGTATCAGTCCGCCAAAATCCGCCATTTTACACAAAATACGACAATATAAATAACAGGGAATTTTTTACAAATTTGGATTTAATTTGTACTTACGTCCCTTGGTGCGACCGGTTGCAATCAGTACATTATCTGCCACCAATGCTGCCAATAATTTCTTGGTCATTTCTGGTGATTTACCGGTCAACAACTGGGCACGATAGTTGTCTATTTCGCCATTAGTTTGTATAAATCCGATAATATTGGTCAGGAAATCCCGTTGAGTTTTGGTCAACAATTCGGTAATTTTTTCGGGAATTATTTCGGTAATATTTGATAATTCATTTATAGCACGCAAGATAGCAGACAGTATAAATTCTATGAATTCTGTTGAATCTGCGGTCTTTTCTGCACGTCCCAAAACAGCATAATATTCCGTCTGATTTTCATATACTATGGTTTCAACCGGAATCCATGCAAACACAGGTTGCCATGTGGACAGTACCAATGTCTGCCACAAACGTCCCATACGACCATTGCCATCTGCAAATGGGTGGATAAACTCAATTTCAAAATGCATAACTGCAGATTTTATCAGCGGATGCTCTTTGGTTGATTTTGCCCATTTGAATAAATCGGTCATTAACGATAACAGATATTCTGGTTTTGCACCGATATGTACCACCTTTTTACCAGAAAATACGCCAACATTACCACTGCGGAACTTGCCGGCTTCATCAACCAACTCTGCTGTCATCATTTTATGTGCGTGCAAAAAGTCAGAAACTTTATATGGATTTAATGTCAAAGCGTGTTCATATGCATCATAAGCATTACGAACTTCCTTGATTTCACGCGGATTACCAACAATACGACGACCATTGATAACATCTGTAATTTGTTCCAACGATAATGAATTTCCTTCAATGGCTGTGGAAGATTGAATAGAACGTAGACGATTTACCTTGCGCAAATGCAGATTGCGTTCATATTCCCTTTTACCCCGAATTTGCCCAATTTTTTCGGCTATTTCCGCAACAAGATTGGTAATGTTTGTTGTAATAGTAAATTTCGGAGCATTTGTAGTCATATAAAACTCTTTTAATTCGGTAATATTATACAAACCAAATACCGAATTATCAAGTTAAAACGATTGATGACCATATATAGGGATACCCAAGTCAAAAAAAAAACAAAAAACAACAAAATTGTTAAACACACTTTACAAAAGTGTTGCTTTTAACAGTTTTGTAAAATGAGATACAAACATAACATTGCGGAGAAAAGGCAGTCTAATCTCCGCAAAATTTGCGGAGATTAGTTTGAATTTACGCTCCAGCAAAGTCACACAATTTTTGCACGCGCACCAAGATACAAAAGCCAATGATTCAACCACAGATTGTATTACGCCCACAAAATTCACCACTTTCAACAAAATATGATAGTTGTATGCGCGCTCCAAAAGGCATTATGTCAACCGATATCGGCGCCCTTTATTTTTACCGTCTGCGACCAGAATGCCAGCCGCGACCAGTTCTGCAAACAGTTGACGTACACGCTGTGGCGATTTACCGGTCAATTCTACAGCTGTGGCGGCGGCAATATCCCCGTCTTTGCGCAATTTTGGCATAATTGTGTTCAAAAACGCGCGTGTTGGATTATCCAACTTATCGCTAATTATATCGCTACTTTTTGTGTTTTCATTAGCGATATTTATATGAGTATCACTGGCACTCAATGTATTATGTTCATCCAGCAACAAGTTACCAAAGAACCGATATAATATGCTTAACCATACACAAAAATCGGGATTTCTCAGACAAATCAGTCAAAAATACCACTCACAGGGCCACAACATTGTAATACATGATATTTTGCCAATTTATCTTCATTGTATATTGCTTCCTAATATTTAACCTCTACAATTAAATCGTTACCAACAAACCCAAATAACGCAACAAAATTTTTAATATTGCTTGCCATATCAATATTTATTTGACCCCAGACATACAAACGTATAAACTGACCGATGTGAAGCGAATATCTGTATATTTTGTAATATGTGTACTTTCCATAGCACCGGCCCAGGCAAACTGTGTCTCAACAAGTGACACCCCCGAATATATTGCAGATTTTGATGGAACCTGGAAACTAAATAACACAGATGATTTTTCCGGCGGCGAATTAAAAATATACAATTGCACGAACGGCGGTTGTAATTTTGAAATTCAATCATGGCGCCACCAACATACTTGCAATACCAACGGCCAAATAGAATTAATATCCCCAACCACCGGTGTGTATAGTTCAGAAATGTATATGTATGATAAAACCAGCGATTTAGAATATGCCGTTCCCGTTGGAATTAACTTTAAATTACTGTCCGATGGCGACTTGCGCTTGAAATACACAAATTCAGATTCACAGAGTGCATTTTGTGGTATGTCCGCAACGTTAGAGGGGATATGGACGAAACAAAAAGATTAGTATGCCCGTGTGCGTTTTGTCCAACCATTTTGGGCACTTGGCCAGTTTTTCATTCTTTGCAATGATTGAATTCTGTTTTCTATCAACTTTGTCATAAAACTATCTACCCTGTTTCCTGGAATTGAATTTATTGCTTTTACAGTCTGTTCGCCTAAATAACCTGTTATTGGCAACTTTGCGTCAATTTGTTCGTTTAGAGTTTGCTGTAACATCTTTGTAGGAGCTATCGGCCCACTCATTACCCGCATATCAAACACTGCATTTCGAATACGTGCATTTTCTATTTGGGGTATTTTAGTTTTATCCCAGTACATATCCTTATAAATTTCTTTAGCTTGTGATGGTTTTAAATCCTTTACATCCGCAGGGAAAGCTTTGTCTGGATGTCTTTGAGCATATTGGTTTAAGGTACTTTGCTTTATTCCAAGATTAGTCGGCTCGTCATGAACTTGATTCTTGCCATCGGTATAGCCCCCTTCCGGTTCTTTTAAGTTATTATACGCTTCTTCAAATCTTTTATCTTGTAGCATATCCTTTGCAACCTTTTCCTTTGTTTTTGGTGTGTATGGCTTAACACTAACTGTACGACCATCAGGGGTGATTCCTTCCTCAGTAATACTGCAGCGACAGTTTGGATGAACCGGTATTTCCGGGATGTCATCTTCACTGTCATATATTTCGCCGTCGTGCGCGGCGCATTCGTCACAGGTGTTGTCGCCATTTTCACTGTGCCAACGCCACATAACACGTGTTTCGTCATTTGATGCATCATCATCCTCTGGCAGATTCAGGGTATAAACCTCTAACTGTTTCTTTTCAATATGCCCATCTGGCATCAGAACTTTGACATCTATGGATTCTTCTAATTCTACATAGTCTCCAACGTCTATTTCTTGCCCAGCTTCTTCATATTCTGCTTCGGCCTCGGCTATCGCTTCCTCCAATGCGGCATCTAATTTCGCTTGCGCGACATTAAACTGTTTTAACGTCATATCGTGTTCCGGCACAGTCATCCGCCCCGTGGCATCCTGGCCCAACGCGCCCGGATATAACATTTTCAGATACTTTTCCGCCATAGCATAGGTATCGCTATTTTTATCCATGTATGCGGCTGACTGCATCAATTCACGTAAAAATTTTGGCATTTGCATTTTGATTCCTTTTTATTGCAATAAAAAAATCCCCACAGATGCAGGGAAGTAAAAAAGGCGACATGTGTCGCCTTTTTTCTTGTGTGAAATTATACCATAAATCGGCACAAAAATCAACCAAACACGACTTGCATGCCCCCCACCTTAACTCATCAACTTTCAAATCGCCTATATAGAGGGGAAGAGTATCGTTTTTCAAGGCTGTGCCACGAGTAAACTTTCATTTTCCCTTATATATAGAGGTCCCTAAAAAATTTTAGGACCGATAAAAAACTTATAAGGAGTGTTTTATGAACAACTTGAACATACAAAACATAGAAGTCGCCCGGATACGGGAGTATAAAAACAACCCAAAGTTGCATAACCGGGCGCAAATCACCAAGATACGCGAATCTATTCGCGAATTTGGGTTTATCAACCCGGTGCTGTTGGACGAAAACCTGGAAATCATCGCCGGCCACGGTCGTGTGGCGGCGGCCCGCGACATGGGTATGCACGATGTTCCGGCAATTATCCTGTCGCATTTGACCGATGCACAAAAGCGTGCATACCGCATTGCCGACAACAAGCTGACCGAGCTTGGCAAATGGAGCATAGAGCTGTTAAACCTGGAATTTACTGAATTGTCAAAACTGGACCTGAATTTTGATCTGGGTATAACCGGATTTGAAACCAGTGAAATAGACCTGATTCTGGACGGCGACGGTGTGTCCGACCCCAAGAACGACATTATTCCACCGTTAAATGACGCAGACCACCGTTGCCAGCGTGGTGATATATGGCGTTTGGGACGACACACAATTGTCTGTGGTGATGCACTGAAACCAGATTCATATGCCGCGATTATGGGCGGCGACAAAGCCCAAATGGTGCTGACCGATGCGCCATATAATGTGCGGGTCAAGAACATCGGATCCATGGGCAGAATCAAGCATGACGAGTTTGCCATGGCATCAGGCGAAATGACCAGTGATGAATTCACAGAGTTCCTTGGCACTTTTATGCGCCATGCAAAAGACTATTCCGCCGATGGGGCGCTGCATTATTTCTTTATGGACTGGAAACACGTGCGTGAAATCAGCACCGCCGCCGCATCCGTATACGATGAATTCAAAAACATCTGTGTATGGAACAAGACCAATGGTGGCATGGGCAGCCTGTATCGCAGCAAACACGAACTGTGTTTTATCTATAAATCTGG
>CAKQSE010000003.1 GCA_934272785.1 uncultured Alphaproteobacteria bacterium
CGGAGTTGGAGAGCCGGGGCAGACTGTAAATCTGTTGGCTTAAGCCTGAGCTGGTTCGAATCCAGCCACTCCCACCAAAATAAAAACACCCGGCAAGCGGGTGTTTTTATTTTGGTGAAATGTGGTATTGAATTTGAATCACGCAATCATTTGATTGCCGGTTCGACTATGAGTTGTTGTGTGTCGCAGCGCGCCGCGGCACACAACATATGAATGCCCCGCAGTCCCACGCCACCAGCGTGGGCGAGGAAATCAGCCACATAGCAAGTTACATACAAGTATTCTGTTATGTATGTCAAAATAAAAACACCCGGCACGCGGGTGTTTTTATTTTACTCTTCGATTTCCACGCTGTCGATATAGGTGCGGTCAATTGATTCCAGGGCCGTTGGTTGAAAATCAGGGTTTTCAATTGGGTCGCTGTCATCTTCGGGCAGGACCGTTATATTTTCAACCGGTGGTGTTACGGTTGTGGTGCGTGTCATGTTTGCCCCAAATGTCTTGGATTTATATTTACCGTTCAGGCGTTCTGGGATACGGATATAGTTCATTGGGTTTATTCCGTCTGTTTCCAGTGCCATTTCAGATGCCGGGATAATGTGGCGTTGTTCAATATTATAAATTGGCGTCATAAAGTTTTGTGGGGCCGCCCGCACGGTGCGCGGGGTGCCACTGGCGTCCAGTTCCAATATGCGCAATGCGCGTTGGCTGTCCCCATTTGGACGCAGGCGGACCAGGCCACTGGCCCCGATATAACCACTGGGGTCCAACAGGTATGCGGCGTCTGATTTATCAGAATAAATCATGCCCATTGCCATATTCGCGGCGTCATATCCAAATGCTGCCAGGTGTGATGGTGCGGTGCCAGATACCTGGGTGTACAGGTTGGCAAAATTTTCATTTATTTCGGGCAGGGCGGCATACTTTGCACCCGACATTGTAAAGTCAGATGTTATGTTTGACCCGTCCCACATTGCAGTGCCATAAAAACGTGCGTCACGCGCAGATACGTTGTAATAGCGCAAGAACGATGCCAATGCCATTGAATCATCGCCTGTGCCCAGGAATAAAACCGCATCATACGGCACCGCGCCCAGTGTGTCTGATTTTGATATTTTATCCAGTTGCATTGACAGTGATGATTTTTCAATCGCGGTCAGACGTTCCTTGGTCAAAATGTCGGACAATATTTCGCGTGCGCGTGTGTTTGCCGCGGTGCGTGCCGCGTTCATTGATGCACGCATTGATGCGTTCTTGATTGATTCAGAATTGCCCGGTGTGTAATAGATTATGCCGACCAATTTTATGCCGTAAATTGACGCCGCATTTTTTGCCGTGCCCGCCATCAGACGGCCGGATTCGGTATCGGGTGCCAAGATTACAAATTTGGTCACATTGTCAGATGACATTTCTTTGGCAATGGCCTCGACACTGTTGGTGGGCATCAAATTCATTGTCATAATCCCATCGCCAATTGCCGTTGCGTCTGATGTGAACGACAGGGCGGGTGTGTCGGCGGATTTTACCGTGTTTAACATGCGCGCTTCGCCTGCAAAGACGGGGCCAATTATAACCGCCGGATTTTCAGATACGGCGTTTTCAAATGCGTCGGTGCGCGCGGTATCAAAAAACGTTACAGACAGGTTTTGTGGCGCACTTTGCAGGACGGCCATTTCAACCGATGTGCGGATTGTTTTGCCGGTGCTTGCGTTTTGCCCGCTGAGTGGTAACAACACCGCCACGCGGTGCGTGTCGCCATCGGTTGCGGAAAAGTTTCCGTATTGCATCGACGCCGGTGTGCCCGCAATATCGTTGCCGTATTCATTGCCCCAGTCGCTGGTGCGGGTCATACCGCCGCCACCGCCGCATCCGGCCAAAATTGTTGCAATTGCGCAAAAACTAAAAAATCTGTTCATAAACATTGAAAATCCCATTCGTATTCTGTATTATTTTACTATAAAAGGGTTACAAATGCAATCAGGGCTTTATGTTGTTGGAACGCCAATCGGAAATTTGTCCGATATGTCGCCACGTGCGATTGAGACATTGAAAAATGCGGATTTAATTGCCGCCGAAGATACACGTGTTTTTGCAAAACTGGCATCGCATTTTGATATTAAAACCCCACGGGTTGCATGCCATGATCATAATGAACGTGATGTTGTGCCAGAATTGGTTGAAAAATTACAAAATGGTATGACGATTGCGACTGTGTCTGATGCGGGAATGCCGGCGGTATCGGACCCGGGATTTCGTCTGGTGCGTGCGGCGCGCGCGGCGGGTGTGCCGGTGTTTGTTGTGCCGGGACCGACGGCCGCCGTTTCGGCGTTGGTGCTGTCCGGGTTTCCGACCGATCGATTTACGTTTTGCGGATTCTTTGATGAAAAGAAATTGCATGACGATAACAAAATCCGCCATACGATTATTTATTACGAGAGTCCGAACCGTATCATGGCGACAGTTGCCGCGTTGGCACGTGTTATGCCTGATCGCCAGATTGCCATTGTGCGTGAAATAACCAAAATTCACGAAGAGGCAATAATCGGATATCCGGCGGAACTGGTGAATATCGAACCGCCACGTGGTGAAATTGTGATTGTTGTCGCACCCGCCCAGGATCATAAAATGAGTGATGATGAAATCACTGATATTGTAAATGACATTGTTGCGAATTCTACGAAATCGGCGGCGTCGGCGTTGGCGGCGCGTGCCGGTATTTCCAAGAAAGAGGCATATCGTCGTATGTTGGCCAAGGGGGACGCAAATGATTAAATTCGTGGGCAGTTTTGAAACTGTTGCGTCTTTGCCACGGACGCGTTTCGCCGAATATGCATTTATTGGGCGCAGTAATGTTGGCAAATCGTCACTGATAAACGCAATGGTTGGTCAAAATATTGCGCGAACATCAAATACGCCGGGGCGCACGCAATCGATAAATATGTTTAACCTGGATGACCGCGTGATGATTGTTGATTTGCCGGGTTACGGTTATGCACGCGCATCGCGCACAGATACCCAGCGGTGGTTGGCGCGATTGCAAGAGTATTTAATGACGCGGCACCTGGCGCGGTTGTATATCCTGGTTGATTCGCGTATTGGTGCGCGCCCGTCGGATATAGAACTGATGGAATTTTGTGATGCGCATGGTATCGCATATCAAATCGTTTTGACCAAGAAGGACAAGCGTCTGCGCGAGGCGGACCAGCATCCTTTGTCACATGAAAATCATCCGGCGATGATGGCAGAGATTTTGGAAACATCGGCGGAAAAGAAAACAGGCCTGGACGCCATAAGGGCACAAATTGGCATCAAATAAAAATATATTTTATGCAACAAATCCGGCGCGTATGTCGGATGCACTGTGGCAGTTATTAAATGCCAGTGGGTGCGCACTGGCCCGCACATTGATATTCTTGCCCAGTCGTCGCGCCGTGCGCACGGTTGAAAAAATGCTGACCCATAAATCGGGCGGGGCGATTATTTTGCCGCATCTGGTCGCGTTGGGCGAAGGGACAGATGACACAGACCCCGATACAGATGTGGACGCGAGTATTGATGCGGTGCCGAATATGGTGCGATATGTTATGCTGGCCAAATTGCTGGCGGCCGACGCCAGCATCGGAAATGTGGCCGCAGCGTTGCCGGTGGCGCGTGACCTGGTGCGTATGACAGATTACCTGGAAAACGAAGGGGTGGATGCCAGTGCGATTGATTGGAATGCGCTGGTGGGTGATGCGTATGCACGACATTTTCAGCGCAAGGCAGATTTACTGAATATTTTAACGCGCGCGTTGCCGGCATATTTCGCCGCACGCCCGACCCAGACGGCGGCACGTAACGCCGATATTCGCGCGTGGATTCATACGCTGGATAAATATGAATTGGTGGTTGTTTGCGCATCAACGGCCAGTGTGCCTGCGACCGCGGATTTAATGCGGGCGGTGGCGGCGCGTGAAAATGGTCGTGTGATTTTGTCTGGGAAAATTATGGGCACGCCGGACGATTTGTCGCGTGATACAAATCCATATAATGCAGAATATAAGTTTTTATTATCGCTGGGGATGACGCCAGATGATGTGCAGTCGATTGATGTTGGCCCGTCGGCGATTGATTTTCTAAACTATGCGTTTGGCAATAATCCCACGCGCCCAGATAATGGTGCGGCGGTTCATCATTGTCATTTGATTGAATGCGCCCGCGAAAGTGAAGAGGCCGCCGTTATCGCCGAAATTGCGGCGCGCGCGGTGTCAGAAAATAAATCTGTGTTGGTTATAACGCCGGATGCCGCCGGAAATCAGCGTGTGGCCCAGGCACTGGCGACGCGTGGGATTGACGCGGATTTTTCTGGGGGCATGCTCGGCACAATGACGCCGGCGGGCCGTGCGATATTAAACGTCTTTGATGATTGGATTGAACGCGGTGATGGTGCAACGTTTGATAAACTGTATGCGGCGGCGCATGGCGATTTGATGGAAACGATTATTCGTATGGTTGATGAAAATCGCGATATGTTTGCGCCGATGTTTGATGTGTCAGATGCGGCGTCGATGCAAATCTGGTCGGCAATCCAGAATATTTCAAAATACATGCACGATGCAGCGATTGTGCCAACAGTTGCCGATGCGCGGGCGTTTTTGGCAGATGCGATTTCATCGGTTACGGTGCGCGGTGTGGCGAACGATGCGGCGCGCGTTGTCGTGCTGGGGACGATTGAATCACGTATGCAGACCGCCGACGTTGTTATTTTATCCGCGTTGAACGAGGGGATGTTCCCCGCGCGTGGATATGAAAATGCGTGGTTGCCAACCAGTGTTGCGCGCCAGATTGGATTGCCGTCGGCCGACAGAAAGGTATCGTTGCAATCATTAGACTTTATGAATCTGTCGTGTGGGGCGGATGTGTATTGGACGCGCAGTCGCGTGTCTGGTGGCGTCCAAACGACAGAATCACGTTTTTTGTCGCGCGTGGCGGTGCGTGGCGGCGCGTTTGACCGAACGGCGGCCGATGATATATTGAACGTTGTGCGTGGGCGTGATGTTGTGCCGGCGCGGCCACTGGATTATCGCGCGCCAACGCCACCGGCTGATTGGTCAGATGTGTATGTGACCGAATTGGAAACATTGATACATAATCCGTATGCGTTTTATGCGCGGCATATATTGCGCCTGCAACCGCGTGATGATTATTGGTTGCCGCCCGACGCGCGTGCATTTGGAACATTGGTGCATGCCGCATTGGAAGATATACGACCCGGCAAAACCGCCCGCGCATTGGTTGCCGATATGGATGCGCGTGCGCGCAGTGTGCTGGGCGGGGACAGCATAATATTTCATTTCTGGCATAAGCGTTTTATGGAAATTGCGCCGATTGCAATTGAATATTTGATGACGCATATGGACGCCGAAATAGAAACTGGCGGCGTTGTAAATATCGCCGGTCGCAATGTTCGTGCGCGCGCCGACCGAATTTGGGACGGGGGCGTTCTGGATATCAAGACGGGCAGTGCACCCAACAAATCACAACTGGCCCAGGGCAATATGCCGCAATTACCACTGGAAGCGTATATGTTGCAATCCGGTGGATTCAAGATTCGCACAACGGAAAAATCAAAAACGCCGGTGATGGTGTTCTTGCAATTAAAAAATGGCGACGTGCGTCCGATTGAATACGATGCGGCAACAACTGCAGAAATGATTGCGGCGGCGGTTGAAAAAACAACAGATTTGGTAAATATGTATTCGGCGGGCGGCGCGGCATATGAATACCGCGAAACAGGCGACAAGAAATACCAGGCCTGGGACGACCTGGCACGCAAGGGCGATGAATAGCACGCTTAGTTTTCGAGTGTGCAGGGTCCCCATTTTTGATTTGTGCATGTCTTGGTCCCCTGGCGAGATTTATTTACCATACATTTTACGGTTTGGCCATTTGGGCATGTATCCTGGACGCACAGGGCAAAATCCGTTGGATTGTCGTTAGGATAGCAGTTATACATTTCTTGCTGTGATACTTTTTTACGCGGTGTGCATACGCCATCTTTGACATACTCGGTCGCCAGGCATTTCAGACATCTGTCCTGGCCGGGAACAGACACGGCACCATCGGGACATGGAACACATTTCCCAGATTGGTCGTGAATATGGTTTTCGATGCAATCACTGCACGAACCTGTTGCCTTGTTGAATTTGGTCAGTTCGTCATCACATTCGGTGCATACCTGGGATGTGCATCCGGCACCATTGAATCCCGGCATACATAATGTTTTTGTTTGATAGTTGCCTGAATTTGCGGTTATGGTTAAATTTGAATCGCCGTATTTGCATTTGGTCCATGTGTCGGTATAGTCATCGCGATTCCACATACCACCGTGTGCGGCAAATGTGGCGGGTGATGCAACGATGCCATGGCCGTTTTCCAGATAACTTTTTGCGACCAGTATCACGTCATATTCATTTCCGTAGTTTACCTTGCCAAGGCCAAATTTGAAAAATCCTTGGTGATCATTTTGGCACATTTCACTTTCAATTGACTCGTTATCCCAACCGCCACTTTCATTGTATGATATGTTTTGTTTCAATGTGTCGGGGCTCAATTTTGTGTATTTGCATTCGTTGCCACTGGGGGTGGCGTTGTAACTTTTGCATGCGTCGCCAGTGTATCCCGGCTCGCACAACCAAAAGCATGTTTTTTCAAAATCGCCATCTGGGTTTTGATACTGGGTCCATATTTTTGGACAGCCACTTTTCCCTTTGTTTCGGCTGCGCAGTTGGGTTGTGCAGAAATATCCGCCATGTTCGACAATTTTGTGCGCGGCATAGACAATTACAATGGCCTCGTCTGTTGCGTTGGCGGCGCGCTTTTTGTTCATCAGCCAGAATGTTTGGTCTGGGATTTTTGTTGCGCTGTCGTGGCCAATGCCAAAATTCCATGCCGATGATATTGCTTGTGGGTTTCCCCATGCCTGGTTGATGGCATTTGTTACGGCACGTGTTGGATGCGTCAGTGTGGTTGACATTATTGCGATTGCCAACAGTTTTAATGTTTTCATTTTTTTACATCCCCCAGGTTTCAAAAATAAAAACCACCTGTATTCAAGGTGGCAGGAGGTTCGAAACTATTAAAACAGAAATAGTGCTGTGTATTTTTGTATTCCACAGCCCTCCTGCCCAATATATGCAGGAGGCGTTTTTCGTCCGCGCGACGCTGTTTTACGGGTTTCGACACCCCATTGCAGAAACACCCTGCAACGTCTTGATTATATGAAAAAATGTTATTGGTTACAATAATAAAATAAAAACGCCGCACTTTGCGGCATTTGTTATTTTAATGTAATCATCAAACCACAATGATCGGTTGGCTTGGCGGCCATACGTGGGGCGATGTCTATTTCACAATTTTTAACCATTTGCATTGCCGCCGGATTGGCCAGGAAATAGTCCAATCGCAATCCCATGTTTTTACCAACGGTATCACCGCCGCGATATCCGAACCATGTAAATCCAACGTCTGATGGGTGCAGGGTGCGCCACACATCGGTCCAGCCGCTGTCAATCCACGCCTGCATAGCACTGCGTGCGGCGGGTGCGGCAATTGCAATATCGACATAGTTTGCCGGTTTCCATACGTCAATGTCGGCCCGCGCAACGTTAAAGTCGCCACCGATAATAACTGGTTCTGGTGAATTTAAATACGGGGCAATATATTTTGTAAATGCCGCCATCCATTCCAGTTTATACGGAAATTTCGGCGATGACACCGTGTCACCATTTGGCATATACACGTTTATCAGGCGCACACGTCCATCAACCACGCATTCCAGAAAACGCGCGTTCACGTCTGGATATGTGGGCAGTCCCATTGTCACATCTTCGATAGAACACTTGGAAAAAGTCGCAACGCCGTTCCAGCTTTTTTGGCCGAAAACCTTGACATTATAGCCATATTCATCAAACAGGTTGTGTGGAAACCCGGCGGTTTCAACTTTTAATTCCTGGACCAGGATTGTGTCATATTCGCCCGCACGCAGGATGTCAATAAAACTCTCGGCATGGGCACGAATTGAATTTATATTTAATGTCAGAATTTTCATATTTGCAATCTTTTCCTTTGGATATATAATACTGTCAGTCCAATATAAAAAAAACAAGGAATTTTTTACGATGAATATGTATCAATTGCTGGAAAAGGCGGTTGCAACATGGCCTGATTATTTGATTTTAGTGCGCGAAAACGTTACGTTTTCCGAATTCTCGGAATTGGTGCGTGCACGTGCGGCGTCGCTGCATGCGGCGGGGATCGGGCGTGGTGATGTTGTTGGTGTTTTGTCACATAATATCCCGCAATTTCCAATTACAATGTTTGCGATTTGGTATCTGGGCGGACGCGTGCTGCTGCTGGATACAAATCTGACGCCGTTTGAATATGACAATATGGCGGAAATCACAAAGTGCAAAATGGTTTGCGCGGAAAAGTCGTTCTTTTATAAAACGGATAAATTTACATTCTATGACATCACGAAAAAAGACGGCAAGCCGAATCCAGAACTGACTGCGGCACCGGTTGAATCAACCGAAATTGCAACGCTGTCGTTCACGTCGGGGTCAACCGGCACGCCCAAGGTTGTGCCACTGACACACTTTAACCTGATTGAATGCGCAAATTCATTAGAGGATATGCACGAGTGGATTGACGCGGGCGACATTATGTATGGTTTCCTGCCGATGTATCACATATTTGGTTTCGCGGTTGAAATCCTGGCGACATTGCACTATGGGTCGGGTATGCTGTTACAGCCAACCGTCAATCCAAAGGAAATTATGGCGGACTTTAAAAAATATAAACCGCAATTGATTCCAGCGGTCCCCAGATTGTTCGAGGTTATCAGAAACCGTATCATCGACGCACTGAAAGAAAAACACATGTGGTGGATGGCGTCGTTTGTTCTGAAATACGGCAAGGTTTTGAACAAAATTGGCCTGGGATTCCTGGTGCGCAAGGTCCAAGAACCCGTCCTGGCAATATTTGGCGGACGTGCGCGTTTGCTGATTGCAGGTGGTGCGGCGACCAAGCCCGAGGTGGAAAAGTTCTATGAACGTTTGGGGCTGACATTTATCCAGGGTTATGGTCTGACCGAAACTGTTGGGCCAATCTGTATTTCAAAACCGACCAAGAAACGCTTTCCGTTTGCGTTTGGTGCACCAACATCAAACAACGAATGCGAAATTCGCGATAAAAACGAAGATGGCGTTGGCGTTCTGTGGTTGCGCGGGCACCAGGTGTTCGGTGGGTACCTGAACAATCCGACCGTCAACGAACAGGTGTTTGACGAACGCGGATTCTTTAACACAGGCGATATGGTATCCATGGATAAAAACGGCGAATTGCATTTTGCCGGCCGTAAAAAACAAGTGATTGTTTTGGACAGCGGTAAAAACGTTTATCCTGATGAACTGGAAGGTCTGTTTATGAAAATCCCGGGTGTTAAAAACGTTGCCGTGTTTGAACATCGGGTCAAGGATAAAACCGTGACCTATGGCGTGTTCAGCGTGGACGCGGATATGACATTGGAAAAATTGTCCGCCGCGATTGCCCAGGCGAATAAAAAGGTTGCGTCATATAAATGGGTAACGCACTTTGCCATGACGACCGATGAATTGCCGATGACCAGCACACAGAAAGTGAAACATCATGTTGTGCGGCAGAATTTGATTGATGGCAAATACCCCATCCGCAAAGAATAAACCGTCATCGGTTCGCATTGCGCGGGTTTAATGTGGCTCATGTACGTCTTGTACACTACGCCGCATTAAACCCGTGCAGTCGGCACAATGAATGATTTGCTTTATATCTCCGCCTAATGGGTGGTTTTTGTTTTTGAAATCAGCGTAAATTTTATCTGGAATTTGAATGTTGCATAGAATATAATCACAACGTACCACAGAAATGGTGCAGGGTGTGAATACCCTTTATTTACGTGTCCGCGGGGACAAAAAACACCTCCAATCCTTGAGGGTTGGAGGGTCGCGATATATTAGAATAAGCGACACTATTCCGTAAATAATAGTATTCAACCTCCAACCACTTTGGTATTCCAATGTGGTTTTTGTTTAACAAAATATAAACAGAGGTGTGAAATGAAAAAAATATTTTTAACAACAGGTTTACTGTCTATTTTGGCAATGCCAGCAATGGCAGAAACAAAATTTTTTCTGGGGGCGAATTCCGGTTTTGCTGGGCCAGTATTTTCAGATGATGTGGATGATTATATTAACGATGATATATTTAAATCTGATAGTGGTACGGTCGCGATGTCTGGGGTGTTCGGGTTGCGTTTTGGTGAGCGCAGCAGGGTTTATAATGGCGGTGTCAGTGCGACATTATCCGTAATGCCCCAGGTTGGTCATATAACCGATGGTCCAAATTGTGTCTTAGAAGATTCTTATGGGAATTTTTATAGAGTTGATATGGATGGTAAAATAGATTTAACAACATTGTATTTCACATACGATAATTATATTCGTTTGTCTGGTAATGAAGGACGGCGTTTGGATTTTGTTGTCTCATTCGGTTTTGGTCAGGGGTGGGTATATGAATCTTTGACTATTTCTGGACAGGGCGAAGAAACAACATCTGATACTGGTGCAGTGGGAATATTAAAGTTTGGGCTGAACGGTGAAACCGCCGTTGATGGATTGGCTTGGAATGTGAATTTGAACTTTATCGGATTAAATGCAAGCGATGATTCTGACCTGCGGGGTGCATACAGCATTGATTTTGGATTGAGATATACATTTTAAGATAATAATAAAACCACCGGCGTTTGCCGGTGGTTTTATTTTCCTAAACACAGTTGTGAAAATGTGGCGTCCATTACATCGGCAGCGGTGATGGTGCCCAGGATTTTACCGATTGCGTCGGCGGCGCGACGAACGTGTTCGGCAAAGATATCATAATTATCGCCGGTGGTGATTGCATCGCGTAATTCTGTGCGGGCGTCCGTCAGTAATGCGCGTGTGCGCGCATTAACCGTCAGTTGGGATTCGGATGTGCCCACCAATTCGGTAATGCGCCGACGTATTGCAATCATCAGGTTATCAATACCATCGCCTGTTTTCGCCGATACATAAATCGCATCATTTTTATTTTTGCAATCACACAGGTCGGATTTATTTACAACGGTAATTTCATTATTTGAACTTTGAACTTTGAACTCTGCACTCTGACCACCATCAATTACATGCAAAACCAAATCGGCGTTTTTTATTTCATCATTTGTGCGCTGAATCCCAATTTGTTCAATTGTGTCATCGGTATCGCGCAGGCCGGCGGTATCCGCGATATTTACCATATATCCATCAATATCCAGCGCGCACGATACAACATCGCGTGTGGTACCAGGGATATCAGATACAATCGCACGATTTTCCCCAACCAGGCGATTAAACAATGATGATTTACCCGCGTTTGTGTTGCCGACCAATGCGATGTTAAAACCGCTGCGTATAGCGCGGGACGCGGCATAGCGCGAAATTGCGTTGTCAATTTCGGTGTATAAAATTTGTGTTTTTTCGCGGATTTTGTCACCGATATTTGTTGGCAATTCATCGTCGGCATAGTCCAAGATTGCGGCGGCGTATGCGGCGATTTCAATCATTTGCGACCGCCATGCGTCGTAAATACGACTGTCGCGGCCGGTCATTGATTGCAGTGCCGCGCGACGCTGGCGTTCGGTCTGGGCGTCCAACAGTGCGGCCAGTCCATCAACATCGGCCAAATCCATTTTGCCGTTCAGAAATGCGCGGCGTGAAAATTCCCCGCGCGTTGCCATACGCGCGCCAGCGTCGCCCAGGAATTCAAAGATTTTATTTATCACCGCCGGCGCACCGTGCGAGTGAATTTCAATAACGTCCGTGCTGGTGAACGAATGTGGCGCGGCAAAGAACAGCAATATTGCCTGGTCAATCAAATCGCCGGCGTTGTCGCGAATATTTGCAAAATATGCGCGGCGCGGTTCAAAATTATTGCGCCCCAGCAATCGCGCAAACAAATCGCGCAGGTTGTCGCCAGAAATGCGAATAACGGCAACGCCACTTTTTCCATGGCCCGACGACAGGGCAAAAATCGTATCATTATTGTTCATTATTTATTTCCAGATATTTCTTTCAGTGCCAATGGAACCAGGCGTGCAACGTCCGCCCCCGGATTTGCGGCGACCAGTTTTTGCGCCATATCAACAATATCCAACCGGCGATAGCCGAGAGTCTCCAGTGCGGCCAACAAATCGGGCAGGGCGGATCCACCCGCGTCCGCCGTGGCGTCAAAGTTAAATGCGTTGCCGGCAATTTTGTTTTTTAATTCCAGAATAATTTTCTCGGCCACCTTTTTCCCGACGCCGGGTGCGGCGGTGATTGTTTTGGCGTCCCCCGTTGCGATTGCCGACATCAGCGTATCGGTTGGCAATGTGTTCAGAATTGACAACGCCCCGCGCGGCCCAACGCCCGACACACCCGTCAACTGCACAAACAGGTTTTGTGCCGCCATCGTTTTGAAACCATACAGACGCATAGAATCCTCGCGGACAACAGTTTCAATCCACAATGTGACCGTTTCGCGTGGGGACAGCACATCTGGGGTAAAAACCTTGTACCCGACGGGGCCCGCCATTAAAATTACGAATCCATCGCCAATATAATCAACAACCCCTTGCAATTTGCCAATCATTTGTTATCCTTTTGGGGTAATTCTAATCTAATTAAATCAAAAGGTCAAATATGAGTGGACACAGCAAATGGCACAATATTCAGCATAAAAAAGGTGCCGTGGACGCCGCGCGCAGCGGTTTGTTCACAAAACTGGCGCGTGAAATAACAATGGCGGCCAAACTGGGCGACAAGAATCCGGATAATAATCCGCGTTTGCGCCTGGCAATATTACAGGCACGCAAGAATTCCATGCCGAACGATAACATCAAACGCGCAATTGACAAGGCATCGGGCAGCAATACCGAAAACTATGTTGCCGTGCGATACGAAGGATATGGCCCGAACGCCGTTCCTGTTATTGTCGAGGCGTTGACCGATAACCCACGTCGCACTGTGCCAGAAATCCGCAACATATTTGCGAAAAACGGCGGCAACATGGGCGAAGAGGGCAGCGTTGTATTTATGTTCACACGCGCGGGCCAGATTATGTACCCGGCATCCATCGACAAGAGCGAAGATGAAATGATGGAAATCATCATGGATACTGGCGCGGACAACCTGGAAACATCGGACGAAGGATTTATCATCACAACCAAGCCGGACGATTTCATCACCGTGCAAAAGGCATTAAATGACGCACTGGGTGAACCAGACAACGCCGAATTGACATGGATTCCGAATATGCCGGTTGACCTGGACGACGAAGCGTATGCAAAGTTGGAAAAATTGGTTGATGCATTGGACGATAATGATGACGTTCAAAAGGTATTTACCGCCGCGGCATAATTGCACGCAAAAAAATATAAAAAGACCGGCGAAAACCGGTCTTTTTTATGGTATAATTGTTACACAAAGGGACGTTTAATATGACACGAATTTTGGGAATCGATCCGGGGCTGTTGCATACCGGGTGGGCCGTGATTGACAGCCAGGGGCAAAACCGAAAGTATATTGCCAGTGGGGTTATTCTGCCGCCGGCGCGTGACGCGATGCCGGTGCGTCTGGCGAACATTTTTCGTGGTGTGTCGGAATTGGTGGATACGTTTGCCCCCGATGTGTGCAGTATTGAAATCACATTTGTGAACAAGAATCCGCAAACAACGCTTGCGCTGGGGCATGCGCGTGCGGCGGCAATTGTTGCGGTTGCGTCGCGTGATATCCCGATATATGAATATGAACCGAACAAGATTAAAAAGGCACTGACATCGGCGGGACACGCCGACAAGGACCAGGTGTATAAAATGGTGCGTATCTTGTTGCCGGCGGCGCACCCCCAGACCCCAGACGAGAGTGACGCCATCGCCATCGCACTGGCACACGCAAATATGATTAAATTCAGTTTTTGAAATCATGCATAATGTGATAAAATAATTGCATAAAAAGGGGAATAATATGAAACAAGAAGTATACGAAATCCAAGATATGAAATTATATGCGCGCCAGGCGACATTATTTCGTGCATTTTTGATAAATGTAATTTTGGGTTTATTTGTCGGCGTGGTGACACTGTTTGTGCCGGGTTTCCTGTTCACACTGGTTGTGGTGACGGGGGTTTCGCCGATGATGATGTTCTTTTCAATGATAAGCGGGATTGCGCTCTGGCAAATGCTGGGGATTGTGTTTTTCCTGGTGCCGGCATTGGCAATCTGGTGGCAACGTCATTCAAAATAAAAATGCGCCAAATTGGCGCATTTTTATTTTGGGTTGGGCAAATTATTTTGCATTTGCCGCGTTGTTTTGTGCCTGTTTCTGGGCATACAGTTCGGCGAAATCAACCGGCTGCATTGCAAATGTTGGGAACCCAGATTCAGATGTCAGGCGAACAATCAGGCTGCGCACCGCCGGGAACAACAGGGTCGGAACATCAATCAACAATGTGCGCTTTTTCGCCTCGTCATCATTTTCTTCGTCCATTTGGACCAGGCCAGAATATGTCGATTCAATCAAAAAGATTGATTTGTCGCCCGCGTCCAGTTTTGAATGAACCTTGGTCACCAGGTCGACCATAAACAGGTTGTTTTCTGCGCCCTTTATCTGGATATCAATGTTGATTTCCAATTTCGCCTGGCCGTTGTCCTGTTTAAAGAACAATTCTGGGACGTTTGGGCTCTCGAACGAGATGTCTTTTAAAAACTGGGAAATGATTTTAAATTTTGCCATTGTGTTTTACTCCTGTGATACTGTGGGGGTAAAACCCGTTCTGGACTTGACCCCTGGTTTTATGATAATATAGCATCATAAAAATATTTTACAAGTGGGAGAGGCAACAAAAAATGGCGGATGGGAAATTTTTCAGCATAACAAAGTGGTTGGCCGTTGTGTGTGGTGTGGTCGCGTTGGCGGCGTGTGATTTGTCGACGCCAACACATACCGGTGATAATTCTGTTGTGCCATCAAACCTGCGCCGGGTGTCGTATAATGATTTGCCAGGCTGGCGCGATGATGATGTCCGCTATGCATTACAGGCGTTTCGTAATTCGTGCAAGGCGAAAATTCAATATACCGGTCGCGTAATCCCAGACCGCGAATTGTTTGCCGAAAAATGCCGTATGTTGCCGTCGGCGTCGGCCGATACGGCGACCGTGCGCGCGTGGTTCGAATCCAATTTCCAACCGTATAAGGTTTATAATGATAATGGCACCGATCGCGGGACATACACGGGATACTATTCCCCGATTATCCCGGGTTGCCGGACCAAGACCGCCACATGTAACGAACCACTGATGGGTGTGCCGACCGATGGCCGTAATTACAAGGGCGTTGCCAAAAAGGATATCGTTGAAAAACAAATTGGGCGCGTTCTGTATTGGGCAAACATCGTCGATGTTCAAAATATCCAGATTCAGGGCAGTGGTATGTTGCAACTGGAAGATGGCAAGATGGTCAAATTGAATTTTGCCGCCGTCAACGATATGCCATTTAAATCCATTGGCGAAGAATTGCGCAGTCGTGGTATTCGCCCAGATGGTGGATATTCGGCCGATGCTGTGTGGACGTATCTGAAAAAGAATCCTGCGTTGGCACGTGATGTGATTTATAAAAACCAGCGTTATGTGTATTTCTATGAATCTGTGCCACCAGATGTGATTGGTAAATTGGGCACACCATTGTCCAAGATACGTTCGGTTGCCATGGACGACAGTATCTATACGTTGGGAATGCCGGTCTATATCAGCACGAATTTGTCAGATGGTCGTCGTTTCCGTCGCCTGATGATTGCCCAGGATACAGGCAGCGCAATTCGCGGATGGATTCGCGCCGACATATTCTTTGGCAAAGGGGACGAGGCGTATAAATTTGCCCACGGTCAACATGCCCAGGGTGAAATGTTTATCTTGATGCCAAAAGAATATACATATGTCAAACCAACCAGATAAATTTTCGCACCGCGTGTGTCGCCCCCAGACAATTGCGGGGGCGATGGGTGGTCTGATGCGCCATTTTGGTGTGCGTGCGTCGGATGCTGATTTGGTGGCGCGGTGGTCGGAAATTATGGGTGGTGAAATTTCAGCAATTGCCGGCGTTGCCGCGATAAAGAAAATGCGCGATGGGCGATATAATATCGCAATTCGCCCAATCAGTCCGGCGTTCACGTTACAGTTGTCGTATATGACGGGCGAGATTACTGAAAAACTGAATAACTATTTCGGGCGCGACGCGATTGGAAAAATAAGTTTCAGAAAATAAGCCTGTGGCATTTTGAATTTTTACCTTTTTATGATAGAATCTGTCCGTTATGGCCAAGGATACATATTTATCAGTCAGAAAGTCTGTCAGCGGGTTTTCGTTTGCGAACCTGGGGTTGTTCACTGGGTTTGCCGACGGTATTTATAATGCCGTGTATTCGTTGGTGCTGTTGGAAATATTTCGGTCGTCGGCGATTGTTGGGTTGTATGTTGCGCTGTATGCGGCGTTTTGTATGATTGTTGGATTGTTTGCCAACGAACTGTTTCGCCAGTTTTCCAAGGTGCGCGTTTTTTATTTCGCAATGCTGATGTTGGCGGTGTGCTATGCGATGATGAGTTTTTCTATCCGCCCCAGCACGTTTATCATCTTGGACTATACCACCGGGATTGCGATTACATTGACCACGATGTTGATACCACTGTTTATGTCGGATTTTTCGCGTGGGATTGGTATGGCGCGACTGAATTCGCGTTATCATCTGTGGCTGAATATCGGGGCGTTCTTTGCGCCGATGGTTGCGGTTGCAATTTCAGGCGTTGCCGGGAACAGGGCGGCGTTCTTTGCGTCGGCGGTGATATACCTGGCCGGGTGGGCGACGTTTAAATATTTCCGCATTGTGCAACAGGACAAGCAAATTAAACCGGTCAGTCCGCGGCGCACCGCGCGCGCATTATGGCGTAATACACTGGCGTTCTTTAAAAAGCCCGGGATGACACGCGCGTATATTGTGAATTTTGGATATTATTCATTGCGTGCAATGCGGTATTTGTATGTGCCAATTGTGGTGATTGAAAATGGATTCACGAACGAGGCCCTGGGCTGGGTATTGACCCTGGGGATTGTGCCGTATTTATTGTTGTCCGAGGCCATGGGGCGTCTGGTGCGTCGGTTTGGAAAGCGTATCTGGTTGCTGGCCGGGTTTATATCGTTTGCGGCGTTGTCGGCAATGGCGACGTTTGTGATGGGATATCCGCTGTTGGTGATATTTGTCGCATGGCAGGTGTCTGGTGCATTGATGGAATCAGTGCATGATTTGTTGTTCTTTGATAATACGAAACGGTCGGAACAGACGCGATTCTATGGCGTATTTCGCACCAGTGTGAATTTGCCAAATGTTGTTGCGCCAATGCTGGGGGCGTTATGCATTACTGTGTTCGGTGCAACGTCCGCGGTGTGGGTTGTAACCGCGATAATTGGCGCGCTGTCGGCGGCAATCCTGGTTGCCAAAAAATAATCTTTGTCACTGTTTATTTTCGTTGCGTGCGGCCATAATTCCGTGTATGATTTTATTACAAGAAAAGGGGAATTTTTATGGCAAAGAAAGAAGCAGTAAAAGACGCGGGCGCACCGGCAAAAAATCCGGCATTGGAATCTGCGCTGGCACAAATTCAGAAACAGTTTGGTAAAGAAGCCATTATGAAAATGGGCGATGGTTCCCAACAGAATATCGAGGCGATTTCATCTGGTTCATTGGGGTTGGATATCGCGTTGGGAATCGGTGGTTATCCACGTGGTCGCATTGTTGAAATTTATGGTCCGGAAAGTTCTGGTAAAACAACGTTGGCATTGCACGCCGTGGCCGAGGCGCAAAAGAAAGGCGGCACATGCGCATATATTGATGCGGAAAATGCACTTGACCCATCGTATGCGAAAAAGTTGGGTGTGGACGTTGCAAATCTGATTATATCCCAGCCGGATTCCGGTGAACAGGCATTGGAAATCGCCGACACATTGATTAAATCGGGTGCGGTTGATGTTGTTGTAATTGACTCGGTCGCGGCATTGGTGCCCAAGGCTGAATTAGAGGGCAACATTGGTGATTCATTTGTTGGCACGACCGCGCGATTGATGTCGCAGAGTTTGAAAAAATTGGCGGGTTCGGTTTCGCGCAGTAACACATTGCTGATATTCATCAACCAGATTCGTATGAAAATTGGTGTTATGTTCGGTAATCCGGAAACGACATCGGGTGGTAATGCGTTAAAGTTCTATGCGTCGGTCCGTTTGGATATTCGCCGCACAGGTCAAATCAAAGATAAAGAAAACGTTATCGGTAATGAAACCCGGGTCAAGGTTGTGAAAAACAAGGTTGCGCCACCGTTCCGCACGGTTGATTTCAAAATCATGTATGGCGAGGGAATTTCGCGCATCAGCGAAATCTTGGATATGGGTGTGAAATATGACCTGATTGAAAAGGCGGGCAGTTTCTATTCATACAACAATGAACGCATGGGCCAGGGCGAGGCGAACGCCCGCCAGTGGTTGAAAGATCATGCGGATGTGCAGCAAGAATTGTTGGATAAGATTATGGCGCGCGCGTCCGGCATTGCCGAAGAAATGACAACCGGACCCGTCGAAGACGACGATGACGCGTTGCCAACAATGGAATAACAAAAACCAGGGGTGTGGAATGAAAATATCCAGAACATTTGCACTGGCCGATATTGTGTTACGTGCGCATATATTAAACCCTCTGTGGCGGTCGCGTGACGCGCGTCGGTTGCATCGCTGTAATGTTGCGGCGTCTGCGATTCCACGGTATATGGCGCGATATGTGCCGGCACCGGGGACAATTCCAGAAACCACGCCAGTCCACGATGATAAAAATGAAAAAATCTGGACACTGTGGTTACAGGGCGAAGACAAGGCACCGCCATTGGTCAAGGCGTGCTTTCGCAGTATCCGCGCAAATTGCAAACAGGAATTGGTTGTTCTGGATGAAAACACAATTTGGGATTACATCACGTTACCCCCAGAAATTGTTGCAAAGCGCAAAGCAGGCCAGATAAAGCATGCGCACTTTGCCGACATTTGTCGTGTGGAATTGCTGTATGAGCACGGTGGTATCTGGTTGGATTCAACCGGTTTTGCAACCGCGCCAATTCCCAAAGAGATAATTGACCAGGATTTCTTTGTCTATATGGCGGGGCATAACGTTGGCAGTCCATACAGTTTTATTCAAAACTGTTTTATTCGTGCGCGTCGCGGGTCGTATTTGTTGGCCGCATGGCGTCAGACGATATTGAATTTCTGGCTGGCCGAGCCGCGCGAGTTCGACTATTTCATGCACCAGTTGATGTTCAAGGCATTGGTCCAGCGTGATCCGATTGCCAAGAAATATTTTGATGCAATGCCGCATATTGACCAAGATCCAACGCATGCCCTGTGGTGGTCAATCGCGAACGAGCCATATAGTAAAAAACTGTTTGATAAATATACATCGGGGGCGTTCTTTCAAAAGACCGCCTATAACAGCCCATGGGCCAAAAATCCCATCCCGGGCAGTGTTGCCGATGAAATGATAAATCACATGAACAAATAAAAATAAAGGAAAATTTAATGCCCGCAATTTCTGTAATAATACCGGTATACAATGTAGAAAAGTATTTACGCAGATGTCTGGACAGTGTTTTAAATCAGACATTTCAAGATTGGGAGGCGATATGTGTAAATGACGGCAGTCCGGATGGTTCTGCCGTCATTTTGTCTGAATACGCCGCGCGCGATGCGCGTTTCAAAATCGTGACCAAGGAAAATGGTGGTTTGTCTGATGCCAGAAACGCCGGTATGACCGTGGCAACGGGTGATTATGTTTTATATCTGGACAGTGATGATTTTATTCATCCCCAGACGTTGGAAATCACACACTATTTGGCGACGCGCGATGGGACGGATATCGTATCGTTCACGTATGACCGGATTTATCGTCCGCAACTGATGGTGCGCCACGTGTTGGGATTGGATACGGATTCTGTGGTGCCGGGGCGTATGCATAAACGATATAACCCGGCGCGCGTAAAAACATTGGTGACCGACGATGTGTATAAATATGCAACCGAACGTGCACATAATGCGTTTAATCCGCGTCGCAAATGGCTGATTAAACATTGCCAGGTATGGAAGAATTTATATCGTCGCAGTTTGATTGCAGACACACCGTTTATCAAGGGGATTTTGTTCGAAGATTTCCCATGGTGGTCGGAAATTATGTTGAAAAATCCACGTGTGACAATCGCGCCATTGCCGCTGTATTTCTATGTTCCGAATTTCGGCGGGATTGTTCTGTCGTCGAAACAGTTAAAGATTATGCAGAGTCTGTGCGTTGGTATTCGCGCGTCATATGAATTATATAAATCGCGTGCCACGCCATACCAGATGGACATGTGGTCGCGTAAATTCCGTTGGTATTTCATTAAATGGGCATATCGCAAGATAAAATATCTGGATAATATTTCAGACGTTGAAACGGCCCAGAAATATTTTGTCGAATTGCGTGCGTGCGGCGCACTGGACACGCCGCCATATGGATGGGCGCGCAAGATAAAATGTGGAATCACAGAATTTATAAAGTGTGGATGTTACAATGCGAAATAAGCCCGTAATTTCTGTGATAATACCGGTATATAACGTTGAACGTTTTTTGCCCAGATGTCTGGACAGCGTATTGAATCAAACGTTCAAGGCGTGGGAGGCGATTTGCATCAATGACGGCAGTCCAGACAACAGCCAGAAAATACTGGACGCATATGCACGTCGTGACCCGCGATTCCGTGTGATAAATAAAGAAAACGGCGGTCTGTCGGATGCGCGAAATGTTGGCGTGGCGGCGGCGCGTGGGGATTACGTGCTGTTCTTGGACAGTGATGATTTTATTCACCCCCAGACGTTGGAAATTACGCACAATATGGCGACGGCGCATAATGCGGATATGGTGTCGTTTAAGTATAATGAAAAATCGCATAATCGCCTGGGTAAATTGATGCGGGCGGGTCGCGATATATCGGACGCAGTGCCACCTGAATTTGCAATCCGATATAATGCGGCGGCGGTTCGCGGATATGTGACCGATGATATTTTACATCATTGCACCGAACGTAATCATACATTGCGTGTGCGGCATCCTGTGCGGCGACATTGCTTTCCGGTGCTGTGCCTGTATCGGCGCGAATTGATTTCTGATACGCCGTTTATTCGCGGAATTATAATGGAAGATTTCCCGTGGTGGTCAACCATCATGTCTAAGAATCCACGAACGGTTATGTTGAACGTGCCACTGTATTTTTATATGCCAAATCCGACATCAATTTTAAACAGTTCTAAATCACTGCGTATGATTGAATCGTTGTGTGTTGGAATTGCGCATGTTTATAAAATATATTCTGGGGCGTCAATTGACGTGCAGGGGTATTTTATGCGTGAATTTATGTGGCCGTTTATAATTATTGCAATGCGGCAGCATACGGGTTTGAACACAAAATCCGATATTGCGTTGGCGCGTGCGGCGTTTAAGAAATTGGTTGATATGGGCGCGTGTGACACGCCACCAAATCGACGTGCACGAAAATACCAGAAACGAATTTATGCGTTTATACGGGGAATATAAAAACGGGGCAACGCCCCGTTTTTAAATGCCTGTTTTAATAAAGCGCGCCGGGATTGTCGTAACCCATTTTATCCCCAGCATTGCGGGTTTATTTAAATCATAAATCGGACGCAAGATTGTTTGCAATATGCGTGCGACGTGCATCGGGCGATTTTTATTTTTTGCGCGCGTGATAATGTCAATTGTGCGTGCGCGCTTTTTCAGGTGCGCACCCCACGACGCGGTTCGGTCGCCGATTTTATTTTTTATCATATTTAAATCAACACCACCGAAATGCAACAGATACAGGTTTTTATCAATGTGGAAATTTGTTCCCTTGACACTGTGAAATCCGCTGCCCCAGGTGCGCGGGCGGAACAAAACAACCGGTTTGGTATAACGCGTGGACAGAACGGCGTATTTGCGCTGGGTTAAAAATGGTGCGCGGGCGTTCAGTGTGCCTTCGGATTTCAAATCCATACCGACGTCCAGCCCCAGCCCCGACACGGTTATGCGATTTTTAATTTTGGATAAATATTCGGCCAATGACATATCGGTGTCTGGGTCCACGACCAAGAATTCATCACAATCGCAACCGATAACAATATCATATCCGTCGGCGAATAATTTTTTTGCCAAATCAGATAACAGCAATATGCGCGTTTTATCCCCGCGCTGGCGTTCTTCGTCACGATGTGGCAATTTTTTTATGTTTGCATTTGCGTGGCCCGATGGGATTTTTTGATCCAATCCGTCCAGATAGATATACAGGTTTTCAGACCCAATTTGTCCGCCGTAATATTTAATCCAACGGTTCAGGAAAAATTCATCATTACGCGCCATTGTCACGGCTGCAATGCGTGGGGCGGTGTGTGCTGTGTTTTTCATATTCCCTCGGTCAAGATTTTGTGCACGCTGTGTGCGATGTTTCGATATATTATTTTAATTGGATTTCGTGTCAAAAGCCAGTCTATATATTTTTCGCCGTATGTGGCGCGTGCACTGGATACGATTGCGTCACGCGCGTCGGGTGAAATATGATTTAAAACATACAAGATTTGCCGACCCAATGCACCACGATGACGGGGCAGGGCAACCTTTTTCATAAATGGCATACCGCGCCGATACAGGCGTTTTACATCGTTATACACACTGCGTCCACGGCACGTATATATGCATTGCCATGTTAAATTGTGTTCGGTTATCATGCGGGAAAATCCCTGTTCATACAGGCGTGTGATTGTTCCCTTGTCAACCTGTTTGGTGACGCCACGCATAAATTTGTCATACCATGGGGATAAAAATACAGATTTTCGCATACCGATAAACCACGATTGAATATGTGGGTGGGTTTTATGCGGATTGCATACAATCCCAAACGCGTTCGCGGACATATGTTCCATTTTATCAAATGTATCGGTTAAATCCACCAGTGGCCCATACACAGAATCATTTACCATATATACGAAATCGTATTTATTTAAAATCCCTGCATCTGCGGCATATGTGTATGCACGCTTGTATGAACCGAAATCATATTCGCCATGACGGCGCGCGGTCGCATTCAGAACATATGGGGCCAATTTTTGCAATTCGGCGTCACTGCAATCAGAATCCATACACAGCACAATATCGCCAAATTTGGCCAAAGACTGAACATAATACACCAACGCATCATCAACCACGCCATGTGCATTATATCCGGCAAACAGGAATAAACGTCTTGCCATTTTTTGAATTTTTCCCTATGGTTATTTATATACAATTTACACTGTAATGGGGAATTTTTCAACAATGGATTGTGTGGATACAAAAATATATGGCCCAGATGAATATGCGCGGTATGTGGCGGCGACGGCCCAGAATATAAAATTTGCGCCTGCGCCATCGGTCGTGCATGTGCCTGGGGCGACGGTGTGGCCACTGGGCAAACCGTATGAGCATGGCGTATATGACGGGGCGGGGCAATTCGTTGCGGCGTCAAATATTGTTATTCGACCACGTGCGAACCAGCGTCACGCATGTCACATTGCGCACCAGTATGTTGACGACGATGTTTTATTCCTGGGGAATTTACATCATCATTTTGGGCATGTGTTGTTGGAACGTATGACACGTGCATGGGCGTTGCTGGCGGATAAATATAAAAATATGAAATGCGTCATCGTGTATAATTCTGCGGCCGATAATATCCCAGAATACTATCTGGAATTTCTGGGTGCGTTGGGTGTCAGTGGCGATGATATTATCGTTATAAAATCGCCCACGCGTTTTCGCAATGTATATGTTCCCGAATTGGCCCAGGGACCAAATTTCACCACAGACGCATTTGCAAAAACATTTGATGCAATCGCAAATTCTGTGCCGGACAATGATGTTAAATATGACCGCGTGTATGTATCATGTGGCGCGCTGGCCATGCGTTGCACATTTGGGGAACGTGCGGTCCAATCGGTATTTCAGAAAAATGGATATCATGTGATTTATCCGGAAACCATGCCAATAGGTCAGCAGATTGCAATTATAAAAAATTGTCGCATGTTGGCGGGCTGTGCCGGGACGGCGTTACATCTGGCGTTGTTTATGCGGCCTGGGGGCACGGTTATCCAGATAAAACGTAATTCAAAAAATGCTGATAATGTCGGACATCAGTTTTTGGTGAACCAGACCAAACATCTAAAATCTGTATTTGTTTGGGCATCGGTTGAAGATACGCCAACCGAACATTTTTGCCAGCAGCCCCAGATAATCGGCATTGGTAAATATATGCAAAAATTCATGGATGATGCCGGACTGAAATATACATCGGCAGATACCGTGATGGACGCGACCGAGTGGACAGAATACAAAAACGCATGGCGGCAATATCGGCGCGAACATGGCGCGTTGTCACGCGTAAAGCATACATTGGTCAAAGTATTGGCGTGCGCGGTCCCGGGACGTAACAATCGCGCGGCGTTTCGAAATTATATGAAACGCGCGTTGGGAATATCAAAATAAAAATGCCCCAGACGGGGCATTTTTACATTTCAACGTTCTTGCGCGTTTTCTTGCGGACATTGCTGTCCAGTTCCTTTTTACGCAGGCGGATTGTCGCGGGCGTCACCTCTACCAATTCATCGTCCAAGATGTATGACAGGGATTCTTCCAGTGACATCTTGCGCGGGGGTGCCAAGAACAATTTTTCATCGGCGGTCACGCTGCGCATATTGGTCAATTCTTTACCCTTGACCGGATTTACTTCCAAATCATTTTCCTTGCTGTGTTCGCCGATAATCATACCGGAATAAACCTCGGTCTGGGGACCGACAAACAGTGTTCCACGTGGTTGCAAATTAAACAACGCATATGTTGCGGTAACACCATTTTCCATTGATACCAGCACGCCTGGGCGATACTGCATAATCGGGCCACGATATGGGCCGTATTCGGCAAACACGCGGTTCATAATGCCAGTGCCACGTGTGTCTGTGCGGAATTCCGACAGGTATCCAATCAGCCCGCGTGATGGTGCGGAAAATACGATACGTGTTTTGCCGGCACCAGATGCCTTCATTTCGGTGATGGTTGCCTTGCGCTTGGTCATCTTTTCAATAACCACACCCGAGAATTCATCATCAACGTCAATTACGACTTCTTCGATTGGTTCCAGTTTTTCGCCGTTTTCGCCATCGTGCATAACAACGCGTGGACGCGATACGGACAGTTCAAATCCCTCGCGGCGCATGGTTTCAATCAGAATACCCAATTGCAATTCACCACGACCAGAAACCTCGAACGCTTCGTTATTCGCGCTCTGGGTGACCTTTAACGCGATATTTGTTTCGGCCTCTTTGAACAGGCGTTCGCCAATCATACGCGATGTCAGTTTCTTGCCCGATTTACCCGCCAGTGGTGATGTGTTCACAAAGAACGTCATTGTCAGGGTTGGTGGGTCAATTGGCATTGCCGGAATAGGCTCGGTAACCGATGGGTCGCACAGCGTGTCCGCCACGGTTGCCTTGGAAAATCCGGCGACGACAACAATGTCACCCGCAGATGCACTCTCGCGCGAAATCTTTTCAACGCCGCGGTGTTCAATGATTTTTGTGATTTTGGCGTTTTCGATGAATTCGCCCTTCATATTGATGGCCTTGACGGTCTGGCCAACACGGACGGTCCCAGATTCAATTTTACCGGTCAAAATACGGCCAACGTATGGGTCGGCCTCTAATGTTGTCGCCAACATAGAAAATGGCGCGTCCAATTGGCAACGTGTGCCGTTGCAATCAGGTGCCGGAACGTGGTCAACAATCAACTGGAACAGTGGGGTTAAATCCTTGTGTTCATCGTTCAGGTCGCGCACCGCCCAACCATCGCGGCCCACCGCATACAGGTATGGAAAATCCAACTGGGCATCGGTTGCACCCAATTTGTCGAACAGGTCAAATGTTTCACTCAGCACTTCGTCCGGACGGGCGTCAGAACGGTCAACCTTGTTTATGCAAACGATTGGACGCAGGCCCAGTTTCAACGCCTTGGACAAAACAAACTTTGTCTGGGGCAGGGGCCCTTCGGCCGCGTCAACCAACAACACAACCCCGTCAACCATGGACAAGATACGTTCCACCTCGCCCCCAAAGTCCGCGTGTCCCGGGGTGTCAACGATATTGATTTTATAATCGTGCCACTGGATAGATGTCGGTTTTGCCGATATTGTAATGCCGCGTTCGCGTTCGATGTCGCCGCTGTCCATGACGCGATCTTCGACCCGTTCATTGGCACGGAACGTGCCGGCCTGTTTTAACATGTTGTCAACCAGGGTTGTTTTACCGTGGTCAACGTGTGCAATGATTGCGATATTGCGAATTTTCATCTGTATGCCTTATAATTTTTTCGTAAACGCTAGATTATACCATATTTTTCAATTTTCAAGAAATATACAAAAAAATTATGCAAAAACTTGACATTTGATAATTTTTGTCTATATATACAACGGTCAGGGGTTGACAGGCAGATACAAGAGTTACAGGAGGTTGTCATGCAGAAAGATAGCATAGTTTTCCAGGATATCCAAAATGGATTAAATGATTTTTATACGGTCGCGCGTGCGCGGACCAAGGTGCGTTTTGCCAAAATGCCGCGTTCGCATAAATATCTGGCAGCACGTGCGTTGATGCGGTTGCGTGACGTTGCAGATAACCCGGCCGAGTATTTTTCGCCTGCGGCGACAGATTACGCATGGACCCAACGTGGTCGTGCCTATGCCCAGGCACGTGGCATTGCACCAGAATGGGCGAAATATAACCTGGTAAAAACACCTGCAGATATTGTTGTTGATTCTGTGGATGCGGCATTTATCGAAGAACCAGCATTGCGCACCCAGTTTGAATTGTTCTGTGATGACGCGTTTGACTGGTTTTATGAATATGCCGATGCAAAGTCAAAGCGGTTTGACAAGGTTGAAAAAAATGCCAAGAAAATCGCCGATGGTGTGAAACGTATTCACACCCAGGCCGAAATCATACGCCAGGGCAAGTTTATGTATTATCTGACACATAACAAATTGTTCCAAGCATTGTTGTTCCAAGAACGTTAAAAACCCAAGGAGAGAAAAAATGATAAACTTTGATTTGACATTGCAACGCTATTTTGACGAAGTAAAAAAATATCTGAGACAGCGCGTATCACATGCCCGCGACAGTGTGGAATTAGACACAATCAATGGTGCATATAATGCGATTTGCGCTATTGCCGATAATCCGAAAAAATACGCCGGCCAATATGATATCTTGCACAAGGTTGCCAATCAACAAAATGTTGGTGATGCATTTCGTTATGGTGATGGGGTGTATATGGATGTTGAACGTATTATTTATTCGTCGGCTGATTTGGATTCACAGATTGACTATACGCGTCACCAGGCCCAGGAAGAACTGTTAAAGGCGTTGAATCGCATTAAATACATGAACAATAAAAATCCGTTCAAGGATTTTTATCGTCCGTTCTTGCCTGCGACATATTACGCGGTCAAGGAAAAAGTAAACCAGCGATAAAAAAACGGGGCAACGCCCCGTTTTTTAATGCTTGCCCCCAATCTTGGTGCGACCACCCATCAGTGGTTGCAATTTTGGTGGGATATTCACACTGCCGTCGGCGTTCTGGTGATTTTCCAGGAACGGAACCAAAACACGTGGCACGGCGATACCGGTATTATTTAGTGTTGCCACAAATTGCACATCGCCATTTTTATCGCGATAGCGTGTGTTGGTGCGGCGCGCCTGGAACTGACCGATGGACGAGCAGCTGCCCACTTCCTTGTATGCATTTTCAGACGGGACCCATGCCTCGACATCATTCATTTTAACCTTGTTAAATCCCATGTCGCCGGTGGAATTCGCAATTACGCGGTATGGCAATTCCAGGTCGGCCATAACCTCGCACAAATTGTTTAAAATATGTTCGTGCATTTCGTCCGATTGCGCCGGGGTGCAATAGATATATTGTTCCACCTTGTTAAACTGGTGAAACCGGGCCAGGCCACGTGTATCGCGACCGGCCGCGCCGGCCTCTTTACGGAAACACGGCGAAAATCCCGCGTATTTGATCGGCAAATCGCGTTCGTTCAGGATTTCACCGCTGTGCAGCGAATTCAAAATGATTTCTGCGGTCCCGGCCAGGCAACGGTCGGTCCCCGCCAGCATAAACACATCGTTGTCCATTACCGCCAGGTCCGAACCCATAAAGTGGCCCGCGTCAAATATTGTCTGGGGCTTTGTGATAGATGGGCATTCAATAAACGTAAATCCCTTGGCAATCAGTTTCTGGATAACATATGTTTCAATGGCCAGTTGTAATTCGGCGGCCTCGCCCACCAGGGCGTATGTGCGTGTCCCGCACAATTTGCCGATTTTTTCCGGTAACCACCATCCGTTCATGTCCAGTAAATCCCACTGGGCGCGTGGCGCAAAATCAAACGTGCGCGGTGCGCCGATGCGACGAACCTCGGTATTAAAACTGTCGTCGGGACCGATTGGCGCAGATGCGTCTGGGATTTGTGGCACGCGGTGCATTAAATCGTTCAGCACGGCTTCCTTGTCCGCCAATTCCGCCATATCGGCGGCGATTTCGTTTGCGATTTCCTTGCTGCGTGCAATCAGCGGTGCCTTGTCAGACGCCGTTGGAATTTCGCGTGTGATTTTATTCTTTTCGGCGGTCATCGCCTGGGTTATTGTTTTCAGTTCGCGGACGCGTGCATCCAATGCCAACAGTTCGTCAATATTATCGTCAAACCCCTTGACCCGGCATGCGTTTTTAACCACGTCTGGGTTTTCACGAATAAATCTGATATCCAACATAGTTTTTATTCCTTGGTTTTTTGTTGTATATAATAATTTCGTATTGCTATAAAATCAATTAAATCTTTGAATTGCACGATAAATATCATTATGCTATGCTGAACGCAACGATGAATAAAGAAAGGGAAGAGTATCTGTTATGAACGATATTGTTATGTATGATGTAATTATTATGGGTTCGGGCCCCGCCGGATTGACAGCGGCGTTGTATTGCGCGCGTGGTGGGAAAAAGACGATTGTCCTGGGGGGGGGTACCCTGGGCGGACAAATGGCCGGAATTCCAAAATTGGAAAATTATCCTGGCTGGACCGGGTCCGGCGCGGAATTGGCCGAATTTATGAAGAACCAGGCCACGTCATTTGGCGCGGAATTTGTTGCTGCGTCTGTTCGGGAAATTGCCGGTGACGCCGTTGGCGCATTTAACCTGAGTGCCAGCAACGGTAAAAAATACGTTGGTAAATCTGTCATCATCGCAACCGGTGCATCGCCCAGAAAACTGGAAATCGCGGGTGCACGTGAACTGTTTGGACACGGTGTGTCATATTGCGCAACGTGCGACGGATTCTTTTATTATGGCAAAGATGTTATGGTTATGGGCGGCGGTAACAGCGCGCTGAACGATGCGTTATACCTGGCCGATATTGCGAAAACCGTTAAAATCGTTTATCGCAAGGGTGCATTTACCCGGGCCGAGGCGATATTACGCAGTCGCGTTTCCGAACGTGAAAATATCGAGTGCCTGTTTAATACCGACTTGAAACAAATTGCCGCAACCGATGATGATCGCCTGGTCGTGACCACCACAACCGATGAAAAAATAGTCATCGATGGTCTGTTTGTTGCCATCGGGCACGAGGCGAACACCGACTATCTGACCGAGGATGTTGCCCGTGACAACATGGGACGCATCGCCCCATCTGCATTGCCCACCGGTGTTTTTGTTGCCGGCGACGTTGAATCCAATATTAAAATGCAGGTTGCAACCGCCGTTGGAACGGGGTGTAGTGCTGCCATGGACGCCATTGCATACCTGAATAAATTATAATGGGGTATCTATGTGCGATGCGGGTTGCTCATGTAGCGTTTGTACACTACGCAACCCGCATTGCGCATATCTACCACCATTCTAATTTATTCACTGTCGGCTGTGCACTATGTTGGCGGTTTTTGCGTATCTACCGCCATTCTAATGTATTCACTGTTGGCGCGGGGCCAGATGAACTCTGCACTCTGAACTTTGCACTCTACTTTTTCCCAAAGTGTTTTTTCAGGGTTTGGTATGCGGCATTTACCTTGGTAAATTCTGTGGCGTTTGCCGTGCCACCCGTATCGGGGTGGTATTTTTTTGCGAGGGCACGATACTTTGCGCCAACCTCGCGCATTGTGGCCGTTGGGGCCAGCCCCAGTGTTTTTAACGCATTGCTGATTGTGGCACTGACGCGCGGTTTCGGGGCGACGTGGTCAAACGCACTGCGTCCCATGATAAAATCGTTCAGGAATTTGACATAATCCGCTTCGTCCTTGTTGGCGGTTTCTTTGTCTTTCAGTGGTGCGCCAAATGTTTGACGTTCCCAGTCGGCCTCTATCTCGTCCGGGGTCATGTCGGCATAGAAATTCCAATTTTTATTATATTCGGCCGCGTGTTCCTGGCAGAACCACCAGTATTCACGTAAATCACGCGATTTTGGCGCGCGACATGTCCCGGCCTTGGTGCAGCCCGTATGATCGCATTTTCGTATCATTTTATATCATCCATTGATTTCGCATGCCCCAGTGGGTGGTGCATAACAACCGTTTCGAGCAGTTGTTCTGGCATAACGTGGGTATAGATTTGTGTTGTTGAAATATCCTCGTGCCCCAGCATTGTTTGTATCGCGCGCAGGTTTGCGCCCCCCGCCAACAGGTGTGACGCGAACGAGTGGCGCAATACGTGTGGTGACACGCGGTGCGGGTCAATGCCGGCCAAGACCGCGCATTTTTTCAAAATTTTAAAGAACCCATCGCGCGTCATATGGCCACTTTTCCCAATGCCCGGGAATACATACTTTGACGTGTCGTCATCGCGCACGGCCAGCCATTTGTTTAATGCCGCAACCGCGCCCGCATGCATGGGGACAATGCGTTCCTTGGCCCCCTTGCCATGAATCAGTAATTTGTCACCCAGTATTCCTGTCATTGGCAATTCGCATAATTCAGACACGCGCAGGCCCGACGCATACAGCAATTCAATCATCGCACGCAGGCGGATTGAATTCTTGACGTCGCCCGCCGATGAAATCAGTAATTCTATTTCGTCCACCGACAAGAATTTTGGCAATGGGCGCGTGCGTTTTGGTAATTCTAAATTGGCCGCCGGGTTTTCATTGATAATTTTTTCCAGCATTAAAAATTTATAGAACCCGCGCAGTGCGCTGGCGTGGCGGGCAATTGATGATGCGCGCTCGGGCAGGGACGATAAATACGCCTGGACGTCTGTGGCGGTTGCCGACATCAGTCCGCCCGGCAATGCCGCATCTGCCGCACGCAGGTCTGCACCATAACTTTCCAGTGTTTTCGCGCTGCGTCCTTTTTCTGCGGCCAGGGCCTCTAAAAAAATCTCTACATAATTCATGGATACAATACGATTTCGGTCACATTTTGTGGGGCGGGAAATGATATTATCATCAGCACCACCAGGACAATTATCAATGCCCAGATTATAATTTTATTACGTGTCGAATTCTTGCGTCGATTATTCAGTGGCATGCGTAAATTCCCCCTTGGGTTAAATGGTATCAAAACTGGCGATAAATGTGGCCGCGGCGGCGATGATAATCAGTTGTGGCGCAACAATTGCCAGCATTGGCGGTAATGCACCGGTTGACCCCAATGCGTTAAACATATTGGTCAGAAAATACAATGCAAAGCATGTGACAATCCCCAGGGCAAATTTGGTCCCAAAACTGTAATTGCGGCGTTGGCGCGTCTGGGAAAATGCAACGCCCAGTGTTGCCATCGCAATCAATGATAATGGCAAGAATAACAGGGTCCAAAACTGAACCAAATGGCCACGTACCGGCGCGCCAATCGCGTCCATTTTGTGGATAAATGTCGGTAATTGCCAAAATGAAATCTGGTCCGGTTGCAGGTATCGGTCCAACACCGTGCGCGGTGTCAGACGTGTTTCCGCCGACCAATCGCGCGTTTTCATAATGCCGTTTGCGTCCCATACGTGCGCAGATTTTGCAGACATTCCGTCATCGTCCAGGGTGACCGTTTTCGCCTCTATCCGGTTGGTCAGTTTAAATGACGCGTCCTGGACATAAATTGTTGCGTTTTCAAAATCCAATGCGTCGCCAGACTTGTGCATTGTTTTTGCGTTCATTGTGATGTATCCGGTCTCTGATGCCTCGCGCAGCCAGATTGCGTCATCAATCAATTTCAGGTGGTCTGATGTAATGTTTCGATTGCTCAATTCAACCGAATATGGATTTACGACCGTCGTTGCAAACACGCCAATCAGTGCCGCGCCGACCAAGAACGGGCGTGACATCTGGTATGGGGACAGGCCAGCACTGGCCACAATAATACTCTCGCTGGATTTGGTCAGGTTATATGACGCCAGCAATGTTCCCATAAACACCGCCAGTGGCAAGAACAGTGGCACATATTCCAGCAATCGCATCCACGATTCCGCCATTGCCGCCACCGCCGTCGGATTTGACGGCAGGCGTTCTACAAATGTCACCGCGAAAATAATCCCACACACGACCAGCATAACCAACCCAACGCCGTAAAAAAATCGGCGCATCAGGAATCTGGTCAAAATACTTGTTCGTAACATAGCCTAAAAATTATAACCTGTTGATTTGATAATTGCAAAATTAAAATGAATGCGTATAATTTCGGATACTATTACAGATCTAAGGAACATGCAAAATGGAAAAAAAACCAATTTCACGCGCAGGGTTTGACGCGCTGTTAAAAGAATTAAAAGATTTAAAAGAGGTTCAGCGTCCGGAAATCTTGAAAACGGTTCAGTGGGCGCGTTCGCTGGGGGATTTGTCGGAAAACGCGGATTACAGTGCGGCCAAGGAAAAACAACGCCAGATTGATAAACGTATCCAGTTTATCGAAGGGGTAATTGAAAATGCCGCGATTATTGATATTGATTCACTGTCGGGTGACCGGGTTGTGTTTGGTGCCCGCGTTGTCGCCGAAGACGAAGACGGTAACCGTATGCAGTGCCGGATTTTGTCAGATATTGAATCTGATGGCAAACAGGTTATTTCGTGCACATCGCCGGTTGGGCGCGCAATGATTGGGCGTTGCGTTGGTGATACGTGCATTGTTAAATTGCCATCTGGGGAAAAAGAATACGAAATTTTGGAAGTAAAATTCAAAGACTAGGGTCTGGGGATGCCTGTTCGTCTGTTGCCTGATTTTTTGATAAACCAAATTGCCGCTGGCGAGGTTGTTGAACGTCCCGCCAGTGTGGTCAAAGAATTGGTTGAAAACGCACTGGACGCGGGCGCAGACCAGATTATGATTGATGTTGCCGACGGTGGTCGGACGATGATTTCTGTTATTGATAATGGTTCGGGTATGTCGCGCGATGACCTGGGGCGGGCGATACAGCGGCATGCGACATCAAAATTGCCAGACGATGATTTGTTAAATATCAACTTTATGGGATTCCGGGGCGAGGCATTGCCATCAATCGCATCTGTGTCTGATATGACGATTGATACGTGTAATGGTGCGGTTCCAAATGGTTGGCAATTAAATGCAACCACGGGTGATGTGCGGCCGTCTGATTGGGAATCGGGGACGCGAATCCGTGTTTTGAATTTGTTTGCGCGCACGCCTGCGCGGTTAAAGTTTTTACGTGCCGACCGCGCCGAAATGATGTCAGTGTTGGATGTGGTGCGTCGCCTGGCCATGGCGCGCGCAGATGTCGGATTTACATTAAACAATAAATGGCGTTTCCCGCGGGGCCAGGATTTACGTGACCGAATTGTTGCGGTTATGGGTGATGACGTTGCCGGTCGTATGATTGCCGTTGACGCACACAGCACGACAACCGCCGGATTGGAATTACATGGATTTATATCAGAACCCACGTTGCGTCGTGCGTCGTCGGTTGATCAATATTTGTTTGTAAATGGCCGTCCCGTTCGGGACAAGGTTTTGGTTGGTGCCCTGCGTGCGGCATATATGGACGTAATGCATGCGCGCGAATTCCCGCTGTGCGCGCTGTATTTAACGGTCCCACCGCGCAGCGTGGACGTAAATGTTTCCCCCGCCAAGACCGAGGTGCATTTTCTGGAACCATCGCATATCCGCAGTTTTATTATAAAAACATTGCGTGCGGCATTATCCCAGACAATGAACGCCACGCCATCAATTGATGTGACGCATCATGCGCCGGCCGAATTTGCCCGGGCGGTGGCGCAGAAAATAAACTTTGGATTGCCGCCCGCCGGGGCGCGTGTGTGCGAACCGTCGACGCTGTCTGAATTATCAGAAATGAACGAAATATTTTCGTCGCCCGTGGTCGCGCCCGCGATGACACCCGCGTCCGCGCCTGTGGCGACGGGTGACGCGGACCTTGATATGCCACTGGGGCGAGTAATTGGCCAGATTGGTAATAAATACATTTTGGCGGCATCTGGCGATAACCTGGTGGTGGTGGACCAGCATGCGGCACATGAACGTATTACGTATGAACGCCTGCGTCGGCATGCAATAAAATCACAACCGTTACTGACCCCGATTGTGGTGCATATGCGCGACACCGACGTTGCGGCGGTGATGACGATTGCCGATGAAATGCGGGCGGCGGGTCTGCACGTTGATGCGTTTGGTGATGACGCGATTGCCGTTTTTGAAAAACCGGCCGATTGGGATTTGAATTGGGCAAATCTGTTTCATGATATCGCGGACGAGGTGCGCGCCAATGGCCACTCGTCCCAATTGAACGAAAAATTGCACCTGAAATTGGCAAATTATGCATGCCATCACAGTGTGCGTGCCGGGCAACGCCTGGACATGCCGTCGTGCGATGCATTATTGCGCGAGATAGAGCGGACCGAACGTGGCGCGCAATGTAATCATGGGCGACCGGTGTATAAATTTATCCCGATTACAGATATGGATGCGTGGTTTGAACGTGTCTGAGATTTGGCCCCTGAACCCATTGTTTTTTGCCTGGACAGTGGGGCTTTTTTTTACTATTCTGACACCATAAAATAACAAGTTACACTAAGGAGAAATATCATGGAAGAAACCACGGTTGTTGTTCAAGAAGGTGCAAACGCGGCCCAGGCTGCCACTGGTAACTGGTGGGGAATGCTGCTGTATTGCATCGTTGTGTTTGGAATTATTTATCTGTTTATGGTGCGTCCGAACAAGCGTCGTATGGCCGAATACCAGAAAATGCTGGATTCTTTAAAGGTTGGTAATCGCGTAATGGCGGCCGGCATTTACGGGACAATCAAAAAGATTGGCGACAAAACCATTGAAATGGAAGTGGCCAAGGGTGTCGTTATAGAAGTCAACAAAAACGCCGTGGCCAGCGTTGAATAAGCGAGAAAGGGTAATCAGATGTTTAAAAAACTGGCAATAATTTTTGTTGCGGTGTTTGGTGTGTTACTGGCGGTGCCAACAATGTCGCCACGCCTGGCGCCGTATTTCCCGTCGTGGGCACAACCAATCCCATTGGGCTTGGACTTAAAGGGTGGGGCCCAGTTGTTATTGGAAGTGGACACAAACACCATGTTCCAAGAAAAAGCGGCCCAATTGTATGACGAGGCACGCACAGCCCTGATTGATCGTGACAAGGGTGTTATTCGTTTTTCGAACCTGCGTAATAACGATGGTGTTGTGTCGTTGGTTGTTCGCGATGATGCCGATGTATCACGTGCCAAGGGTCGGTTAAAGAGTGTTCTGGGCAATACTGTTGATATTGAATCATCGGGTCGGACAATTACATTGTCGTATTCGGAAAAACAGAAAAACGAAATGACCCAGGACGCATTGGCGCGCAGTATTGAAATTGTGCGTCGTCGTATTGATGCGCTGGGGACCAAGGAACCATCTATCCAGTCCCAGGGTGGCAAATATATCTTGATTCAGTTGCCGGGTGTTGATAACCCAGAACACATCAAGGAATTGATTGGTCAGACGGCCAAGATGACGTTCCATTTGGTAAATGAAAATGTGTCGGCCGAACAAATTGCGTCTGGTCGTGCGCCCAATGGCACACAATTCTTGCCAATGATGGACGCGCCAAATCAGTTGGTTCCGGTCTATTCCCGTGTCGAGGTGTCGGGTGAATCATTAAAAGATTCCCAGGCGGATTTTGACCAGAATAATATGCCGGTTGTAACAACCGCATTTGATGCAACAGGTGCGCGCAAGTTTGCACGACTGACCACCGAACACGTGAACGAACGCTTTGCAATTGTGTTGGACGGACGCGTGTTGTCGGCACCGACAATCCGTGAACCAATTCCGGGTGGCCGTGGCCAGATTTCTGGTGGATTCACATTACAGGGTGCAAAAGACCTGGCCGTGTTGTTGCGTTCGGGCGCATTGCCGGCACCGTTACAGGTTATCGAAGAACGCACGGTTGGTGCGGGACTGGGGGCCGATACTATCGAGGCTGGTAAAATCGGTTCCGCGGTTGGTGTGTTGTTCGTAATCATATTTATGTTGGTTGCATATCGCGGATTTGGTTTGATTGCAGATATCGTATTGCTGGTCAATTTGGCGATGATTATCGGTATATCGGCATTTCTGGGGGCAACACTGACGTTGCCGGGGATTGCGGGTATCGTGTTGACACTGGGTATGGCGGTGGACGCGAATATTCTGCCGTTTGAACGTATCCGAGACGAGGTTCGCGAAGGCGTCCCAGCCCTGCGTGCGGTGGAACTGGGCTTCCATCGTTCAACCAAGACCGTTATGGACGGAAACTTGACCAATCTGATTTGCAGTTTGATTCTGTTCCAGTTTGGTGCGGGTCCAATTCGTGGGTTTGCGGTAACGCTGTCCATCGGTGTTATTACAACATTGTTCACATGCCTGTTGTTGTCCAAGGTTTTGATTGACTGGTATATGAACGGCAAAAACAAGAAAATCAGTTACATCAGAAATAAATAAGGAATAGATACTATGAAACTGCATTTTATGAAATATCGGAAACTGTCATACTGGGTTTCTGGAATATTGGTTGCATTGTCGATTGTATCGCTGGCGTTTCATGGCCTGAATTACGGTATTGATTTCGCGGGTGGTATCTCGATGGAGGTTAAACCCGTCGCGGCCGATTACACAATTGACAAGATGCGCAGTGACCTGGCCGAATTCAGCCCGGAATTGCAATCGGTTGATAATGACGCGATTTTGGTGCGTGTCGGTTTGCCCAAGGGGGCAACCGATGCCCAACAAAACGCGCGCGTTGCCGACATTAAACAAATCTTGGGCGACAAGGTGCAATATTCCCAGGTGCAAATCGTTGGACCAAAAATCGGTGGCGAATTGGTGCGCGGTGGTATCTTGGCGATATTGGTGTCGTTCGTGCTGATGAGTGTGTATATCTGGATTCGCTATCGCGGGGGATATGCCGTTGGTTCGTTTGTGTCGTTGGTGTTGGACTTTATTTTAATGTTCGGATTCTTTTCCATTACTGGACTGGAATTCAACCAGACATCAATTGCGGTTATCCTGATGGGTATCGGATATTCAATCAATGACAAGGTCGTGAACTATGACCGTATTGATGAAAATATCAAAAAGTATCACAAGATGCCGATGACTGAATTGATTGACCTGTCGGTAAATGAAATGTTCCATCGAACAATTATGACCAGTGTTTCAACAATATTGGCAATGGTTGGGTTGTATTTCTTTGGTGGTATTATGTTGCAAGATTTCGCGGTCGCGATGACGTTCTCGGTTGTGATGGGAACATTGACCAGTATTTATATCTCGAACGTAATCTTGTATCACTTTAATTTACGTGACACCAAGTATTGATATTGATGCCGCATCGCCACCCATGGGGGACACACAGAGAGAGGAAAAATAATATGAGATTAAAAAAATTATTTTTAATGTTGTGTTTTTGTCTGGCGGTGCGGCCGGCGTATTCAGACAGCCTGTTTTTCGAAGATGAACCAATCCAGGACGGCGTGCCTGTTTTTGAAATGTCAAAAACATTTGCCGATATTTATGAAAAACTGGACGGGGTAAAGTGGGGCGGTAAAAGCATAAATGTCGCGATTGAAAGTTTGGAAAACCTGAACAAAAACGCACATATTGCCGCAACAGATGAACGTGTTGTTTTGGTGTGGGGTGATAATATTATTGCAAATTATCCGCGCCCGCGCAGTGGTGATTGGAACGGGTTTGGTGAAATAACCACCGCATTGATGTTAAAGTTGCGCGAAAAAGATTCTGAATTGCATCGCGCCAGTCCGTCTGAAATGTATCAAATGGTCGTGGACAGTTTGATGCGCGGCATTGATGAAAATGGTCGCTATATCTATTCCCGTGCGGCCGAGGTTACCGAAGACGGTCGTATCCTGACCAGTGTGGGATTGACCGGGGTGCGTGACGCGCGCGGAAATTGGCGTGTGCACGGCGTGTTCAAGGGCGCGCCCGCGGATGCGGCGGGAATTCGTGCGGGTGATTTGATATCTGAAATAAATGGCCGCGCGGTTGCCGATATGTCGGATGATGAATTGGAATCTGTGCTGGCGGGATTTAATTCTGGCACGTCCAAGATAAAATTGTTGTCGCCATCGGGGACGCGTGATGTCGTGCTGCGTCGTGCAACGATTGTTTTGGCCGATGCCGATGTTGTTCATCGGACGGCCAGTGGTGAAAATTCGGGCGACGTTCTGGAAATTGTTGTGCACCAGGCGTCAAATAACGCCGTATCCATTGTGAACGAGGCGCTGGCGACGTATCCGAACCTGGGCGGGATTGTGTTGGATTTGCGCGCGGCGTCGGGTGATGACGCGGTTGCAGCGGCAAAGTTGGCGGGACTGTTTATCGGTGCACGGCCTGTAATGCGTATTCAGGAAACCGCAGCCGAACAGGTCGAGGTTGTTCCCGGTGGCAATGCGGTGACAGATGTGCCGGTTGTTGTTCTGATGTCGGATCAAACACGTGGCACGGCCGAGGCACTGGCCGCAGCGTTCTATGAATACGGGCGCGGGGTTTTGGTTGGAACGCCGACGGCGGGAAATGCGCGTATTGCAACGCGTCTGGATTTAAATGATGGGGGCGCGCTGGAATTATTGAACAAGTCAATTCAGACCGGCACCGGGCGCGATATTGATGGGCGTGGGGTATTCCCGATTGTGTGCCTGTCTAATATCCGCAGCACAACGCAACAAAATGCATTTTTCTTGAATGTGTTAAATAATGATTTTGATGCGCGTGATTTTAATCGTGCGGAAAATATCAACGTTGATGATGTGCGTCGCGGATGTCCGGTTATTACCAGTGGCACCGACGAAGACGCGGTCGCGGCGGCTGTTTCGGCCAAGATATTGACCGATAAAACTGTTTATACCAGACTGATTGCCGAAGAATAGGGCACAAGGGGCGGATAATGTTTTTAGCAGAAAATAATAAAATCAAATGGAATTTATTGGGGGTGGCGACGGTTGTGGTCGCGGTAGCGGTGGCATTGGGAATTGCATGGTTTGATAAACCGCTGTATCTGTTTATGCGCAATTTTGACTGTGCGGTGTGGGGTTGGTTTGATAAAATTTTTGACGCAAAAATGTGGATTGCCGCATCGTTTGTTTTATTGTGCATGTTTTATGGCAAAAAGACTGTTGAATCAAAGCCGTGCTTTAAGAATTCGCAAAATCGGTTTAGTATTTTTGTGTTTTTTCGCGATTTTATTGTAAAAACAAAGAACAGTTATGCGTTTTTTGTATTTTGCTCTGTCTTGTCGGCATCCATCTTGGCCAAGGGGTTAAAGATTATGATTGGTCGCGCCCGTCCAATATTTTTCGAGGCATTGGATATGACTGGATTTTTCCCGTGGTCAAACGAGTGGGCATTTAATTCAATGCCATCGGGACATACGGTTGCGACGTTTGCGGGACTGGTTATGTTGGGTATGTTGGCACCGCGGATAAAATGGTTCACGTGGACATTGGCAATTGTCGTTGGGGCGTCACGGGTTGCGTATGGGGCGCATTGGCCAACAGACGTTTTGCTTGGGGCATTTATCGGTATGGTGATGGCCGATTTTGTCAAGGCTTTGCTGAAACGCTGGCAATCAAAATTTGAATAAATTACGCGCCCAGTGGCGCGTTTTTTTTAACATTTTTGTTTAATTTGTGATAAAATGCCGAATATGGAAGGACAATCGAAATTTTTACCAGAACGCGTTACGGGCGCGTTAAAGAGTTTTGCACGTCGCATTATTGGTGGCGCGGTGGCGGCGTTGGGACTGTGGGCGATATTTGCGCTGTTGTTTTTGAATCCGTATCTGGATGGTTTTGCCACGGCCAGCACACTGGGCACGCAATCGGTGATGGGAAATGTTGCGGCGTTTTTACGATATGCGATTGGCACGGTGCCGGCGTTGTTTTTGTTGCTGTGCATTGTGCGTGCGGGCGTGGCGCGCGTTGCCAATTGGGACGAAACAGTTGCGCCGGAATACAATCTGGTGCGGGTGTTTGTTGCGCTGTGCCTGGGGGTGGCGGCATTTGGATTGATTTTCCCACGTGGCGTGTTTGGCGGCCTGGCCGGGGTGATTGTGGCGGGTGATGTTGGTGCGCTGATTGGTGGATGGGGCGCGTTGGTTGGTATTTTATGCCTGGCGGGATTTTTGTTGTTAGGCGGTATGATTTTGCATGTTCGTTGGTCGCATGTGCGTGCAACGTTGCACGTGGTGCGCCGCGTTATTGGATGGATTATGACGGCGTTTCACCTGGCGCGGCCGGCGGTGGCAAATGACGACGCGCCAGATGCGGCAGCCGCAGACGATGACACCGACGTCGGGGACGAAGCGGATGCCGCCGACGATGATGACGCGTCGGATGAGAAGCCTGCGCGCGCATCGCGCGCCACGCGGCGCACGCCCCAGAAAACGTCACGTCGTGCCGCCGCGTCTGACAGTGCGCATCAATATGAATTGCCTGATCCGGCATTTTTGGAAAAATCAAATTTTGGTAAAAATGTTGTAACGCCAGAATTAAAACGCAATGCCACCGCGATGGAGGTGCACTTTGCCGAATACAATGTCCATGGCAAGGTTGTTGGTATTCGGCCTGGACCGATTGTTACACTGTATGAATTTATGCCAGACAGCGGCACCCGTATGGTTGACGTCAGCAAGACGGTCAAAGATATGACGCGTGCGATGGCAACCGAAAACATCCGTATTGCACACATCCCGGGGACGCCACTGATTGGTGTTGAAATGGTGAACCTGAAACGTCAAATGGTGCGGTTCCGCGGACTGGTGGAAAGTGAAACATTTCGCACGTCCAAGTCCAAGATTCCATTGGCATTGGGCGTGGATATCGGTGGTAATTATATGTATTTTGATTTGGCAAAAATGCCACATATGTTGATTGCGGGACGCACGGGTTCGGGTAAATCTGTGTTTGTTCAGTCAATCATTATGTCCATCGTTTATCACTTTACACCAGACAAATGCAAACTGATGATTATTGACCCCAAGGGGGTTGATTTCGGATTCTGGGATAATATCCCACATCTGATAACACCGATTGTAAAACTGGATCCAAATGCGGCGGTCAATGCACTGAAATGGGCTGTGCGCGAGATGGAGGATCGTTATAAACAACTGCAACTGGTCAATGCACGTAATATTGAAAGTTATAATGAAATCGTTGCGGCAAAGCGGGCCAGTGGTGAAAAAATCACGCGCCAGGTCGCCGTTGGCACAGACGAAGAAACGGGTGAATTGCTGTTTGAAACCCAAGAAGTTGATTTGTCAGATATGCCATATATCGTCATTGTTATTGACGAGGTTGCCGACCTGATGAGCCTGGCGCGCAAGGATGTAGAGGCCTGTGTCCAACGTATTGCGCAAAAGGCGCGTGCGGCGGGTATCCACCTGGTTATGGCGACCCAGCGTCCAGACGCAACAACCATTACCGGTGTTATCAAGGCGAATTTCCCGACACGTATTTCGTTCCAGGCGCGCAGTAATATTGACTCTATGACAACATTGGGTGAAAAGGGTGCGGAAAACCTGTTGGCGTGTGGTGACATGCTATTCAGCGAGGCTGGACGTGTTCCGGTGCGTATCCATGGCGCATTTATATCAGACGAAGAAATGACGCGTGTTGGTAATTTCTTGCGCGCGCAACAGGCACCAGATTACGTCGAAGGAATCACCGATGACGATGGTGGCGCGGCCGCGGGCGGGGCGGCAATCCCGGGTATGCCGGCGGCCAAGGGGGACAAAGACGCCGACCTGTATAGTCAGGCCAAGGAATGTGTCCTGCGTGATAAAAAGCCGACAATTTCGTATATTCAGCGCAGATTGCAAATCGGATACAACAAGGCCGCTGGATTTATGGAACGGATGGAGCAAGAAGGCATCGTCAGTCCCCCCGACGCCAATAATAAACGGCATATTTTATAGTAAAAAAATACCGGCATTTGCCGGTGTTTTTTATGCTTTTTTATAGGCGCGTTTTGTGGTATAATTTGCGTAACGAAAAAGGAGTTTTTTTATGAAAAAGCAAATGTCTTTGTTTATTTGGGCGGTTGCCATGCTGGGGATGAATCCCGTGCTGGCGGCGACAAACACGGGCGCACGCGCGGCATCCAGTGTTGATTTTTCGAACCAGCCGGCGACGCGTGCACGCACAAATGTGAATTATCAAAAATACCAGACACGCACAACCACGCGCACATATGATTCCCAGGACGGCAAGAATATTTATTACACCCAGCCCCAGAATCGCAGCGCGCTGTATAAACAGTATGACGCGGGTCACACAACAAAAACGACAACTGTTCGCACAACACGCGCGGATACATATCGCAGTGAATTAAAACGTAAATATTTCTTGGCACACCCGTTCTTTCAGCCGTTGGGTGGCAAGTTTGGTTCGATAACCGATTTGTCATATGGTATGAATTCGTATGATATTAAACTGACCCCACTGTCGGAATATGACATTTCTGATACCAAGGCAAAGTGGGATGGCAAACAGTTTTCAATCAAGGAAGATTTCAGTTATGGTATCACCGACCGTATCGCAGTGCTGGGGATGCTGCAATATGATTTCGCAAAATACAAATTTGATTGGTCAACCGCACCAGACGATGAAATGGATAACGATGATTTGAATCTGTTCGGTCTGGGTGGCCAGTGGCGTTTTATCGATAACGACAAATGGATTGCAACCGCATCTGCGTATTACCAGCACCAGAAAGATATTTCCAACAACTTTATTTTGGATGTCAAGGCTGGATACAAGATTTCGTCATCAACAATCTATGGTTTGGTGCGCGGTTGGTATGTTGACTTTGACGGTAATTCCTATGGCAATGGCATAGAGGGTAAAACCGAAGAGGGCAATGATTCCAGCATCTTTATCGCATACAAAACCGATGTTGACAGCGCGTTCTATGTCGAAGGTGGCCTGGGCGTGTTCAGTGTCCTGGACCAGGATTGGACATTTAACCTGGAAGCGTTGTTTGGCAGCTATGACTGGCACAACCAGGCGTCGTTAAAGGCGGCAATCGGTTGGCAGCCAAATGATTGGTTCGCATTGAACCTGTATGGCAAGACATCAATTTATGACAGTGCCGATGACAAGACATTGGGTTATTGGGCATATGGTGCGTTGAATGCGTCGGGTGAACCGGTGTATCAATGGCAGCCGCATGGTGATGCCAAAATCAGCAATTATTCTGAAACAACATTTGGCTTGCAGGCAATATTCCAATTCTAGTGAAATTGGATAAATATGGTCGGTGCGCGCATTGCGCGCCCGGCCGTGATTTTATGTGGGGATGATGGTGATGCGTAAAATTTTGTCGTGTGTTTTTGTTTTGTTGTGCATGTTTGTCGGCGCGCCGGCGGTTGCGGATGACGCGATTTCGCGTGATACGTCGGATCCGCTGTATATGCAGGGACACAAGGAAATTTTATCAAAATCAACATTGACATTTTGGGACAATATTTTACGTGCCGGCCAAGATTTATCATATGGTATAAATGACCGTCTGGCATTGGGTGCGAATATTCATTACCAGTTGGATTTTGATGGTGACGAAGACGGATTTTCTGCGGCAGATTTTGGCGGTGTGTATCGTTTGGCGCGCGCCGATGACAATGATGCGCGTATGGTGACGGACGCGCTGTTTGGGTTGCGGCTGGGTGGTTCGTCCCATGTGCGCACGCCGTATTTCGCAGATTCAACATACTACGCCGGATTGCGATTTGGTCGCCAGTGGGAACAGTTCACATTGGCAGGTACAATTAAATCCAGTTGGATTTTTGATGATACGCGCGGGATGTCATACATTGACATGACGCCCGAGGCATATTTTCGTATTGCCCCCGATATGCGTATCGGCATGGACTTTACATGGCGCAAGGCAACAAACCCGGATTATAACCAGGAATGGTTGGGGGGTAAATTTGTTCGCCAATACGGCCGCACGCAATACATTGGACACGTTGACTATGAATTCGAAAGCGATGATTTCCAGGTCGGTGCCCAGGTGAATATTTTATTCTGATATTTACTTTTTTGCGTTTAATTTTTCGCGCAGTGCGTCCCAATATTCCAAACGCTTTTTAATTTCGCGTTCAAATCCGCGTTCAACCGGGGTATAGAATTTTTGTCGCGGCATTGATTCTGGGAAACAATTTTGTCCGGAAAATCCAGATGCGGTATCCGGCTCGTAAATATACCCGGCACCATATCCCATATTTTTCATCATTTTTGTTGGTGCATTTAAAATATTCTTTGGTGGCATCAGGCTGCCAGTGGCGCGGGCCGCGGCATACGCCGCATTTTGTGCGCGATAATTTCCAACACTTTTTGGTGCGGTGCCCAGATAGATTACCAATTCGGTCAGGGCCAGGTCGCCTTCGGGACTGCCCATGCGTTCATACAATTGCCATGCGGCCAGTGCGATTTGCATTGCGTTTGGATCGGCCAGGCCGACATCTTCCATTGCGAAACGTGCCAGGCGTCGAAACAGATACATTGGATCCTGGCCCGATGTCATCATGCGTGCCGTCCAATACAGTGCCGCGTCGGTATCCGATGCGCGCAGTGATTTATGCACGGCGGAAATTAAATTATAATGTTCGTCGCCCGACTTGTCGGACAGGGGCGCGCGCTTTTGCACGGCGGAATCCAGGCCATCTGAATCCAGAACATGCTTGAAATTCGCATTGATTAAATATTCAATTGTGTTCAGCAAGAATCGCGCATCGCCATCGGCAATATCGGCCAAGTGATTACGTGCATCTTCGTTTAATGGTAATTTTTTGCCCGTAAATTTTTCGGCACGATTTATCAATTCCATTAAATCATCGTGTGACAATCCCGCCAGCACGCCAACATGGCACCGCGACAGTAACGCGTTGTTTAAATTAAAACTGGGGTTTTCGGTGGTCGCACCCATGAATACAACCGTGCCATCTTCCAGATAGGGCAGTAATGTATCCTGTTGCGTTTTGTTGAAACGGTGTATTTCGTCAATAAATAATAATGTGTTGCGCCCCAGGTTGCGATTTAATTTCGCGGTCTCCATTGCCTTTTTTATATCGGCCGTGCCAGAAAACACCGCAGACATCGGCACAAAATCCATATCCACCGAATTGGCCAACGCGCGCGCGATTGTGGTTTTGCCACACCCCGGCGGTCCCCACAAAATCAGATTTGATAATTTGTGATTATCAACCATACGGCGCACCAGGCCGTTTTCACCCAGTAATTGCACCTGACCGATGACGTCGTCAACGGTCTGGGGGCGCATTAAATCGGCAAGTGGTCTGGTGTCGTTTGGCATTTTGTATTTGTTTTACTTTGATTTTATTTATTGTTTATTTTGTGGTATAATAACTGTATTAGAAATCCAAGGGATTATCAATTGATAAATAACGATAAAAATTCTGACTTTACATTGGCGGTCGCGAACCTGGCGGCGGCGGCAATTGCGGCAAATCCGGGGTTGACGATGACGGCGGCGGTTGCGGCAGCGCGTGAAACTTTGCGCGGGGCGTCGGCAACACCGGCCCAGATCGCGGCATCGGTCCGATCGGATAAAATTCAATGTCTGGAAGATGGCACCTGGCACATAATGTTGCGCCGGTATATTCGTCGTAAATTTAATATGACACCGGACGCGTATCGTGAAAAGTGGGGGCTGCCGGCGGACTATCCATTTGTTGCGCCGAACTATGCATTACATCGTTCCAAGATTGCCAAGAAATCAGGCCTGGGGAAAACAAAGCGGGGAAAATAAAAATGTCTGAAAAATTTAGAAAGGTCGTAAATGCACCACACCGCGCGATGGGAAAACTGACCAAGAAAATTGCGCAATCGGATGCGAACGCATTTGTGCGTGCCACCGGTATGACGACAACGGCATTATTTCAATTTCTGTTGTGGGCGACGAAATATGCGACGCTGGACAACCACTTGTTGCGCGCGCTGGAACGCAGAAATGCAAACAAGAAAATTGCAAAAAACAAAAACGGGGGAAATAAAAAGATGTCTGAATTTTCAAAAAAATATCCAAATTTATCGGCGCATTTATTGTATTACCTGATGTTTGCAATGACATTGGGTGGCGTCAAGACGGCACGTGATAACATGAATAGCATTGCCCATGTCGAACCCCAACAAATTCATATTGCACAGCCCATCACCCACGCACAACCAAATACGTATGGCGCGTATCTGGAACGTATGCGTCCAATTACGCCGTTTTTGATTGCGGACCTGTTGGCCAAAGAAGGGGTCAAGGTTGATGAAAAAACAGGTCTGCATATCCCATACAAGGACAGCCGTGGTGTTTGGACAATTGGATTTGGGTCGACAATGTTGTCTGATGGCACCAGGGTGACCAAGGACACAAAACCAATCACAACGCAACAGGCATATGATTTGGCAAAGTGGCACCTGGAACATGGCGAAACGTATTTTACAATGTATTGTTATGATGTCGCGATGGAAGGCGTCAATATCAACACCACGGCCGAGGCCCGGACCATGGCGTCGGTTATATATAATGCCGGAACCAAGGTTATAGAGAATCCACGTGACAGAAGTCATCGTGAGCGTTTTGAACTGTTACGCCAAGATTTTAAAAAGTATGGAACAAATATGCCAGACAGCCTGGTGCGCCAGCGTTTCGCGGAACACCCGATAAAGGCAGAAACCAGTTTGGGGCGCGCATGGTTGCATGGCAAAAGTCCCAAGGTTGTCGCGGGCCGTATTGGAAATTTCCTGGCCGGGGGGGCGGGGCTGCGTTGGCGTCGCTGGTTAGAGGCAGGTGTGTTGACCGGGGATGTGACGCCCGAAATGTTGATGAATTGCCCGATGGGCGGAATGCCTGAATTCTATTACCTGGTTGGTGGTGACAAGGCAAAATTCTTTACCGGTGACGAAGAACATCGCACGGTAAATCGCCAGCTGTATAAAGAGTGGTATAAATGGTTAAAAAATCCTGTTGATCGCCATGGAAACTCTATGGCCAATAAGCCCAAGGTCAAGGATTTCTTGCCCCAAGATATTCAACTGTTGTGTCAGAACAATAAATGCGAATTGGGTGCGGATATAAATATGTATGCCCAACAACAGACGCCGCGCAAAACAACGCCTGCACCGGTTGTGCGTGATGCCGCGATAGCTCCGGTAAATTATGATGATATGCGCGCCAGTGCAGACGCCGCATACAGAAATGGTAATTACCAGGACGCGTCCCAGAAATATTTGACATTGATTGAGGCGTCGCCAAATGATGCAAGTCTGCGTAACGATATTGCCGCGACGTATAACAAAATGGCGCAATATGATAATGCAATAACCCAATCGCGTGATGTGATAACACGTATCAAGGATAAACGGCAATTTGGTGCCGCGTATTATAACGCCGGGTTTGCCTATGAACAAAAGGGCGATTTACAGCGGGCGTTATCTAACTATAAATTGGCGGTGGCCAATGGCAACAAACGGGTGCAACGTGATGTTACGCGTGTTACCCAACTGGCCCAGAGAAGGGGCGCGGTAAAAAATTCGCGTAGTAAAAATTTGGCATTTAATTCGGGGACAGAAAAAGTTAAAAAATCTGCCACCATAAAAATGCGCAATGTGCACGATTTGGCCGCACGCGACGATTATACTGCATAAAAAAATTCAGGGTAAAAATTCAAATGAAAGTGTATGTAAATTACAACGATATGCGTTGGAAAAAATATAAAATTGATTTTGAAAAAATTGTGCGTATGGCACTGGGCAATTCGCACAAATCGGCCGAGGTTTCAATTACCTTGACCGATGATACAGAAATCCACGCGTTAAATCGTCAATATCGCGGCATTGATAAACCAACAAATGTTTTGTCGTTTGAATTGGGGGATCCGATATTGTTGGGTGATATTTACATATCGTTGGATACGGTTGCAGCCCAGGCCGCGGCGGCGGGAATTTCGGTCGCGGAACATACGGCGCATATGGTTGTGCACGGCACATTGCATTTGATGGGGTATGACCATATTACCGATGACCAGGCGGCGGTGATGGAACCCCTGGAAATAAAAATTATGGAAAAATTGGGATACAAAAATCCATATGCCGGCGAAGAAGAAGTCGCGCCGTGCGCGGACGCGAAATGTTGTCCGGGGGCGGGGCTGGTTGCGTTTTTGCGGCGCATGCGTCTGCGTCCAAATGGTTGGGTGCAATATGTTTTGATGGGCGTGCTGGGCGCGATTGCGGCATTGGGATTCGCGCCGTTTAATTTATGGTTCCTGGCAATTGGTGCGATTGGTGCGGCATATTGGATAATGGCGCGTGGCGGCGATGATAATGCGGGCGCACCCCGTTTGTGGTTGCGGGCAATGCCGTTTGGCGCGACATACAGTCTGGCCATGTTTTGGTGGACATTGCATTCAATATATGTTGTCCCTGAATTACAGGCCCAGTTTGCAATTTGGACAATCCCCAGTCTGGTTGGTATTGCGTTGTTTGGGGCGGTCGTATTTGTGTGGCCATTTGTTATGGCGGTGCGTGCGCGCGTGGCAGACGCGGCGCGACCATTTGTATTCGCCGGCACCTGGACACTGGTTTTATGGTTGCGCGAGTGGTTCTGTTCCGGTTTCCCATGGAATCCGATTGCGAATATCACATTGCCGATGCCGGTGATTGCAAATTCTATGTCATTGTGGGGGGCGTTGGGACTGACGTTTGTTATGTTGGGATTGGTTGCCGGGGCGGTTGAAATGTTGCGAAAAAAATCGCGCGCACCATTTTTTGTGTTCCTGATAATCGCGCTATGTGGGGCGGGCTGGGGCATACACAATATTGGCATGTCAAAATGTGATGACGCGTCTGCCGCGCGTCCGGTTATCAGAATTGTCCAACCGGCCCAGTCCCAGTCAACAAAAATGCAATACTCGTCGCGCGCCGATCGTATTGCCCAGGCCGAACGTAATGTTCAAAATCTGGTCGCGTTGGCACGTGATGACGCAACGCCTGATTTAATTGTTTTCCCAGAAACAACATATCCGTTTGCAATGATTGATGCTGATATGCCGTTGTCTGGCGCGCTGTCGCGGCCAATTGTGATTGGCGCGACATCTGTCACAGGTGGCAATATTTACAATTCAATGATTGTCGCAAATTCCACCGGCACGGTTACCGATGTTTATCATAAATCACACCTGGTGCCGTTTGGCGAATACAGTCCGTTTGGCATAATGCCGTCGCCGGCGAATCTGACCGCCGGGGGTGGGGCGCGTGTTATTACGATGAATCTGGACAGTGGGGAATTCAGCTTTGTCCCGGCAATTTGTTACGAGATAATATTTACCGATTCGTTGGTGCCACGTGGGGCGACGGTTGATGCAATCGTGAACATAACAAATGATAATTGGTTTGGTGCAACGCCCGGCACGTTCCAGCATTTGGATATGGTGCGTCGTTATGCGATTGAAAGCGGGCTGCCAATTGTGCGGGCAAATTATTCTGGAATCAGTGCGTTTGTTGCCGCCGACGGTGAAATTATTTCGCAAATTGATATCGCCGCGGCCGGCGCGATGGATGGGGTTGTGTGTGGTGCACACAAAACGCCGTATCGATATGTTGGGCGTGATGGCATGCTGATTATAATCCTGGCATTTGCCGCATGCGGCGCAATGTTGTTTGGTAATAAAAAAGGTCGGTAAAAACACCGGCCCATTTATTTATAATTTTTCAAAACCCATACGCGTATCGCAGATGACAGATTCTGGGTCGCGCGCGATTTATCAATTTCATTTATTATCGCGCTGACCGTTCTGGATTGGCGGGTCGCGATGGCGCGCAACGCATCAATGAATTCTGATTCCAGCGATATGCTGGTATGATGCCCGGACAAAGAAACAGAAATTTTTTTCATGGATTAAAATTTTCCCCCCAGCAAACAATCAGACATTGCGCGATATGGATTATCATATTTTCGCAGCACCCCCAGGTTCAGGTTATCCAACATCATGCATGTTCCAAATGAATCAAACGCAAACCAGAACAGGTCGTTGCGTCCGAACAGTGTCAATCCGCGCAGTTTCTTTATCCCCGCCAATTCGCGATTTACCGATACGATGTCTGGGACAGGAAACTTTGCCCCACGTGCAAATTCGGTCACGCCAAAAATATATCCGTTACCCATATTTATTGTGTCGGCGGTTTTATACATATCCAATAAAAATGTTGGCAACATTGCCGCACGTAAATTTTGCAGTGCCGTATTGGCCAACGCGATTGCGCGCACAGGTGCGGCGGGTGCAATTATTGCACCCCGCGATTTCATTGCCGATAAAAATTCATCACATGTTGATGACATAATTTTTCCTGTTATTCCATACCGCGCGCACTGGCCATTTGGGCCGCCATTTGTGATAATCTGTCCTCGGTCGCGTTACCGCCATCGCCACCGCCCGCAGTATGTGCGGGGACATATATTTTCTTGGCGGGATTCGGCAACCAAATCATATCGTTACCAGATTGTTCAATAATCAGTCGGTCCATATTATGCGCGTGCGGAAATGTCTGGCACATGAACAGATTTTCCAGACCGAGTTTCCCGCCCCATACCAATGGAATCCGAAAACGGAACGACATATTATCGGGCAGGCGCGTTCCCATAACCAACCCCATAAATTCGTCCTGGGTTAAATTCATAAATGCCAAAGTGTCAACCGAATCGGTCAGGGTCTGCATAAATTCATGTGTCAATGTTTTGTAACGCGCAAACCAATTTGGGTCAACCGGCACCAGCACAGGACGATGACACACCAACGGAATATCGTCGATATTCAGTTCGCGTGCGCGTCGCATTGCGGTATCTTGTGACCATTGCATCAGATTTTACCTATGTAATTTATGACAGTATCAATGTATTCAGAATATGCGTCAAAATTCCCATTGTCATCATCGGACAGGGGGGCATTCGGATGCGCGGTGATATATTCGCGCAGCCCGTCCACATCATTAAACATCAGTATATCGTCAAATTCGGCGGTCGCGGCATCTGGTGCGCCAATAACAAAGCCACTGACATTTATATATATGTCGTCCAGTGTATCTGAAAATACATCGTTTAATTTATCAATTGCGCGTCGCATGTCGGTGGTGGCAATCCCATGTGCCCCCAGCCAAAGTGTTTCATTTGTGCCGATGGCCAGCAAACTCATCCGGTTACCATTTATGCGTGGTGGATTTTTGGTTGTATATCCTGCGGACTTAAATATTTCGGTAATTTGTGCAATTTCAATGTCACTGGGGCCGGCGGGGGCGGGTGGTGTCGCGGTCCGCGCGGCGTTTGGTTGTTGCGTGGCAGAATTGGTCGCCATGGTTGGCATGCCGCCCAATGTCGCCGCGTTCAGGCGCGGGGGACGCGCGGGCGTGTTTGGTGTGGCCATCTGCGCTGGGGCGGGTGCCGGTTGCGCCGCCGGCGCGTCAGACACAGGTGCGTCTTTTTTGCGCGCGGTAATTCGCATAATCGGCAGGCGGATTTTACGAAAACGTGGTCGCATAATTACATACAGACCGCATATCATTATCGCGGATATAAAAACCAGTGATATATAAAATGATGGCTTGACCGGTGTCTGGGCCGCCTGGAGATAGGCCAAATACTGCCAATGCGCGCCGACAAACAAGTTAAACCCGAACATTGTGTTAAACCAAAAACAGGCCCCCAGTGTTACCACCAGTAACCACAACAGACCGAGTAACATGTTATCAATTCTGTATTTCATTTGATTTCAATTATATCATATTTGTGATAAAGTAAAAAGCGTAATGATTGATAACGAAAATATTCTTGGCGAATTATTAAATGGTCACGTGGCGGCATGGTGCCCGGCGGATATGGACGCAAATGCGCTGGCCGGGGTTGTTGATGATGCAATCGCGCACGGGGGCTGTGACATATCGGTTGGAACATCGGCCGTCGAAATCGTTTGGCCATGGGTTGAACGGACAAAAATTCAGATTTCAACACGATTTTATGTGCCGGTGCGTCCGCGTGGGATTGGCGCGAACGATGCGTCTGAATTGACCATGAATATCAATTCGGCGTTCAAGCGTGGCGCAACCACCGCCCAGATGTTTATGCGGGTGGCCGACCTGGGGGCGGTTGTAAAAAATCTGGCCCCGATTCGTGACGATTTGTTTTTTAATAAAAAATTATCCGTCGGACTGGATATATGCAGGATAGAGCCGTCTGATTGGTCGGACGTTTTTGGCGCGTTAAATGCACTGGGGGCGTCATCTGTGATATTTGCAATGTCGCGCGATATGGGGGATAAATCGGATTTTGTTGGTCGTTTTTATGGTGCCTTGGATGCAATGGGGACGTTTAATGGTGATGTGCATTTTGCGCCAATGTCAGATCCCGTGCGCATTGACCAGGTTATGCGTTTGACCGAACAATTACGGCCAGAAAAATTATCAAATTTGAAATTCTTTATTGGGTAACAACCAGGTATTTCGGCGCGTCTGTTTCCGCCATGTTTTTGTTCTGGTAACGCGTCTGGATTGTTGCGATATCGGGCACCGTGGCATTCAGGTTTGTGTGCGACACCTGGTCAATAAGCCAATCGTAATATCCCCAGTGGTCGGTGCCGATGATGATTTCGCCATTATCGGTCAGGTGCAACGCCAGCATTTCAAGGAATTCGCGTTGCAGCAGGCGACGTTTTTCATGCTTTGCCTTGGGCCAGGGGTCGGGGTGCAGGACCCAAATCTGGCGAAATTTCATATTGCCCGCGCGCAGAAAATCGCGCACATCGTCCGGGTAAACGCGGATATTTTTGTATTCGGGTAAAATTTCGTTTGTTTTTTCGTCCGTCATCGCGCCCAGCAACGCCGCAACGCCATTTACAAATGGTTCGGCCCCGATAATTGTGGCATCTGGGTTTTCACGCGCCAAATCGCGCACGTGTTCGCCCGCGCCAAATCCGATTTCCAGAATATTAAAATCCCCGGCATTTTCGTCATTTTTTGCGGTAATCGCCGGCAAAACGTTTGCCAACAGGTGCTGCTTGCGCGCAGATAATTTTTTCCCGTGTCGGCGACCAAAAGTTCTTATTTCTTGTTTTTCCATATATTTAGTATAGAATCCCATATTATATAAAACAAGGTAAAATAGATATGAGACAGGGTTTATCATCAGATTTAATTGCACGTGTGCTGGGTGCGGCACCGAAATATACGCTGGATGAATTGGAACAGAAATTCCCGCCGCGTGATTTGCCAGATGGTGCGTTCGTAACGCGTTTCGCACCCAGTCCCACGGGATTCATGCATTTGGGTGGGCTGTATGGTGCACTGGTTGATTGCAAGTTGGCGCGTGATACGGGCGGTGTGTTTATGCTGCGCATCGAAGATACAGACACCAAGCGCGAGGTTGCGTCCGCCGTTGATATCATCGTTGATTCAATGCATCGTTTTGGTTTGGAATATAACGATGTTCCGGAATATGGCCCGTATTACCAGTCCCAGCGTCGTGATATCTACCACAGTGTGGCGGCCGATTTACTGGCGCGCGGGCTGGCATATCCGTGCTTTTTGACCGCGGACGATATGGAACAAATCCGTGCAAATCAAAAGGCGGCCGGATTTGCCACCGGTATTTATGGTGAATTTGCACGCGATCGTGATTTAACAGATGACGAAATTATCGCGCATCTGGACAGGGGCGACGTGCCAACGATTCGTTTGTATTCAACCGGCGACCCGTCAAAACGTATTTTCTGTAAAGACGCGGTGCGTGGTTCAATCGGATTCCCGGAAAATAACGAAGATATTGTTCTGATTAAATCAAACGACAGATTACCGACATATCATTTTGCGCATTTGGTTGATGACCACTTTATGCGCACAACGCATGTTGTTCGTGGCGAAGAGTGGTTGCCGTCATTTCCGCTGCATGCCCAATTATTCCGCATGATGGGGTGGACACCGCCAATGTATATTCATACATCAACAATTGATAAAATTGATGATGAAACTGGCAAACAGCGTAAATTGTCCAAGCGTAAAGATCCCGAGGCTAATGTTGCGTTCTTTTTGCAAGATGGTTGGCCAACGGCGGCGGTGCTGGAATACCTGGGCAATATTGCGGCGTCGGGTTACGAAGAGGCCAAAGCAAAGGGCCAGGTTTCATCAATTTGGCAGTATCCACTGCGCGTGAAAAAGATTCCTATTTCCGGCGCACTGTTTGATATGAAAAAATTAGAGTGGTGGGCGCGCGAGTATATTGCGACACTGTCGGTTCCTGATTTGGTGGCGCATGTTGTTGCGTGGGCAAATGAATATGGTGACGATAACCACAAAATGCAGGTTGCGGATACCGAATATCTGGCGGCGGTGTTGGGAATTGAACGCGATAATCCGAAACGTATTCGCAAGGATTTTTTCACGTGGCGTCAGACACTGGGCGAGGTTGCATATTTCTGGCCCGCGCTGCACAACAAAAACACTGAATTTGAATTCAATCGTGATTTGTTGTTGGCGTTTTTGGCAACGTATGATGCAAGCGATGACAAGGACACATGGTGGAATAAAATTGTCGCAATTGCAGCGAACGCCGGCGTTAAAAATGGCGATGTTGCAATGAACCTGCGCGTGGCGATGACCGGGCGGACAAATACGCCAGACCTGTATTCGGTCATGCACGTGATGGGGGGTGATATGGTTAAACAGAGAATAGAGGAGATTGTAAATGGTTAAAACAAAAAAACATTCACGGAGCGCGGTGAAACAGGTCAAACGTGACGCGCGTGGTGGACATTTGTTGCGCATGTTGCGTGCAACGGGATTGTTCCGTTGGGAACGCCCCAGCACCAAAAGCGAAGAGGTTTTGAACATTCTGACCCATGGTATTGGTATCGGGCTGGCAATTGCGGGATTGACACTGTTGGTCGTTTATGCCGCGTTGGCGGGTAACGCGTGGGCGATTGTATCGTGTGCGATTTTTGGTCTGACCATGTTCACGCTGTATTTCGGGTCAACAATGTGTCACGCGACAATCGGCAAGCCTGGCGAATGTTTTTTCGAGGTCTGGGACAGCGTTGCCATCTATGCGTTGATTGCTGGCACATACACGCCGTTTATGTTGGTGAATTTGCGCGGGCCAATTGGATGGACGGTGTTTGGTATCCTGTGGGCGATTGTGATATTTGGGGCGTTCATGAAAATCCGTAATCCAAAGCAGCAGCCGAAATGGATGGTATTGCTGTATCTGGTGATGGGGTGGACATTGCTGTTTATTTTGCCGGCAATGATAAAATATATCCCGGCGCGCGGTATGTGGTTTATTTTGGCGGGCGGCCTGTCATACTCGGTGGGGGTGATATTCTATCTGTGGCGTCGGTTAAAGTTTTCACATGCGATATGGCACCTGTTTGTAATCGGGGGCAGTGTGTGCTTCTTTTTCGCGGTGCTGTTTGGGTGCATCATTGATTATTGATAAAATGCCGGCTTGCCGGCATTTTTTATTGATTTTTGTATAATATCGTCATAAAATATACGGGACATGAAAGAATTTATGATTATTTTGACATTTACAACCACTACAACAACCCCTTTGGGGGTGTAATTTCTATTTGCGGTTTTGACCGCGTCATGCAATAATCAAACAAAACAAAAAACAACACAAAAACCAAAGTAAGAAAGGTTTATAATTATGTCATATCCAATAGAAACGATTCGTCATTCGCTGGCGCATGTTATGGCGGCGGCGGTTCAGAAACTGTATCCAGATGTCAAATTCGCGGGTGGCCCGGCAATTGAAAACGGGTTTTACTATGACTTTGATACCGAACACAGATTTTCCGAAGAAGACTTTGAAAAAATTGAACACGAAATGCACGCGCTGATTAAATCAAACGGCCGTTTTGAACAGCGTAATGTCAGCCTGGACGAAGCAAAACAATTATTCGCCAACCAGCCATATAAAATGGAATGGTTAAACGAATACGATGCCGCGGGCGAGGCATTATCGGTCTATACATTCCGTGATTTCACCGACCTGTGCCGTGGGCCACACGTTGAATCGTCCAAGGATTTACCACGTGATGCGTTTAAAATCCGTAATGTTGCCGGTGCGTATTGGAAGGGTGACGCAAAGAACAAAATGTTGCAGCGTATCTATGTTGACGCGTTTGCAACACGCGAAGAATTGGAACAACACCTGAAAAACGTGGTCGAGGCCGCCGCGCGTGATAACCGCAAATTGGGGCGCGATATGGACTTGTTTCACTTTGAACCAGATTATGCGCCGGGTGCGGTGTTCTGGCACGACAAGGGATACAAGATTTATCGTAAATTGATTGAATATATCCGTGGTCGCCAAGAACGGGCAGGGTATCTGGAAATTTCCACGCCGTCTGTTATGGACCGCAGTCTGTGGGAACGCAGTGGCCACTGGGCAAAATATGGTGAACACAATTATTCTGGCAAAACCCAAGATGGTAAAACATTCTGTGTAAAGCCGATGTCATGCCCGGGTGGTATGTTGGTATTTGGTCAGGGTATTAAATCATACAAAGATTTGCCAATGTATCTGGCAGAATTCGGCAAGGTAAATCGTTACGAGGCGGCGGGCGGCCTGTCGGGGCTGATGCGTGTTCGCGAATTTACCCAGGACGATGCGCACATTTTCTGCACCGAAGAACAGCTGGAAACCGAGGTTGTAAAGATTCTGCGTTTCATCAAGGATATTTATGGCAAATTCGGTTTTGATAAAATTTCAATGAAATTGGCAACCCGCAAAGAATCTGAATTCCGTATCGGATCGGACGAAATCTGGGACAAGGCCGAGGCGGCATTGAAACGCGCGCTGGACGACAATGGCATTGAATACGAAATTGCCGAAGGTGACGCGGCGTTCTATGGCCCGAAAATCGATAACTATCTGAAAGATTCGATGGGACGCATCTGGCAGTGCGGCACAATTCAGTTGGATATGAATTTGCCAGAACGCTTTGATTTGTCCTATGTCGGCGAAGATGGTGAAAAACATCGTCCGATTATGTTGCATCGTGCGATGTTGGGTTCAATTGAACGCTTTATGGGAATCTTGCTGGAATCAACGGGTGGCAATTTGCCGTTGTGGCTGTCGCCAGAGCCGGTCGTTGTTGCACCAATTTCGGGCAAGGTTGCGGAATATGCAACGATGGTCGCGGACGAATTGCGCAATGCGGGCATATGGGCACGTGCCGATTTGCGTGATGAAAAGGTAAATTACAAGATTCGCGAACTGTCGCTGGCCAAAACGCCGATTATCGCCGTCGTTGGTGAAAAAGAGGCCGCAGATAAAACGGTAACCCTGCGTCGTTTGGGCGTGGATAAACAGGAAACAATGCCGTTGTCTGAATTCATTGCCCAGATGACAGATGCGGTTAAAATGCCGCGCTAAGGGCGGTCGGGCGCGTGGGTAATCCCGCGCGCCACTGTTTTATATATAAAGGAAAGGGGAAAATATGAAAAAAGTAATTTTGTTATTGGTGGTGGTTGCGATGCCAATTGCATTGTCGGCGTGCGCGCGCACGTGCGAAAGTGAACCAATTGTAGAAGAAAATCATAAGCTGATTGTTCCGCCACACTTTGGCCAAATGCCAAAATAAAATGGTATATATTCTTTGTGAATTGGCTTTTTTTGTGATATAATATCCGCAAAGAGAAATTTTCAGCCACGGGGAGGAATATCCAGATGAACGAAGATAACAACAATTTGGATTTATTGGATTTAGATGACGATAACAGTGTTGATACGCTGCCTGATGCGGCGCCGTTTGCCACACCACGTTCGAAAAAGCCGTGGTTGCTGATGGGAATTGGTGTTGTTGTCATTATATTGGCGACATATATTATTGTTCGCACGGTTGGCGGAAATTCTTCGTCATCGATAGAGGTTGATTTAGATGCGCCGTCGGTTGTTGTTGATGGTGCGGATACAATTGATGTTCCGGCCCCGGCACCAGTGCCAGTGGACGCGATGCCTGCGGCACCTGCACCAGGGGCTGCCCCAGTGCCAGCACCGGCCCCGGCACCAAAACCAGTTGCCGCCCCGGTCCAGGAAACAGCGGGCGTTCCGGTTCGCGTTGTCGAAGACAGAAAGGCCGTTACATTTAATCCAGATAAACCAGCAGTAAAGCAGCCTGTGGCCAAGAAGCCCGCAGCCAAAAAAACTGCGCCCAAGGCCGCGGCGAAAAAGACCGTAAAACAACAGATTGCCCCGGCACACGGTGGTTGGTATGTCCAGTTTGGTTCATACAGCACCCGCGCATTGGCGGAAAATGCACAACGCCAGATTCAGCGTGGTCACCAGAATCTGTTCGCAGGAAAACAGTTTGTTATTTTGGCGGCCCAGGTAAATGGTGGAACGATTTACAGACTGCGTATCGCGTTCGCAACCGCGGCCGATGCAAATGGATTCTGCCGTAATGCGAAATCCGATGGTCTGGATTGCTATGTTGCAAAATAAAAGGGGATAAATATGTTTGGCAGACTTGGTTGGGCAGAAATTCTGGTAATTGTCGTATTGGTTGTAATCCTGTTCGGCAGTGCAAAAATCCCAGGTATGATGAAAAATCTGGCAGATGGCATAAATGTATTCAAGAAAGAGATGAAATCAAATTCTGATGATACAGCAAAGGCCAAGGCAGTAAAAAAGCCATCGGCGAAAAAGACACCGGCAAAAAAGCCTGTTAAAAAAGTAACGGCCAAGAAATAAAAATTAAACCGTGCATTTCGCACGGTTTTTTATTTTTGTGGTCGCAAGTGGTTATTGTTTGCGCTGTTCGTATTCTTCCTGTTCTTCGATTGTCATCGTTGCCAGGGGACGCGCCATCATACGGTTCAGGCCAATTTCATCACCGGACACAACGCTGTATCCATATGTGCCGTTTTCAATGCGATCCAATGCGGCATTTATCTTTTTCAATAAATTGTTATCGCGTTCCGACATGCGCAGGTTCATTGTGATGTCCTGTTCGTATGTCGCGTTGTCCGAATCGTCACCGACGCCGGCGGCCTCGGTCTTTTCGGCCAGGCGCACCGCACTCAGGACCGAATCGCTCTCGTGCACGATTTCATCTTTCTGGGCCATCAATTGGCGATAAAAATACGCCAACTGTTCGGGACACATATACGGTTCCGATTTTTTCGGTGTGTATCTTGGTGGTAACTCAATTGTCTTGTAACTCTTCTTTGCTGCCATTTTATTAGCCTTTTAATTCATTTATCCATTGGGTCAGGGTGTCTTCGTCCATCAGACCGGTTCTGGCCTCTACCAATTCACCATTTTTAAATGCCAATACGCTGGGGATACTGCGAATACCATATTTCGCAGGGGTGCGACGGTTCGCTTCGTCAATTTCAAATTTCACAAATTTAACATCTGGGATTTCGTCTGATGTCGCCTCGAATATAGGGCCGAACATGCGACATGGGCCACACCATGATGCCCAGAAATCAACCAATGTAATGCCACCGGCGACCATTGTATCAAAATTAGTATCGTTTGCGTGTTCCAATGCCATCTTTTTCTCCTTCTGCTATTGATATTTTGGGCAAGTGTATTATAATCAGTAAAAAATGCAAGAGAAAACGTATAAAATGAATAAAATCATATACTTAGATGCGGCGGCGTCGGCGTTAAAACCGGCATCGGTAATTGACGCCCAGACCACATTTTTACGCGACGCATATGCAAATGCGGGGCGGGGGATTTGTGCGCGTGCCACGGCGGTGGATCAAATGGTTGCGCATGCGCGACGCGCGGTGGCGGATTTTATGAACGCCACGCCGCGCCAGATTGTTTTTACATCTGGGGCGACAGATGGCCTGAATCGCGTTGTGCGAATCGTTGGCGCATCGCGCGATATGCGTGTTGGCGTCTCGGCCCTGGATCATCACAGTGCGCGCCTGCCGTGGATGGGGGCGGGTGCGCAAATAACAGAATGCGCGTTGGATAAAAATTTTGATATTGATGTGTGGCAAATTCCAAATGTTGATGTTTTGGTTATAACTGCAATGTCAAATGTGTTGGGCCGGCCCCAGAATGTGGCCGCGATTGTGCGCGCGGCACGTAAAAAAAATCCAAATGTTATAACGGTTGTTGATGCGGCCCAGTATGTTGTGCATGACGCCATAGATGTGCAAAAATGGGACGCCGATTTTGTTTGCTGGTCGGCGCACAAGATTGGTGCGGATACCGGCCTGGGGGTGATGTATATTAAAAATCCAGACGCATGGTCGCCTGATAAATTCGGTGGCGGTATGGTGAACCAGGTTTTGCCAGATGGCACATTTACATTACAACCCAGTCCCGATTGTTGGGAGGCAGGAACCCTGCCACTGACCCAGATTGCGGGGATTGTGCCCGCGATTGATGCCCTGGTGGCGGCGCGGCCTGATACGAAACTGATAAAATATATGTATGATGCGTTGTCCAAGAATCCGCGGATAAAGATTTTGACCACGGTCGACGCGACAATATTGTCATTTGTGATTGATGATATGTATGTGTTGGATTTTGGTGCGCTGGTCGGGGCGCGTGGATTATGCCTGCGGGTGGGTAATATGTGCGCATCGTGGATACATCGCGCGCTGGGTATCCCGGGCAGTGCGCGCATATCGGTCGGATCATACAATACGATGGACGACGCGCGCGCCGCGGTTGATATAATAAACAGTGTGGTGAAATAAAATGGCGGCAACTCGTGATGATATTATTGCGGCGTTAAAGACGGTCTTTGACCCGGAAATCCCGGTAAATATTTGGGATATGGGTTTGGTGTATAATATTGATATAAAAACCGATTCGGTTGATATTGATATGACGTTCACCAGTCCGACGTGTCCCATGATGGAAGAATTATTGGAACAGGTGCGCGCGGCGGTCGCCGCGGTTGTAAATGTGCCGGTGCATGTCAATCTGGTGTGGGAACCCGCATGGGATTTGTCGCGCATGTCGGATGCGGCGCGCCTGGAACTGGATTTAACAGAACAGGGTTGGTAACGCATAATGACATATGATGAAATTAAATCTGTATTAAATATGGTGGATTCGCCGGCAGATAAACTGGAAATGGTGATGGATATCGGTGCGCATGCGCCGGCGGTGCCCGATGGGGCAATCTGTGGCGATATTGTTGGGTGTGCGTCACATGCCGAAATATGCCGCGTTGGAAATCGATTCTATGGCCGCGCGGATTCGGCGATTGTTCGCGGGATTGTTGCAATAATAACCGCGATGGTTGACGGAAAAAGTGTGGCGGAAATAAAACAAATGGACCTGGGAGCTGAATTTGCCGGCCTGAATTTACCGCTGGGGGCGGGACGATTGAACGGCGTAAATTCTATGATTAGTTTTTTGCAAAATTTATGATACACTGTGTGTAATAACATGGGGGGCGGGGCATTTATTCATGAATGAAGACGAGAAAATGTTTCAAATCGGAATGTGGTCGTTGGGCGCGATATTCGTGCTGACCACGGCATTACAGGTGTGCTATCGAACCCAGAACCGTGCGCGTGACCGCGTGCGTGCCGAAATTGTTCAAACACAACAGACGATTGCCGCGCGCCAGGCGAATTTTGCATCGTATGTTCGGCCTGAAATATTGCGTAATCTGGTGGTCAGTGTTACCCCCAATGCAGAAGTTATCAGTTTTCATAAAAGCGTATCAATTGATGATTTGCCAATGCGTGCGGTGGGGGACACATTATAAATGTTCGAAGTGGGCCATGATATTTTCAAACACGGTTTCATAGAAAATTCTGGTGACAGATTTGCGCACCGTCGGTTGCGCTGGATTTATGGTCTGTTTATATTCTTTTTTGTTTTGTTCGCGGTGCGGACGCTGTATTTGGGAATCCAAGGAACCGACCGGTCACGTTTGGCCGGGGCGGATGGAAATTGGAACGTGTCGCGTGCAGATATAATTGACCGCAATGGTGACATATTGGCCAAGAATATTATGTCTGGACATATCACATTACGTCCGCCCCAGGTGCGTGACCAGGACAAAGAAAAGGTTGCTAATTTAATACACCAGGCATTGCCGTATGAATACAGTGTGTCTGACGCGTTGCAATTGGTTGGATCATCGCGCAAGTTTATATATGTCAAGAAATATGCCAGTGATAATCAACGCAATATGGTGACGGCGGCGCGTCTGGCGGGATTGGATGTGGAACCTGTGCAGACACGTCGTTATCCAAAGCGCAGATTGTTTTCACACATTGTTGGATTCGTTGGTAACGATGGCCAGGGGCTAGAAGGGGCCGAACGCATATACGATGATTATTTGCGCGAAAATGTCGCGCCGCTGCGCCTGTCGTTGGATGCACGAATTCAATCGGTGTTCTATGAACAATTATCCATGGCAATGCAGAAATACCAGGCCAAGGCCGCGATGGGAATGCTGATGAATTCGCGGACGGGTGAAATGTTGGCGATGGTGTCTTTGCCGGACTTTGATCCCGAAAACCGCAGTTTGGATTCGGCATCAAATCGCCTGTTTAAACCATTGCGTGGCGTTTATGAAATGGGGTCTATATTCAAGATATTCAATACTGCCATGGCGATGGAAAACGGTATTCACAAGGAATACTATGTCAAAGAACCGTATAAGATTCAGGATAAATTCGGTCGCACGGCCGCACGTATTTCAGACGTGTCCAGTTTTAAGCCACCACGCCCATATTTAACCATCGAAGAAATTATGTTGCATTCGTGCAATGTGGGCAGTGCGCAAATCGCACTGGATTTACCAGATGGCACGCAACGTGAATTTTTCCACCGCCTGCATTTCGATGCGCCGTTGGAATTGGAATTTGGCAAAACCGAGCGTCCAATTATGCCGGCAAAGTGGGGCCCGGTTGAACGTGCGACAATGTCATATGGGCACGGTATATCGGTTACACCAATGCATCTGTTGTTGGCGGTCAACGCAATGACAAATGGTGGAATATACATTTATCCAACATTGCAAAAACGCGATGTGGGTGCGGTGCGTGGCACACGTGTTTTGTCAGACGAGATTTCGGCCCGTCTGCGTCCGATTATGTTGCGCATTGCCGAAGAAACCAGTGGCAAACAGGCGCGCGTTGCCGGTATTCAGATTGGCGGTAAAACCGCGACGGCGGTTAAATATGACGCGCATGGTCGTGTTGACCGAAAACGCAATTTGACAGCATTTGCAGGAATATTCCCCGCGGCCGCGCCACAATATACAATCCTGGTAATTTTGGACGAGCCCCAGGGAATCAAGGAAAATTGGGGCTTGCGCACTGCGGCGTGGAACGCCGTGCCGACAACGGGAAAAATTCTGGACAGCATCCTGCCGTTGCTATTTGAATAATTTTCGATTATAATACTCTTGATAATAAAAAAAGAGTATAGCGTGAGAAAGGTAGTAGATAAATCCATGCTGGGGCGGGCATGGATGGTCGCGACATCATCTGATGGCGCGGTCGGTGCAGATGATTTAGTTAAAAAAATCTTGGTCAGTCGTGGGCTGGTTGACGCGCCCGCCCAGCAAAAATTTTTAAACCCCAGTATCAAAGAATATATGCCTGATCCGTCGGTGCTGCGTGATATGGATGTGGCGGCGCGTGTCATTGCCGACAGTATTTTGCGTGGGGATAAAATTGCAATATATGGTGACTATGACGTTGATGGAATCACGTCGACCGCCATTTGCGTAAAGTGTATGCGTGCACTGGGGGTGTCGTGCATATGGCATTTGCCCACACGCGAAGGCGAAGGATACGGTCTGAACCAAAATGCGATTGATGAAATTGTGGCGTCGGGCGCAAAACTGATGATAACGGTTGATTGCGGAATATCGGGGTGTGCCGATGTTGCGTATGCACGGTCGCATGGTCTGCGTGTGCTTGTGACGGATCATCACTCGCCAGATACGACGTTGCCAGATGCAGATGCCGTTGTAAATCCAAAGCGCGCAGACGACACGTCGGGGCTGACATACCTGGCGGGGGTTGGGGTCGCGTTTATGACAATGGTCGCATTGCGGCGTGAATTAAAATCGCGCAACTTGTCAGACGATATGCGCGCACGTGTGGATGCGTTGGATTTAATGCAATATTTGGACCTGGTTGCGTTGGGGACGATTTGCGACACGATGCCACTGGTGGGACTGAATCGCGCGTTTGTATCAACAGGGTTAAAGGTTTTGGGATTGCGTCAAAACCTGGGGCTGCGCGTGTTGATGCAGGTTGCCGGGATAAAGCGGCCATCGGTATATGCGGCGGGTTTTGCGCTGGGACCGCGTCTGAATGCGGCAGGACGTTTGGATTCGGCCGCGCCGGCGTTGGAATTGTTGCTGACAGACAATCCGCTGATTGCGGGTGATTTGGCGAATAAATTACACCATATGAACAGCGAACGCATTGATATTCAAAATGCGATTATGCTGCGCGCAACCGATATTGCCGAAAAATATTGTCGCGATGGCCGGTGCAGTTTGTTCGTCTGTGGCGATAATTGGCATGGCGGCGTTATGGGAATTATCGCAGGACGGTTAAAGGATAAATATAATTTGCCATCGTGCGTTGCGACGCGCAGTGACGGCGTGATAAATGGGTCAGGCCGTTCGATTCCGGGAATTGATTTGGGAAAAATAATTCACGACGCGCTGGCGGCCGGCGTCGTATCCGAAGGTGGCGGTCACGCGGCGGCGGCGGGATTTTCACTGGATGCAGAAAACGAAGACGCATTTCGCACGTTCCTGGAAAATGCGGTGCATGAACAATTAAATGGTGTGGTGCCGGTGCCTGAAATTGTGGCGGATGCCGAACTGGATGCAGGGGCGGCGACAATGGGGTTGATAAATAAACTGGACGCATTGGAACCGTTTGGCCAGGGAAATCCAGAGCCAACACTTATCTTGCATGGTGCGGCATTGCGATATGCAACCGTGATGGGTGGGGGCGCGCATCTGCGCGGTGTCGTCACGACCAGTGGTGGCCAATTGGCATTCGTCGGATTTAATTTGGTTGGAACGCCGGTTGGTGACTTTTTACTGGACGATGCGAATACAAACACTACAATAACAATGCTGGGGCGGTTGAAAGAAAACGAGTATAATGGCCGCAAAAGCGCACAATTCTTTGTCGAAGACATTGTCGTTGGATAGGGTATAAGTATATGGATTCTGTATTAAAAACGTTTGATGAAAAATTACGCGCGGCGCGCAGTGTGGCGATTTTTGCACATAAAAATCCAGATGGCGACGCGCTGTGCAGTGTTCTGGCACTGGCGCGATTGATTGAAATGAATTATGGGCGTTGGCCACTGTGTGTATATGATGGTAATATCCCAGATGCGTTGGATAATGTCCCAGACAGAAATCGTATCCAATTTTATTCGCGTATTGATATGGCGCGACCGTTTGATGTCGCGATTGTGCTGGATTATGGAACGGCGCGCAATATTGGCGGGCCAATGCCGGTGTTGGAAAATGCCAAATATACGGTTGAAATTGATCATCATATAAACGATGCGCACGTTGCCGAATTATGCATTGATGATGACAGTGCGTCGGCCACCGGTGTAATTATATATCGGATTATGCGCGCACTGGGCTGGCGGTCGGACGCAGACGTGGCCAGTTTGATTGCACTGACCATACTGACCGATACGGGATTTTTTAAATATGTGCGACCGGGCAATGGCGCGGCATTGAACATTATGGCCGATTTGGTAAATGATGGTGTGAATATCGCCGAACTGGCCGATGGTATGAATAATAAACCGCGCCGCGCAATCCAGACTGAGGCCGCCGTCGTTGCCAATGCCGAATTTTTATTTCATGGGCACTTGGCATTGGCCACGGTTGAAAAAAAGGATTATAAACACCTGGACGGGCGGGGCGAATTGATTCTGGGTCTGCTGGCCCAGATAAAGGGTGTTGAATACGTCGCATTGTTAAAGCAGCAAAAGGAAAATCAAATCGGCGTATCATTGCGCGGGCGTATGCGACCGGTTGACCATATCGCGTCGGCACTGGGCGGCGGTGGGCATACGTATGCCGCGGGTGCGGTTGTAAATGACACGCTGGAAAATGTGCACAATCGCATAGTTGAATTGTTCAAAGGGGAAAAATTATGAAAAAAATATTTATCGCATTTCTGTGTATGTGCACGTTTTCGGCGCATGCGGCGGTTGATAATGCGTTGGTAAATAATGCGGAAAAGTATCTGAATTCTATTACTGGCCTGACTGGTGATTTTACCCAAACGGCATCCGGCAAGACAGAGCGGGGCACGTTTTCAATGTTGCGTCCGGGGCGTGTGCGTCTGGATTATAAAAATATGCCGGTGCAATTGATTGCCGATGGTCGTGATTTGTATTTCTTTGATCGGTCGCTGGACCAGATTACAACCGTGCCATTGACCAGCACACCGGCCGGCATTTTAATCAGAAAGCATATTGATTTAAAAAATGCCGATATAAACGTTGTTGAAACGACCAGTGCGGATAAAACATTTGCGTTAAAAATGGAATTGCGTGGCCAAGAAGGCCTGGGCAATATGACGGTTGTGTTTGATAAAAAGCCAATAAAATTAAATTCGTGGAGTGTTATTGACGCCACCGGCACAAAAACAGACGTGGCGTTTTCGGGACTGAAAACCAAGACGGATTTTGGTAAAAACTATTTCCAGATTTCGCGTCACAAAACGGTCAGCACCAGTGGTGGTGACGATTTCTATGACTAACCAGGGGCGTTGCGCGTGTTCGGAATCAGCGGTGCAGAATTTTTAGTAATTATACTGGTTGCGATTGTTGTTTTGCCGGCGCGCATGTGGCCGGATGTGGCGCGCATATTGGCACGCGCGGTAAAATTTATTCGTGCGATTGTTTGGCGCATAACAGACGCGTCTGAACAAATCAAAGAAAATATTGAATTGGAAAAGCCGATTGATGATTTAATCAAAACGACAACTGATGATATGTTGGCGGAATTTTCAACGCCCATAAAAAAAACAAAACGTGTGGCGACTAAGCAGACCCGGGGGGCGCGCAAATGCAAAAAATGACACTGATGCAGCATTTTGCCGAATTGCGTCGCCGGGTGCTGTGGACGTTTGCGGTGTTTGGCCTGGCAACCATTGTTGGGTGGTATCTTGCGCCATGGATGCAGATGATTTTAACCGCGCCATTGTTGCACGTATGGCCAGATGGGGCGTTGCTGTATAACGGCGTGTCCGATGGTTTGATGATACGGTTTTCGTTGGCGGTGCTGGCGGGATTGGTGTGTGTAATACCGTTTGGATTGTATCAGTTTTGGGCGTTTGTTGCGCCGGGTCTGCGCACGCGTGAACGCGCGTTTATATGGCCAATATTGGTGATGTCGCCGATTTTATTTGTGTGCGGTGCGGCGTTTGCGTTTTATGTGATGTTCCCGTTTGTGTTTGGTTTTTTTATGGAATTAAATGCGTCGGCACCGGTGCCTGCGATATTGATGCCGGCGGCGCGCGATTATCTGGATTTTGCAATTGGTATGTTAAAGGTGTTTGGTGTTGCATTTCAATTGCCATTGGTTTTGGTAATGCTGAACAGAATAGGGGTATTGTCGCGTGCGCGTGTGGTAAAAATGCGTCGTTATGCAATTGTGCTGATTGTGATTGTGGCGGCCGTTTTAACGCCGCCGGATGTTGTGTCCCAGGTTGCACTGGCAATCCCAATGTGGTTGTTGTTCGAGGCCAGTATTCTGTTTATGCGCAAAGATGATGTGAAAAACTGATATTTATATTCAGATTACTTTGTATTTCGCATTGATTTTATGATATAATTGTTTGCGTGAGAAAATTATCGTTATTATTTTCGTGTGTGATTTTGTCGCTGTGCGTCGGCTGTGATTTACAGCCCAAGATTACGTCACTGCCCGATACGGTTGGTGAATTTATTTCATCGCGTTACCCGGCGTTGTTGGCCGACCCAAATGCACAACCAGAAATATATAATTCTGCGGCATCGGACTATGGCGTTTATGCGTCGCCACAATTGTATGGCTCGGTCGGGACAGATGAATATGTGACATATGCGTCGGTAAATGATTACATCGTGCCACCACAAGATGACGTGGCAGGGGACAGTGCGTTGTATGGTGCACCGATTGCGCATGCCACCACCACGCAGACATCGGATAATGCGCCCACCGATGATATTGCAGACACGCCGACAAATGATTATCTGATTGTTCCGGAATATGCGCGCAGCGTGCCAACGGTCCCGGTCAGTGATACCGAAATAACCGTTGCGCGTGGCGATACACTGTATTCATTGGCCCAGCAATACGCGTCCACACCCCAGGAATTGGCGCATAAAAATAACCTGGATATGTCTGCGCCATTGCGCATTGGACAAAAGTTAAAATTGGCGCAATCGGCGGAATCGCCGCGTGCGGCGACGCCCGTCGCGCCGGACCAGACGCCCGCAAAATCGGTCGCGCCCGCGGTCGCAACAACAACGCGTGTCCAGTTGACCGAAATCGCGGTCGCGCCGGGTGATACACTGTTTTCATTGTCGCGTCGGTATTCGGTGCCGGTAAATGACTTGGCGGTGATGAATAATATTGCGGCCCCGTTCACATTATCGGTTGGCCAGAAATTAAAGGTTCCAAATCTGTCATCGGCACCGGTGCGCGCGGCGACGGCGGACGTTGCAACCGGCGCGGTCGCAACAACAACGGCACCTGTGACCAAGGGGGCACCGTCTGGGACCGGCCATGCCCAGGTGGCGACAGCATCTGCGCCCGCTGCAACAACAACCACTGCCGCGGCCAAGGGGACAAAAACCACGCCCGCAACCACAACCAAGAAGTCAGAGCCAAAGGTTGCAACGCCAAAACAAAAAATCTCGTCCGACCCCAGCAAAAAGTTGCCAACGATTGCGGCGCGGTCATCGTCTAAATTTTCGTGGCCGGTGCGCGGAACAATTCTGTCGCATTATGGTGCAAAGTCTGGCGGTCTGTTTAACGATGGTATAAATATTGGCGCTTCGCGTGGCACAGCGGTCAAGGCGGCAGAAAACGGCGTTGTCGCCTATGCCGGGAACGAGGTCAAGGGTATGGGCAACCTGGTTATTATCCAGCATTCTGGCGGGTGGATGACGGTTTATGCGCATATGGATTCAATGTCGGTGCGTCGTGGTGCGCGCGTGTCGGTTGGACAAAAAATCGGCACTGTTGGCGCAACAGGCAAGGTTGATCGTCCGCAATTGCACTTTGAAATTCGCAAGGGGACCAAGGCATATAACCCTGCGTCATATTTGCGGTCGTGAATAAATACTTGCAAAACCGGTAAAAAGATATATAATTGCCACAGTTTAACAGTTTTGGATGCGTAGCTCAGTTGGTAGAGCAACTGACTCTTAATCAGTGGGTCCAGGGTTCGAGTCCCTGCGCGTCCACCACGAATAAGAAAACCACCGTCAGGTGGTTTTTTTATTCGTGTGGCGCATGGGCGAGGGAGCTGCAGCCCCAAAAAATCCCAACCTTAAAATAATTTATGTTTTTATTGACAATATGATTTTATTCTGATAAAAAGTGAACGGTTGTTCACCAAGGGAAAATAAAATATGAAAAATTCACGCGAGGATATTTTGCTGGTGGCGTTGCAAATGTTTGCAACGTATGGGTTTGACGCGACGCGTCTGGACCAGATTACGGATAAATTGGGCATGGTAAAAAGTTCTGTGTATAAGCATTTTAAAAACAAACAGGACATATTTGACAGTGCAATAAAATATATGGCGATGCGTGATGCTGAATTTACTGCGCGTTTTGCGATGCCGGGCGACATTGCTGGTGGAATGGCAGATGTTCACGCCGTTGCAGATTTTTCGCACGCAATGTTTGATTTTTGGACGGCGGATAAATTTGCGGTTGCATTTCGGCATATGTTGACAATTGAACAGTATAAATCAGCGCATATGCGTCGCATGTATCATCAATATTTTGGGGCAGGTCCGGTTGAATATATGTCTGGAATATTTGTCCAGATTATTGGCGATGTGGATATGGCGTGGCGGTGTGCGGTGACATTTTATGGAATTTTGCGCATGGGGTATGAACTGTATGATAATGCGCGAAATAAATCTGAGATTGCCGTTCAAATTCATACAGGAATAGACGAATTTATAAAGGAAATGCAAAATGAAATATCCAAAAAGTGAAAGATATAATATACCGGACATTACCAGTAAAATTATGGGACCTAATCCAATAAAATTGACCGAAGAATTGTTGGATAATAATTTAATTGCACCGCGTTCGCGCGTCTGTGATTTGGGCAGTGGTATGGGGGTAACCAGTCTGTTTATTGCGCGCGAATACGGCTTTCACGTATATGCCGCAGATTTGTGGAGTGCACCGGACGAAAACCAGGCGTTCTTTGCATCACACGGATTGGGCCAGAATCAAATCACCGCTGTGCGCGCAGATGCGACAAATTTGCCGTTTGAACAAAACTTTTTTGATGCGGTTATCAGTGTCGATTCATATAATTATTTCGGTCGTGATGCGAAATATCTGGATGAAAAACTGTTGCCGTATGTAAAGTCGGGTGGGTATATCTATATTGCAATCCCGGGATTACGACATGATTTCCCAGATGAAAAATATCCGCCAGAAATGTTACTGTCGTGGACGCCGGAACAATTGGCGTATATGCGCGACATAAACTATTGGCGCGATATTGTGTCGGCGTCGCGTGGCGCGCGCCTGGTTGAAATATCGGAAATGGAAAGCAATGAAAATGTTTGGGCAGATTGGCTGAAACAAGATAACGAGTATGCTGTGCATGACCGTTTGTCTATGAATGCCGGTGCAGGTAAGTATTTTAATTTTATAAAAATTGTATTACAGAAAAAATAAATCCGCCGCATGGCGGATTTTTAATTTGGAATCCATACCTATGCAAAGATTGTTTTTGCTTTGATAGAATTACAGTGTTGACATGACATGAAACTGTTTTAAACAACCATAAATATAAAAAAGGAGAAAACATGAAAAAAATAGTTGTATCAACACTGGCTGTGCTGATGGCGTGCCCAGCGTTTGCAGGCACCCAGTCCCGCACCAGCGATTGGCAGTTATTCGGTTTGAATCCGTATATCGGCCTGCGTGGTGGTTTGGGTTATACAAATCAGAATTACAGCTTTAATGGCGACAAGAAATCTATGACTGACATGGTGTGGCAGGGTCGCGCAGCACTGGGTTTAGAAATCTGTGATACCGCCCGGACCGAAGTTGAATGGTCTATATTCAGCAAATTAAAGGATCATGATTCCTTCCGCACAGATACAAGAGTTGACGTAGAAACGAAACTGCAAACATTGTTGATGAACACCTATTGGGAATTCGGTGGCTATCACGTCGTTCGTCCATTTATGGGACTGGGCGTTGGTGCCGCGTTCTCGGACGTGAAACGCAAGATTCCAAATATTCACGAACACACCAAGAGCCGTGGCAGCGTTGCCGCCATGGGATCGTTGGGCGTTTCGTTCGACATGGAATATTTTGCGGTTGATGTCGCAGCACGTTATACATATGCAGATGTCAATTCTGGATTGCATAACTTTGGTGGCGATATCGGCATCAGATTTATGTTCTAAAACTTGTCCTGTATATTGTAATGCAAAATCGTCCATTTTTATGGGCGATTTTTTTGCGCTATGTGCATGAAATCCGGCGTTTTTATGTTTTGTATCCTATGGGATTGATGTGCGCAAATTGGTATAATTTTTATAAAGTTTAACCAAGGGAGATTTTATTATGGCGACGGCAGGGAAAAGTTCAATTAAACGTAATCCGACCAAGACACATGCGTATATTGTTGGTGGTGGTATTGGTGCATTGACTGCGGCGGTGTATCTGATACGTGATGCGGGCGTGCCGGGTAAAAATATTCATATATTTGAAACATTGCCGATTGCCGGCGGCAGTTTGGACGGCAGTGGTGATGCCAAACGCGGATTTATGATTCGTGGTGGTCGTATGCTGAACATACCGACGTATGAATGCCTGCAAGATGTTATGGCGACAATTCCATCGCTGGAATTTCCAGATATGGAAATGGAAACCGAATTTTTAAATTTTAACGAAGAATTTAAAACGCACTCGCGCGCACGCCTGGTCAATGCCGACGGGTCCAAGGTTGATGTCGATAAAATGGGATTTTCCCAGCGGGATCGTCTGGAAATGGAACGACTGATTTTAATAGAAACTGAAAATACCCTGGGGGCAAAACGCATAGACCAGGTATTTGGGAAACACTTTTTCAAAACGAATTTCTGGCTGATGTGGCAAACGACGTTCGCGTTTCAACCGTGGTCCAGTGCGGCGGAATTGCGTCGGTATATGTTGCGCTTTATGCACGAATTCCCGCGGATTCATACGCTGGCGGGTGTTGCGCGCACGGCGTATAATCAATATGATTCAATTGTTCGCCCGATATCAGATTGGTTGCGCGCCCATGATGTAGAGGTTGTGTTAAACGCGCGCGTTACCGATATCGATTTTGAAACAGACAGGGCGGGGCGCAATATTGCAAAAAACATTGCGTATCGTGTCGGCACGCGCGTCCGTAATGTGCGTGTTGCGCCAACGGATATTGTCCTGGTGACGAATGGTTGTATGACTGATAATTCGACCGAGGCGTCCACCGACAGCGTTGCAAAATACAACCGCGAAAATAATGCACCATCGTTTGATCTGTGGCGGCGTATGGCGCATGGCCGCCCCGAACTGGGTGACCCAGATGTATTCTGTGGGCGTGTGGACGAGAGTATGTGGATGTCGTTCACCACGACAATCAATAATAATCCAGATGTCCTGGCATATATTCAACGTTTCACAACCAATCATCCGGGTGGTGGCGCGTTGGTGACGTTCCGCGAATCGGCGTGGCGGCTGTCCATTGTTGTTGCGCGCCAGCCGCATTTCAAGAATCAGCCCGCCGACACAAATATATTCTGGGGCTATTCACTGAATATGTTTGCCGATGGCGATTATGTAAAAAAGCCGATGTATAAATGCACCGGGCGCGAAATCATGACGGAATTATTCGGACATCTGCATGTGCCGAAAAAACAGCAGGCGGCCATGATGCGCGGGGTTATTTGTCGCACGTGCATAATGCCGTATATCACGTCCCAGTTCCAACCACGTCGTCCGGGTGATCGACCAGATGTAAATCCCCAGGGGTATGAAAACCTGGGCTTCATCAGCCAGTTCGCCGAACAGCCCGACGATGTCGTATTCACGATGGAATATTCGGTGCGTGCGGCACAACGTGCGGTGTATTATTTGATGGGCGTTGATAAAGATTTAACACCAATCAATAAATATCAATATTCACCGCGTATATTGTTAAAGTCGTTCTTTAAATTGCACAGTTAAAGGGGGCTTGACTGCGAAAAAATTTTCGTTATAATCCACGTCGTTTTTAGAAAATTGTTTTACAACGCGCAGTGCCATCAACACATAAGTCCAGTTGGTGGCACTGTTTTTTTGTGCAGAAATAAAAAGGGATAGAAAATGCAAACACGTGGTGTAATCGAATCGGTTGTTTTTAGTGTGGCCAATACATTTATTATGGTCTGCGGAATGTTGGCGTTTAACCTGTGGATACATGATTGCCTGGGGGTGAAAATGTTCCTGGTGTCTTTTTTGCCGATTGCGGTGGTGGCGTTTGCAATAAACTTTTTTATTGTTGCGCCATTGATAAAGGCCGCCACTTTGCGGTTTCATATTGAAAAATATATTCCGTTTATGATGCCGTTTGCAATGGCGGGGCTGATGACATTTATTGCCCCGATTATAGAGGTTGGTCGCACCCCGGCATTTGGTGAATATATAATCGCGTTTCCGCGTAATTATATTGCGGCATTTTTGTTACAGTCGCTTGTCGCAATGCGATTTGCAATTTATGTTTTGACGCATTTTCGTGTTCGGTTTATCTCGCACTAAGAAAACGCGCTATGTGCATGGTTTCCGGTAATTCCTAGGGATTCAAACCTGGCGAAATGTGGATAAAAATAATGTATCATACATTTCGTAACCACAAGGAACAAAAAGGAGACCTTTATGAAAAACATAGTCAAAAAACTGTTGGTTTTGTCATCTGTTTTGACGATGGCAGTATTGTTGTCGGGATGTGCGACAATGTGTGGCGGTCATAAAAAGCCGCATCACGCCCAGGCGAAAAAAGCCCAACCGGCCGAAGCGGTCATGTATTACCAGACATACGAAGATGCCGCAATCAATCGCGTGTCTGCAAAAATGTTCACACGCAGCACCCGCGGCGGTGAATCCAAGATGGGTTATATAAAGTTCACAGAATCTGATGCCGGATTAAAGATGGATATCGATTTGCAGGATTTACGCCCAGGTGTTACATACACAATGCGTATCCACCAGTGCAATGCCTGCGACAGCGGTATGTGCTGTGCAAACAATGCAATGCCAATCACATTGCCAACACTGCGTGTCGAAAAGGCCGGCAGATTGCAAGAATCGTTCGTTATCCGTGGTCTGACCGCGCAACAGTTGAACAATGCAAAATTGTATCTGACGCGTGACGGTGGATACAAGGCCGCATGGGGCACAATTGGCAAACCGGCGATGATGTAAAAATCATAAAAACAACAATGCAAAACCAGGCATCCCGTGGGGTAACCCATGGGATGTTTTTCCTTTATGAAAAATTTCATATGTGCTAGATTGCGTATATGAAACTTTGTCGCACGTTTTTTACATTTTTATTTTCTGTGTATATGTGCGCGGACGCATGTGCCCAAATGCGCGAATTTACGTCAATGGATTGGGGCGATGTGTTGAACTTGTATGATGACGCCGTAATTCGTGATGGTGGGTGGGTTGATTTTATTGATATAAATGTTCGGCGCACATTACTGATTGAAAACGATGGAATTTTGGCAGGACGGATAAATATCTGTGATGGATGCACGTTGCGCCTGCGCAATGGTGGGGATATTTTTGGGGTGCAATTTGTGCCCGGTGCAAATTCGCGTTTAACCCAGGTGATAAATTCTGAATATGATATTACGCGCATCAATACCGATATGGACTATGTAATTTTGGTCCAGAATGCGTCCGGTCTGTCGCTAAATGGCGTTGTGGACATTGCGCGTCCAAACGTTAAAATAATTTTGGAAAATTCATCACTTGTTCTGAGTGGTGCGATTACATCCGCATCAGAAATTGAATTGTCTGGTAATATAAATTTGACTGTAAATGGGCCACTGGGTGATGGGCCGTTGTTATCAAATATTCGTGGTGATGGCAGCTTGAATATATTTGCGTCGTCTGATAATCCGCTGATGGCGACCCGCGCAGAAATCATCAATCGTAATTTATATGTGCGGATGCAACGCGAAACAGATTATGTGAAAATTTTGAAAAATCCGACTGGCGAATTTTTAAACGTACTGCGTATATCGCGCCCGGATGATAAATTGTTACGTGCATTGGACCGGGCGGGCGATATGCACGAATTGCGTGATATAATGTCGCGCAGTGTGCGGTTGCGCCCAATCAATCTGATGCGGCCGGTGCGCGCAATGGACGCGATGGATATGTTTTCTGGGACGATGACGGGGAGGGGTGGATTTTCATTATCGCCAGATTTTATTTATAACGATGATTTTTATGCGGGCCGCGTGCGCCTGGGACTGGGTGGCCGCATAACAGATACAATCACGGTTGGTGGCGCGGGTTTTGTTGGATACATTGATGCCACAGATGATATAAATGATTTCAGTGCCAGTGTTTTCGGCGGTAATGCATATGCGATTTATGATGATGGTGATTATATCGGGCGCGTCATGCTGGGGCGCACGGTTGCAAAATTTGATACAGACTTTGTCTGGACCGGTCATGGTATTGATTCTGCGCCACGGGGCACAGATTTGTATGGTGCGATGGATTTTGGTGTGCGTATGAATCCAACAGATGATTTTGTGTTTGCGCCGTTTGTTGGTGGCACCGCGTCGCGTGCGACGGTTTCGGATAATGCGGTAAATAAATTTGACGCCAATATTGGTGGTGATATTACAACAACGGGCGGAACAGATGATTTTGCATATGATTACGGTTTGCGTATGCGGCTGACTGCGCGTGGGGACGCGGGTGCGGCGTTACGTGTTTCGTTCTGGTCGTGGCCAGATGATGCGGGCGTTGATATGGATATTGGAATTGTGCACAATGAATTTGGCACGACGTATCGCGCATCTGTTGGTGGACGCGCGATATTTTGATGTTTTTTTACTTTACGATTTCACCGCGCAGGGACGCCTTGTTCGCAACGGTGATTTTTATATTCGCCATTTGTGGCGCGTTGTCATGCGCGTCAACAATGCATTGCTGCATATATGGGGTGCGATACACCAAATGATTGCCGGTTTTATCGGGACCCTCGCACAGGCATTCAAATGTTTGTCCGACGCAACTCTCGTTAAACGCGCGCTGTATTTCGTTCAGATATCCGTCCAGTTTCGCCAGGCGTGCGGCCTTTATCTGTTCTGGAATTTGGTCGCGCATAACCGCGGCGGCGGTGTGCGGACGCGGTGAATATTTAAACGAATATGAATTGATGTATTTTATCTGTTTTGCGATTTCCATCGTTTGTGCGAAATCGTCGTCTGTTTCGCCGGGGAATCCGACGATAAAGTCACTGGATATCTGGATATCCGGACGTGCGCGACGTAATTTGTCAACAATATCTATATATAGATCTAGTAAATATGGACGATTCATTCTTGTCAATACATTGGGCGATCCGCTTTGTATAGGCATATTCAAGAACGGCAGTAATTTGGGTTCCGTCGCAAACATTTCAATCAGGTCATCGGTCATTTCGGTTGGATAACTGGATGTGAAACGGATACGTTTAACATTATCCAACTTGGCGGCGTCGCGAATTAAATCCGACAGACGCCATAATTTGCCGTTTTCATCGGTGTATTTATATCCATTGACATTTTGCCCCAAGAAACAGATTTCAATCGCGCCTGTTTCGGCGGCGTGAATTGTATCGCGCACAACATCATCAAATGGACGTGAAATTTCGCGACCGCGTGTATATGGCACAATGCAATATGTGCAACAGTGATTGCAACCCTCTTGGATTGGGATATATGCGACCGATGGTGATACGGTCATCTGGGGTAATTCGTCGAATTTTTCCAGGCCGCCCAAATCAATATTTAACAGTCTGGTATCCGGATCATTTAAAATCTGGGGCAATTTGTGATAACTTTGCGGGCCCAAAACAAAATTTAAATCAGGAATTCGTTTAAACGCATCGGCACCACTTTCGCGCGCAACGCAGCCCACAATGCCAAACAGGGCAGTGGGCTTTTTCTCTTTGCGGATACGCCCCAGGGCGGAATAGACCTTGTTTGTTGCCTTTTCCCGGACCGAGCAGGTGTTTAATATAATAATGTCGGCATCGGCGACTGTGTCCGTCTGGGCCAGGCCATGATGTGTCAACATGGCCGCAATGCGCTGGCCGTCATAAACGTTCATCTGACAGCCAAATGTCTGGATAAAAAACTTTTTCATATCTTGTTATTTATTTCTGGTGCGTTGTTTCGCCGCCGCGCGCTGAATATTGTCGGCGCGTAATTTCTGGGTGCGTGCATAGTGTTGCATTGCGCGGTCACGTGGGGAAATTTCAATATCTGGAATTTCAACTGTGCCATAGCGAACGCCGGTGATTGCATCATTTTCGACAATGGTTACGATTTTCATCTTTCATCCTTTTGGTTTGGTTGATTATGATAATTTGCGCAGCAATATTTCATTTACAACGGCTGGGTTTGCCTTGCCATGTGTGGCGCGCATTACGCCACCAACAAAGAATCCCAGCAATCCTGTCTTGCCGGCCTTGTATTGCGCAACCTGGGGCGCGGATGCGGCGATAACAGAATCAACGGCGGCCTCTATCGCCGACACATCGGTGATTTGTTTCATGCCAAATTTTTCGGCAATTTCACGTGGGGTGCCGTTTTCGCCGTCCAGCATTTTGATAAAGATATCCTTGGCCTGTTTCCCATTGATTTCATTGGCGCCAATCATGTCGACCAATTCGGCCAAATCTGATGGGCGGATAATTCGCGGCATACCGCTGTCAGCTGTATCCACAGCGTTTTTTACATCCCAATTTTCAGCATGTGCAAACAGTTCAGAAATCATCCAGTTTGCAATCGGTTTTGCGCGTGCAACGTTGCCAGCAACCGCGGTATCAAACCATTTGGAAATATCGGTCGTTTCTGTCAGACGCGCCGCATCATATTCGGCCAGACCATATTCGTTGATGTATCGTGCGCGGGTTGCCGCCGGCAATTCTGGCATTGTTTTGCGAACGCGTTCAATTTGTTCATCGGTGATATCCAGTGGTAACAAATCTGGATCTGGGAAATAGCGGTAATCCAATGCGTCTTCCTTGCTGCGCATAACGGATGTTGTGCCGTCGCCCTGGTTATAGCGCATTGTATCCTGGGATACCGTGCCACCGTTTTCATAGATTTCGATTTGACGACGTGCCTCGTACTCAATGGCGGATTTAATGAATTTAAATGACACCATATTTTTTGTTTCGGTGCGGGTGCGGAATTGGGTGGCCCCAACCGGGCGCACAGAAACGTTCACGTCGGCACGCATAGAACCTTCTTCCATGTTGGCCTTGGATACACCCAGGGCGCGTGCGATTTCACGAATTTCACGCAGGTAACGTTCGGCCTCGTCTGGGGATGAAATATATGAGTTATTTTCTGGATTTTTTGTATCCAAAAATGTCACGATTTCCAGCAATGCCACGCCTGTGCGGTTATAATCCGCGAACGATTTTGTCGGGTGAACATCGTGTTTTAATTTACCGGCGTCTTGTTCCAAGTGCGCGCGTTCAATGAAAATCTTTTTCGGATTTCCATCGTCGCCCATGATTTCAACCCAACCACGACCAACGACAGGTGGTTCTTCGGCCGGTTGTGAAATCTGGTATCCCTGGGGCAGGTCAGGGTAAAAATACTGCTTGCGGGCAAACTTGCTGTGATGGGAAATCTCGGCGTTCAGGCCCAAACCCATTTTAATCGCCTGTTCAACGCAATATTCGTTTAACACCGGCAACATGCCCGGCATCGCAACGTCAACCATTGAAACCTGGGTGTTGGGGGCAATTGTCGGATTGTAATTTGCCGATGCGCCACTGAATAACTTGGATTCAGACAGCACTTCGATATGTGTTTCCAGCCCGATAACCAGTTCCCAATCTGTTGTTTTACCCTTTATCGTAAACATTTTTTCTTTTTCCTTGCTTTTTTTCTTTTCGTATCTTATTATTCGTTCCGCGTTGGCTAGGTAGCTCAGTTGGTAGAGCAAGGGACTGAAAATCCCTGTGTCAGCGGTTCGATTCCGTTCCTAGCCACCATTTTTATTTATGCGTGCGTTTTGCGCGCTTTTTTTATTCCCCCATAATTACGGTTGGACGATTGTCAACGCCACCAAATTCCTGGATGTGTTTCGCCAATTGCAAGACACGCATGTCGTCAAATCGGCGACCAACCACCTGAATCCCCAGTGGCAATCCATTGCTGGCCAGGCCGGCCGGTGCACTGCACGCCGGAATGCCCGCCAGGTTCATTGCAACCGTGAATAAATCCAATGCATAATATTCCAGTGGCGATAAATCAGAATTCAATGGCATTGCGGTGCCGGCGCTGGCCGGGCACAAGATTAAATCACATTGCGCAAATGCGGCATTGAAACTGTCTGAAATCATGCGGCGAACGCGTGCGGCCTGCATAAAATAAACTTCATACGATTCGCTGGACAAAACGGCCGTGCCGACAATCATACGACGCTGAACCTCGGTCCCGAAACCGGCGGCACGTGTCTTTTTATATGTGTCGATTAAATCAGACCCTTCGACCCGCAGGCCATAGCGCATACCATCATATCGCGCCAGGTTTGATGATGCCTCGGCCGGGGCGATGATGTAATATGCCGCCAATGCGTCCAAGATGTTTGGAATTGATACTTCGACAATTTCGGCACCGGCTGATTTCAAATCGGCAATGCGCGCATCAAATATCTGTTTCATATCGGGTGAAACCTGAACATCTGCGAATTCTTTGATAATGCCGATGCGTAATTTTTTGCCGTCCCCTACAATCGGTGCCAATTCGCCAGAAAACGCAAATCCATTTGTTGCACTGGTTGAATCCTTGGGATCATGGCCCGCCATCACAGACAGCAATAATGCAGCGTCATCGGCGGTGCGGGCAATCGGGCCCGGCGTGTCCAGACTGGACGCAAATGCGACACAGCCCCAGCGACTGCATAATCCATATGTTGGCTTCATTCCAACCAGTCCGGTTATTGCCGATGGAAAACGAATCGAACCACCGGTATCGGTGCCGGTTGCCGCCATGGCCAGGCCGCCCGCGACCGCACTGGTTGAACCACCCGATGAACCACCGGCGGTTAAATTCTGGTCCAGGTGCCATGGATTTACAGGTGCACCAAAGAAACTGGTCTTGCTGAATGTGCCCATTGCAAATTCGTCCAGATTGGTTTTGCCCAACAGGACGCTGCCTGCGTCAATAAATTTCTGGGACACGGTTGATTCATATTCTGGAACAAAGTTTTCCAACATGTGCGACGCCGCGGTCGTGCGAATACCACGTGTTGCAAATAAATCCTTCATCCCGATTGGAATCCCGTCCAATGCACCCGCCGTGCCATCGGCATAGCGTGCGTCCGCGGCGGCGGCATCGGCCAATGCGCGGTCAGGCGTCTGGGTGATATAGCAATTTAATTTTTTGCCAAACTTTTCAATGCGTGCCAGGTATGCACGTGTCAATTCGGTCGCGCTGATTTCGCGGGATTTTAATTTTTTTAATGCCTGGGTAATCGTTAAATCTATCATCTTTATTCACCATCCATAACTTTTGGAACTGCAAAATATCCGCGTGATACGCCGGCCTTGTCCGGGGTGTTTGCCATGATTGCGTCACGAATATTGCCATCGGTCACCACGTCGGCGCGAATGGGTAATTTATGTTCGGACGGATTCAACATTGGTTCCACACCGTGTGTGTCGATTTTCTGTAATTTATCCAGCCAATCAATCACGGAATCGATGTTCATTTGTTCCAGTTTTTCATCAGAAATTTCAATCCTGATCAGGTTGGCAAATTTCTGTAATTGTTGCTTGCTAAACGCCATTTCAAATCCTATTATTCAGTCAAAGGAAATTATACAATGATTCTGCCAGATTTCAAGGCTTTTCCGCGGACGGGACGCATTGTTGGAATTGACTGGGGCGCGGCGCGCACTGGGGTCGCAGTGTCGGACGCGTCACGTGAATTTGTATTCACGCGCGACGTGATTGATGCACGGCGCGCGGGGGCGGACGAATTGGCACGCCGGGTCGCGGATTTGGCGTCGGACGAGGGCGCGGTTGGAATCATTATTGGATTGCCACTGCATGCCGATGGAACAGAGTCCGAGACGACGTCGCGCGTTCGCGAATTTGCGTTGCGCGTGGCAACGCTGACAGATTTGCCAATCTGTCTGCTGGACGAGAGTTATTCCAGCGTCACCGCACAATCAGAAATGGGCCGTGTGCGGCGCGCGGATATAAAACAGAAATTGGATTCTGCGTCGGCGCGTGTGATACTGGAAAATGCAATCAGTTTAATACGTCGCGCACAATAAAAAACGCCGGATTTCATGTATCCAGCGCGTTTTTTTATCTATTCAGATTCACGTTTGTCGGGTATATTACCATCCGCAGATAACAGGATCGCAATCCAACGTGTGGAATCAAATTGTGCGGTGATAATAAACGTCGCAACCAACAACGGCACGCTGAAAAACATGCCGGCAACACCCCACAGCAAACCCCAGAATACCAAATTTATCAATATCGCCAACGTTGACAGGTTTAATGTTTTGCCGGTCAATTTTGGTTCAATAATATTGGCCAGCAATATTTGCAGGCCAATCAGACCCGTCGCCACCAAGATTGGTGTGTGCAAATTCGGACTGACCGCCAGTGAATACAGAATTGGCAAACTGCACGCGATGATTGCGCCAATTGTTGGAATATAACTGGTGACAAATACGATAAACGCCCACACGCCGGCGAATTCCAGCCCCAGCATGCTGAGCCATAAATACGCCAAAATACCTGTTGCCCCAGAAATTAACGTTTTCATAAACAGATACTTTTTCATATTGGTATCAATACTGTCCACGATATAACGCATCTTTTTTGATTGGTGCTTGTTTGGGAACAGGGCAGAAAACTTTTTATCAAATGTTGTTTGTTCAACAAACATGAACAACAGGTATATGCATATCATACCAATTGATGTCGCCATACCAGCCAGGGATATGCCGACATTCGTTGCCATCTTGGCGATATTTGGAATTATTGACATATCAAATTTTACACCCAAACTGGCAGACAGCATTGCCCCCAGGTCAACCAGTTTTCCTTGAATCGCGGGCAGGGCGGCAATCAATTCCAAGAACATTGGTCGAACCTGGGTCACAAATAAATACCCCAGTCCCACCAGTGCGCCGATGCCGATACAATTGGACAGCCAATCAAACATCGCCGATAAAAATCCGTGCGCCGTGCGTGCGTCGTCGTCACGAAATGGTAAAACCTTGCGACAATATGCCGAAATTGCGTTTATCAAATACCACAAAAACGTTGCCACCAACAGCGGGACCAGTATAACGCGGCCCAGCCATAACAGAAAGACAACACCCGTAAAAAGTATCAATCCGTTCATTGTTTAAAAACTCCTGTATGCCACGATATGGTGCACATAGCGCGTTTTTTATTCGGTCATTTCTGGGGTCACATCTGAAATATTCATTGTGACATTTTGTGGTGTCTGATTTGCATTTATCAGAATCAGCGCGATGCTTGCAATAATCATTATTATGTTCGTGCATACGGCAAATAATGAATATGCACCGCCGATATTTTTCTTGAATTTTGCAATTCCATAAATGGCCGCCCATGCGAAAAACGCCGCCAGTATAATTCCCGTAACCAGTAACGTTTGCATGCCTGCCAGTAATCCGGAAACCATGGTCAGTATCACAAATGCCAATGTGCTGGCGATAATATTATCGGCAATTCTTTGTGATAATTTTTCATACCATTTTGGACGGATGGTGACGCATGATTCAGGGGTGGTGGCGTCCGGTAAAATGTATCCCGGTATCCACAACAGACCGAACGAGAAAGGCATACTTAAAATCGCCGCCCATGCAGGCACGCCCATTGAACGCGCACGACGGAATTTTGCATATAAATTTGACAGTCCTAATCCCACCATATACAGGGCGAATATTGAAACAACCGCGACCGTGATAACAAACCAAGTGTTACCCGCATGGCCCGCCATCATCATCTGGTATGCGATGCGTTGCAATTGTGTCGCGACTAAAACAGTTCCAAACAATGCCAGATACATTACAACAAGTTGTAGCGTGTCTAGTGCGATAAAGCCAGGCTGGGACAAATCGCCACGTGGCATACGACGCAACATTAAATACGCTGTGCCCCCCAGGCAGATGACAAATAAAATCCACAGTGGCCACATAATTGGTGTCGCTGTGATATGTGGCACAATCAGTGAATACAGCGCGCCCACACCACACATGATTGCAAATGAAATAATTGCAAAACGCAATGGTCGCCACAGTGTCCATGACATCAGTGAAATTGGTTGTTCAGATTGTTTTTTCATTTTGTTCGTTCCTTGGGTTATTCATATGTCAACTATTTTACCATAATATGGCCTTTTGACAAAGTCGTTATATCAGACGGTCCGACCATGTTGGTAAAATCAGGTTGGTGACTGATAAACATAAATGTCGTGTTTGGCATATTGCGAATTGTATCGGCAATCAAATGTTGTGTATCGCTGTCTGCGCCAGAATCCGGTTCGTCCAGAATTGCAAACGCGGGCGCAATCATTTTCAGACGCAGCAACATCAACCGTTTGCGTTCACCACCAGAAAAACCGACGTTGATACTGCGATTCAGCCACTCTTTTGGAATATTTAATTCGGCGCGCACATCTTCCAGCGTCTGCAAAAATTCGCCCATTGATAAATCACGCCCGGTTTGAAAATGCGCGTGCGCGGCACACGAATGCTTTAAAAATGACAAGACGGTCAGTCCCGGAATTTCGGGCACGCTTTGTGCGCCCAGGAATATTCCCAACAGTGCGCGCGTTGTTGTGTTTTCATGCGTTATGTCACGGCCGTCAAAAATTATCTGGCCACAATCCACGGTATACAGCGGATTTCCGGCAATAACCGCCGCCAGGGTTGACTTGCCCGACCCATTGTGTCCCGCCAGCAGATGTCGCGCACCCGCCGCAACCGTCATGTTTATGTCGGTCAGTAATTTTTTCCCGTCCAGTGATACAGATAAATTTTTTATTTCCAACATATTTAATCCTGTGCGTTTGCAAGTGCCATTTGAATCAGTTGCTTGGATTCAACCAAAAACTCCATCGGCAGGCGTGATATAATTGGTGCCGCCGATGCGCCGATAATCAGGGCGGTGGCCTCGTCCTGGGCAATGCCAGATTGCATTAAAAACAGTAATTGATTTGCGTCAATTGCGCCGGTGGTGGCCTCGTGACTCTGGGTATTGTCACCGTTTGTGTGAACGATGGTCGGCAATGTGTTTGCCACCGCGTTATTGCCGATTATGCGCGTATCGCATTTGGATGCATTTTTTCCGCTACACCCCGAAAAAGACACCAGACTGCGAAATGTCTGATTTGATTTATCCAGTGCCACACCATATGAAACAATGTTTGACACCGTGTCATTTCCGATATGAATCATTTTTGTCCCGGTGTCGGCCAACTGCGCGCCGCGCGTAATGGTCAGCGAATAAAAATCGCTGTGCGCGCCATCACCCGCCAAGATGGTTGACGGATATTTCCATGTCATGGCCGATCCGATTTCAACCTGGGTCCAGTCAATGGTTGCATTTTTTTCTGCGCGACCGCGTTTTGTCACAAAGTTTAAAATACCACCAACATTTTTGTTGCCTTGCATTTCGCCGGCATACCAGTTCTGGACCGTTGCATATTTTACGCGTGCATCGTCCAATGCAATGATTTCAACAACGCCGCTGTGCAATTGGTGGTTGGGGCGACGGGGGGCACTGCACCCCTCCATATACGATAATTCTGCGCCCGTGTCCGCAATAATCAGTGTGCGTTCAAATTGCCCAATCTTGGCGGTTTCGATTCTGAAATAACTGGCCAGGTCAATCGGGCATTTGGTGTGTGGCGGGATATAGACAAATGTTCCATCTGAAAATACCGCGGCATTTAATGCGGCAAAGAAATTGTCGGTTGGGGGAACGACACGGCCCAAATATTTTTTTACCAATTCTGGGTATTCGCGCACCGCGTCCGACAATGGCAGGAATATTATCCCCAACGCGTTTAATTTTTCGGTGTATGACGTGTGAACAGACCGACTGTCGACGACGGTGTCGGTCGCCATACCCATCAGGGCGCGCTGCTCTGATTCAGGCAGGCCCATTTTTTCATACGTGTCTTTCAGGTCGGAATTATCAATCGGGCGCGCTTCGTTATAATAGTTTAAATCGTCGTAATCAATTGGCGCGTAATCAAATTCGGCCCAGTGTGGTTCGCGCATGCCGCGCCATGCATTAAATGCGGCCACACGCCATTCGGTCAGCCAGGCCGGCTCGTTACGAATATGCGATATTTCACGGACAAGATTTTCAGTCAGTTTTGCCATCTAGTCATTAGTTTGTGCGGCCAGGGCGCGTGCCTGGGCAAAAAATGTCAGCGATTGCCCCAGCAATCCGTCGGTGAACGTTGCCGCCAGGATTCCGTCTGGCTCTGTCTTGCTGAGGTGTTGCAAGAAACCATCGGCGCGGTTCATGTAATTGTCGACGCTGCGCGCAACCTCGGCATCCAGTTTAATACATCTGCGCAGTTTTTCCAGCACAAACGGATTCTTGGAATATTCGTCCAAAATCCCGCCCAACGCGCGCCACAGTGGGTGTTCTGTGGTGTTGCGGGGCATAACGTCAATTGCCGCCATAATTGGAATCAGGTTTTGCAACAAATCCTGGTAAATCATTTCGGCGTGTTCTGCGACCGCGTTTGTTGCGGACTTGTTTTTTAACACAGATTGAATTTTTACAATCAGGTTGTATTGGTACGTCAACGTCTTGGCCATGTCGCGCATGCGGCGTTGCATTCCGAAAAACAGGACGAAGATCCCCCCACATATGACAATCAATGCGCAAATTCCAATTAAAATCAATGTGTTCTGCATAATTTTACCCCTGGTAATATGTCTGATGGTTCTAAGTATAACACCTTTTGCCGATTCGTGCGATTTTATCTTGCAAATGATAAATTTCGCGGGGTGCGATTTGGTCTTGCACAGATTCGGTCAAATTGTTATAATAAGTAAAAAAATATGATAACTTGTTCAGGAAAGGAAGTTTTTATGTTCCGTAAGATTTTAGTTTTTGCAATGTTTGCAACGGCGGCTGGCTATTGCTTTGCCGCGGAATCATTGCCCCAGGTCGTCACGAGCGAGGTTTTTTACACCCAGGATAAATCATCGGATGCCGATCAACAGGTGCAAACGGTTGAAACAACCGAAACGGTCCAGACGGCGGTGCCGGTATGGCCGATGGCGGGAACGGATGCCGACGTTGAAATCGCATGCGAAGATGGCGCGTGTGCCCAGGACGCGCAATCGGATAATATCCGCATTGTGTCCAAGATTGGCGCAGACCTGGTTGTTGAAAATAATTTTAATTTGGGAACAGGCGACGGTTTCGGTGGTTGGTCTGGTGGCGCAAATATGCTGCATGGGACCCAGATACCGGTTGGATTTGATGACGAATGCAATTCTGGTTCTGAAATGCCGTTGTTGCATCGCGAAATGCTAGAAGATGATGGCGGCGCGATTTTGTCTGTTGCACGCAGTGGACGCAAAAACTGTGCAAAATATGCCGATGGTTATGATGCCTTTGCGGCCAAGATGGGTATGACAAAAACAACAACTGACGAAAATGGTGAAATTGTTGACGAAGAGACCGAAATTTCTGTGAACGTGTCTGCGGATGCTGAACCGGCGCAACGTGTCACCGACCAGGTTCGTTCATGGGTTGTTGCCAATGGCCAGACCTTGCGCGAGGTTTTACAAAACTGGTGTGACAAAGAAGGCTGGGATTTGGTTTGGGCGACATCGCGCGAATATCCGATAGAGGCCAGTGCCGTGTTCAAGGGACGCTTTGTTGACGTGGCGTCTGCATTGGTTCGCAACTTTGGACGCGCAACACCGATTCCATATGCAAAATTCTACAAGGGGAATCGCGTCTTGGTGATTTCCACGAACGAGGAATAAAATTCGCGGGATTGTGTCAACCATCGTCACAGGGAGAAGGATAAATGATAAAATCAGCAAAGATAATATTTATGTGCGGCGCATTGGTATTTGCACTGGCCGGGTGCACGACCAAGGAATCCGCCAAGGTGGCGTCAACGGTTGACCAGGATTTCGTCAATGCATACGATGCGTTTGAAATGGCAAAAAATCCGCGGGCCAAGGTTGCCAGTGGTGACACCGTTTCCATGTCCGAAGGGGTGTGGTTGGGTAATAAATCGACCGTCTTGGAACATCGTAACAATTTACCATCGCAATTTGAAACCGATACCGGGGTCACAATCTTGCTGAATGAACCGGTTACGTTACAGGTATTGGCCAATAACATCAATTCTATGACCGGGATTCCTGTTAAAATTGACAGCCAGGTAAATTCTGAAAAATTAAAAAAGACAATCAATATCGCATACACCGGCAAATTGTCCGGCCTGTTGTCCCAGGTTGCGACGGATTTGGACCTGTTGTGGTATTACGACAAAACGTCAATTGTTTTCTATGAAACAGAAACCAAGACATTTACATTATATGCGCTGGGGACAGATGTATCATACCAGACCGCGGTCCAGACCGATGATGGCAACCAGGTCGCATTGGAATCCACATTAAAAGAGTGGGATGAAATCGAAAAAGCGATTTCTGGCATCGTTGGCAAGACCGATAATGCAGACTTTACCGTCTCGCGCAGTCTGGGAACAATCACCGTTACCGCGCCACCGTCGGTGTTGACCCGCGTTGGTGACTATATCAATAAACAGAACAAACGCTTGTCACAATTGGTTACCATTGATGTCAAGGTGTTACAGGTATCAATTTCAAACGATTCGGCGTTTGGTTTGAATCTGGCGGCGGCAATCAACAGTGCGTCGGGCCTGAACATTGTTGCCAATCCAAAGAACAATTTGGCCACGACCGAGGCCAGCTCGATGAACATCGCTGTTTTGTCTAATACCGTGTCGGCGTTGACTGGTGCCACCCATGTCGAGGGTTCATCCACTGTCGCCGGTGCATATACCCCGGACCAGATTAAAAATGGTTCCCTGGCACGTGGCGCGGGCAGTAGTGCGTTGATAGAGGCTTTGGCAAAGCAGGGCAAGGTATCATTGGTCACAAATGTTGGTGTCACCACGCGCAGCAACCGTGTTGCCCCGGTGAATAATACCAAGACCACTGGATACATCAAACGTTTTGAATCGCGTAACTTTACAACGGTTGAATCCAGCACCGTTGACCAGGACGATTTGGAAACAGGTTTTTCAATGCAACTGTTGCCGAACGTTTTGGAAAATGGCAAGATTTTGTTACTGTTCCGTATGTCTGTGCGTGAATTGCTGAAAATGTCCACCCAGACGATTGGCGAGGTTACATTACAATTGCCCGAGGTTGAAGAACGCAGCTTTATGCAAGAAGTTATTATGGAATCTGGTCAGATGTTGGTTGTGTCGGGCTTTGAAAAGCAGACAAATAACGATACACGTTATGGCTTGGGCGATCCGGACTTTATGGCATTGTCGGGATCACGTGAAACATCGGCGACGCGCGATACACTGGTTGTCATCTTGACGCCCCAGGTATTGGTCAGCCCGATGGACGCCGAACGCAGTATTCAACAGCATTGGGGCGCACCATTGAATTAAAAAACGGGGCCATGCCCCGTTTTTTAATTAGAGTGCAAAGTTCAGAGTGCAGAGTTCAAATAATGTGCGCCCCCGGCGCGCTTGCTTTTTTAGTTCCCCTCTGGCCAGAGGGGTGGTGCGAAGCACCGGGGTGTCGTCTGCGGGGGATACAGCACGCCCCCGTCGCAAACGAAGTTCCCCTCCTGTGGAGGGGTGCCCGCCAGGGCGGGGTGGTCTTTGTATTAAAGAGAGCATCCGTCTCCGCTGCGCTCCGTCGCGATGAAAGTGAGCAATGATTGTGTCCGCCATTAGCGGACACTCTTTATTGTCATTCCTGCTCCGGGCCCCGCGGAATTGATAAATTCCGTGGGTGGTTTCCCAGCGAAGGGGAATTTGGCTTGAAACAGGAACGTAGTAAGTTCTCCTCCTGTGGAGGAGTCCCGCGCAGCGGGGAAGGTGGTCTTTTTTACAACATTACGGGCTCTCAAGACCACCCCGGCACTGCGTACCACCCCTCCACAGGAGGGGAACTTGGTCCGCGACGGTAAAAAACAAGTGTATATGCGTGCACTACTGTTTGTTTCCACCGCCGGCAAACACCCACACCATCATCACCCCGACGAAGGTCGGGGCCCATTGCCCCGCAGGGACTGATAATACCACTACCCCGTCCACTACGTGGACACCCCGATCTGGGCCCCGCGGACTTACTAAATTCCGTGGGTGGATTCCCAGCGAAGGGGGAATTTAGCTTGAAACAGGAACGTAGTAGGTTCTCCTCCTGTGGAGGAGTCCCGCGCAGCGGGGAGGTGGTCTTTTTTACAACATTACGGGCTCTCAAGACCACCCCGGCACTGCGTGTCACCCCTCCACCGGAGGGGAACTTGGAGCGCAACAGCAAGAGAATTTACTTTATCACTAAATCACTCTCTCACTTTATCACTAATAAAAAACGGGGCGATGCCCCGTTTTTTATTGCATTCCGACACTGAACTCGTCGCCCCAGCCGGCAACAGTCTGGCCGCCTATCTGGCAATTGATGTCTTCGAATCCACTGGATACCTGATTCTTTTTTACTATGTTACTGGTTACCAACGCGCCTGTTGTCCCCAATACCACCGCCGCAATCGAATCGGATGCCAGACGTGCCGTGTTAAAGTTACCCTCGGCATTTTTCCACACCGATACTTTAAAGTCATTTGACATGCCGTTCAGCTTCTTATACAGACTGCTTATCTTGGTCCGGGACGTTCCTTGTTCTGCGGTAATCAATGCCGCGCCCTTGACGCATTCTCTGCCGTCCTTTAATTCATAGCCCGGTGTCGTGCATTTGCATTCACCATTGGTCCACTGGGCACCCTTGACCTGGTTACATTCCGTTACCTTGGGATTAGGAACACAGTTTTCGGTTTCTGATGAATATATTTTTGTTGTATCCACGCATACACACTGGTTGTTTTTCCATTGGGCGACCGTGGGCCCCAGGTTTTTACACGCGGTTTCATCTGTCGGAACACACTGGTTACTGTTATCACGTGTATAGCCACTGACACATTCGCACCCGCTGTTTGTAGAGTCCTTGGCCAGGTGTTTTGCAGGATCACATGTGCAAGTTCTTTTTGTCGTGTCCCACGTGCCACCGGTTCCTGTGCAACGTTCTGCCGGTATAAAGTCAGTCGTGTTGCCACCACTGGAACCGCCACCAGTGCCGCCCCCACCAGAACGACGCGACCCACCACCAGATCCGCCGCTAGATTTTTTTACACATGCTTTGTGTGTGCTATTCCTTGTATATGTATCAGCACACTCCTTTTCTTTGATTGTTATATCCCAACCATTTGTCGTGCACTTGCCTATGCAGCTGTTGCGTACGCTTTTCAGATTGTCAGTCGAATCCAACGGTCCTGACACCGTATACAAAGAACTATCGCATTCAATATTAAACTCTTGGCCAACATTAGCATATGTCTCGTCGCCTTTTTGACATTTGGATTTCCCGGAGTTCGTGCTGCCAGACATCTCTTCGCACTTTTTGGTCTTGGAATTCCACGAACGCAATACTTTGTCAGCGTTAGCGCATTGACAGACAGAACCGTTCCAGAAGCCATATGTATCAGCCAAGCATGCCACTATATCGGCCTCTAAGACACATATTTCTGCTGTCGTCCCGTCCCCGCTGCTACCATATATGTAATACGTGCCATCTGGGTGTAAATCCAGTCCATTTCCACCGGGGGTTGTTTTTAGCCAGCCTGCAGCTGGGGTTGTTTTACCACTCCATTCTTTGTAACAATCAAGTAGAGATTTTTGTCTCCATTTATCGGGGCTCGTACTGCAAACATAAGCCTGGGGATAATTGTAGTGGTTACCCTCCCATGTATGATTTTTGGACATAATAATCCAGCTTTTGTCCGTGCAACCCTGTTCTTCGTCGCATTCCCATACCTTGCCGGGCAGAGAAAAATCTTTATTTCCTGCGTCATATTCGTTTTGAGCTTTGTTAAATACGCTATGGTATTGATAGATAAACTCATCGTCATCTGGATCTTGGTTTCCTTGTAATGACATATATGCTGTGCCGCACGCGGCCATTGCTACATTTGGCAGCATAAAAAAAAGTCCTAAAATCAAAGAAAAAAGTCTCATTATGACCTCGCTTTTTATGCCGAAAATAAACCACCGTTTA
>CAKQSE010000004.1 GCA_934272785.1 uncultured Alphaproteobacteria bacterium
ATCCAGCCCTACACATTGAGCATAATCCTTGCCACAACGGTCATCAGACTGCAGACAAGACTTGACTTCCTTGGTGCAGGAATCGACACGCATAGACGCCAATCTGGCGACCACGAAATCCCAAATCTGTGACTCTGCAGCCTTGGCGGCAGAAGAAGCATCAATACCACATGCGTTCAGCGGAATCTTGCACAGATTGAGCATGGTTTCCGGCCGGGTCAAACACATGTCATAAGAGCCATCGGGATCATTAGGATCCATGGTGTCTTTACAAGCCTTTTGGAAACAAGAAGAGATAGAGGATATACAAGATTGTCTTGCATTGTCTTCTGCAATAAGTTCAGCAGATTTGATTTGAGGAGCAACCTCGCGCAAAAAAGTATCCCACACCTGGTCAGCAACCGCTACACACTGTTTAGTTACGTTTTCACACAAGGGCTTCTTTGCAACCAGCGTGTCATACGTTGATGTTGAAATTTCAATCGTCGTTGTCGCACCGGTAATTGCATATGTTGTGTTTTTGCTGCGACGGCTTTTTCTGACGTTGGTGTTATCAGATGCCACAACCGATGCGCATTTCGAAAAATCATCGCCACAGCCGCCCGTCGAAATCATACAGTTTTTAAATTCAACCGTGCATTGCCCCAGATCATATTTGTTTGCCGTGCGATATTGTTCCAACGCCGCCTCGCGCAGAGCCTTTTCCGCGGCCGACAATTTATTTGCACTGGCGTTTTTCTGTTGCTTTAAACTGTTCTCATACGCGGCGCAATCAGACTTTATCCGCTGGGAATACATCATTTGCAACATGGACATTTCACCGGCGCATTCTGGGATTTGTGCCACGCAAATCTGGTGCGACACGCGATACAATGCGTCACCGGTTTTACCCTCTATCACATTAGTGCTCTCATCTGCCCACACGTCATCATCGCCATCAAAATCAACCGTTGAATTCCACATCGTTAAATCCAGCGACTGGCGCGCACTTTTTGCTTCGTCATCCTTGCGCAGGTCGGCCGCCACCGCATTTGCTGTCGCCATTGCCGCGTCGGCATCGGCACCCATTTCAATGCGTTCAACGCCGGTGGTTGCCATTTGATATGATTGCTGGTCTAACTTCTCTATCTCGGCCAGGACAGAATCCAATTCGGCGTTTCGGTCACTGCACAGGCAACGACCGCCACTGGCGTTATCAATCATACAGAATGAATCCATACAACCGTCGTATTTCTGCTGACACGCCTCGCTGACGACAATGTTTTTGGCGGCCGACGCGACCTTGGTCCCGGCGCCGATAACTTTCTGTGTGGTGCCGGCACGCGCAACGACGCCCTGGGTTGTGGGCTGGGTTGTTGCACTGCGCGATACGGTCGTGCGACCCGATGTCGCGCTGCGCGCGGCCGACGCGCCCGATGACGTGGTCACACCACGCGGCGATGTGGTTGCACTGCGCGCGGTCGATGCGCCAGACGCACCGGAATTTGCAGCATTTTGACCACGACGCTGAACCGGGGCGGCGGCATTTGCCGCGGTAAAGAAACCGGCAACCAACATTGAAAAAATTGCAAACTTTTTCATATTCTGAATCCTTTGAACCTCTCCCTACCGTCTAATCTTATCACAAAACCCGCCATAAAAAAACATCTTTTTTACTTATTCCTATGCATCGCTTGACAATTTTATGTTTTGTGCTACATATAAAACATAAATACCAAGGAACCACAGTTATGGAAAAATTCTATATTCCCGCATACACGATTACAAACGAAGACTGGCGTTGGGCACGAAAAATAACCCAGGGCGCGCAACACGTCTTGACCGTCGCCGGCAGTGGCGACCAGGCCCTGACATACCGCCTGGGCGGGGCAAAAACCGTTGACACATACGACATCACAAAATGCGCCGGCATGATCCAAGAAATCAAGACCGCCGCAATCCCGGTTATGCCACGCGACGAATACTATCAATTATTGCGCGAATTACGTTACAGCACGAATGCGCTGAATATGGTCAGTATGGACCCTGTGATACCGCGCCTGCGCCCGCAAACAATTGATTTAATGCGCAGCCGCATTGGGGCCATCAATTTCAGTCGTGGCGCATCGGTCGACGCATATCCGCAAAATCAATTCACAGACGACGAATACAAACACCTGCAACAAATTATCCGCGGGCCGTTTGAATTCTTTAACTGTGACATCATGGAATTAAACCTGCGCACAATAAAAAAATACGATTTAATCGACATATCAAACATATTTGATTACGGTTATGAACGACGCGACCAGATTGATATCTTGGCGCGCCTGACCAAATGCCTGATGCTTGGCGGCCGCATTATTTCAATGCCGCAATCGTCAAACGTCAGTTATGATAATTTCAAAATCGAATTAAAAACAGGCGAAGTATTACAGCATGAAAAGACAGAGCGCAAAACCTGTTTTGACCGCATGCATATATTCCAGCGCACCCGATAAATCAACGCGCCATAAAAACAACCGCCCGATTGGGCGGTTGTTTTGTTTGTGAAATAAAATTACGCACTACATAATCTTATTTGCTGGTTGTGCGGCGTGCCTTTGGCGCAGCCTTGGTTGCTTTTGCGGCTTCCTTGGCATCTGTCGCTGGCGCGTCTGCCTTTTCCTTTTTAGCGGCCGGTGCCTGGGCAGCGGCTTCGTCTGTGGCGGCAGGCTTCACAACCTTTTTCGCATTTACATCGCGGTCAACCAATTCGATAATCGCCATTGGCGCGGCATCACCATAACGGAAACCGGCCTTTAATACGCGGGTATAACCACCCGGACGTTTGGCATAGCGCGGGCCCAAAACCGTGAACAATTTTTTCACGGTGGCCGCCGAACTGTTACCCAGTTCAGACGCTGTCAAACGACGATTGGCAACTGTGTCAACCTTGGCGCGAGTAATCAGTTTTTCAACAACGCTGCGCAAATCTTTTGCCTTGGGCAATGTTGTTTTGATTTGTTCTTTTTCAATCAAGTTTTTCGCCAAGCCAACCATCAGTGCTTTGCGTGCGTTTGTGTCGCGGTTAAATGTGCGACCTGCTTTTGCGTGTCTCATCAGATTACTCCTTTATTTTTGTTTCTGCCCCGGCACCCCGGGGATTTCATTGAGACGCCACACCCTGATTCACACCAGCAGCGTGGGATTTGTGCCAAGAGAAAATAACAAATCTCCTAGCATATCTGGAAAATAAATTATGTGAGATTATTGGAAGCGATTGACGGTTCGCAGTGTAGTCGACCTACATAAGAACCGGCAATCGCGACAAGAGTCCACAGAATTTATTTATACGGATCTTCGTACTTCTTGGCCAACTCCGCAATATTTTCTGGTGGCCAACCCGGTACTTCCATCCCCAGGCCCAGACCCATGGCTTCCAATTGAACCTTGATTTCGTTCAAGGACTTGCGGCCAAAGTTCGGGGTCTTTAACATGTCAGCTTCGGTCTTTTGGACCAATTCGCCCAGCCAATTGATTTTGTCGTTCTTCAAGCAATTGTTTGCACGAACAGACAATTCCAATTCATCAACATGCTTTAACAATTTCGGATCAAACGGCAATGCGTCCTTGGCCTTTTCTTCTTCGGCCGGGGCGTTGATTTGTGCCGGATCTTCGAAATTGATAAAGACAACCAATTGATCTGTCAGAATACGCGCGGCAAATGCGATTGCATCTTCGGGCGAAACAGAACCGTTGGTTTTGACTGTCATTTCCAATTTGTCATAGTCTGTCGACTGGCCAACACGGGTTTCCGATACAGCCGTCGCAACATTCAAAATTGGCGAGAAAATTGAATCAACCGGAATCACACCCAGTGGCAGACCATCTGCATGTGCAGACGCCGGCACATAACCGCGGCCGGTTGCCAATGTGATTTCCATATCCAAATTCGCGTTCTTATCCAGTGTGCAGATTTCCGCGTCTTTGTTCATAACCTCGACACTGCCAGATGTTTCAATCATGCCCGCGGTCACAACGGCCGGCCCCTTGACTTTCAAGGTTGCCTTGTGTTGACCTTCGGTCAATGCTTTGAAATAAACACCTTTCAGGTTCAAGATGATGTCTGTGATATCTTCGCGAACACCCTGCAGGCTGGAAAATTCGTGCTGCACACCGTCAATCTTGATATAGATTGGGGCGCAACCCTGCAACGACGACAACAGCACGCGACGCAACGCCGTGCCCAATGTCAGTCCAAATCCTTTTTCCAATGGTTCTGCGACCAGTTTTGCCAAATTTGGGTTATGTTCGTCGACCGTGATATTCAGCTTTTTCGGCTTTATCAGGGTCATCCAGTTCTTTTCAATCATATTGTTTTTCCTTTGGGCTTAGTTTATTATTTTCACCGTTCGGTTGCGCAAAATTTCTTTCGCGCGTGCGTATTCTATACCCCGGGCCATTAAAAGTCAAATAAATATTGGATTTTCAAATATTTTTACCATTGGGACCGCGGACTAAAAAAGTTGACAACCGCGATTTATTGTCCTATGGTATAATCAACAAAAACCAAGGAATTTAAACATGAATAAAATTGCAATCTGTGGTGCGTTCATGGCACTGGCGACATTCGGCGCAGACGCATGCCCATGCCGCGAAACGACAACCGAAACAACATATGAATCAATTCAGATAAACACGGTTGAATATACAGACGACGCCTATGTTACCGTGCAAAAACCGGCACGCGTTGCCGCACCTTGTCGCGTAAAGTCATCAATTGACCTGGCATCGCGCGCGGGCAAATGCAATAACGCACCTGCTCTGCGCCCAATCCGCGTTAAACAGTATACCGAGGTTATAGATCACTACCAGGAATACCAGCCGGTTGTGCAATATATCCCCACCGGCACGCACACCACCCGCCGTGTGATTGAATATTAAAAAACGGGGCCGCGCCCCGTTTTTTAGAGTCCAGACTTTAGAGAGCAATGTTTGTGTCCGCCGATGGCGGGCTTTTTATTTACGGGGAACTTAGGCTGCGACGGTAAAAAACAAGCGCGCCAACGGCGCGCTTCATTGCTCTCTGCGCATTGCCCTCTAAATAAAAACCGTCCCAACGGGACGGTTTTGATGTGCTATTATATTTAATTTACACGCGGCGCACTTTCTTTGGACGGCAACCATTATGTGGAATGCGCGTTGTGTCGGTAATGGACTGAACAACCAAGCCCGCATTTGCCAAACCGCGAACAGCAGATTCACGACCCTGGCCAATGCCACGCATCAGAACGTCAACTGTCTTCATGCCCATTTCGGCAACTTTCTTGCCAACTGCGTCTGCGACGACGGTCGCTGCATACGGTGTGGACTTTTTTGCGCCCTTGAAATTATTCGCACCGGCGGTCGCCCATGTCAGCACAGCACCAGACTGGTCTGTGATTGTGATACGTGTGTTATTATTTGTCGCAACGACGTGTGCAATGCCGTGCGATACTTTCTTTACTACTTTCTTTTTAGCTTTTGTTACTGCCATTATTTTTTACCTTTGTTAGATGTCTTCAAATAACTGTCGTGTTATTCTCTACCTTATTGAAAAATTTAAGATAATGCTTTGGATGCGCCGATGTTGGTAAGCGAAGTGTACAAATGCTACACGAGCGCGCCAACATCAAGCAGACGAGGCATTAGATTAAATTTTATTTACCCTTGGTTGCGGAACCTGCAACAACCACGCGCTTGCCCTTGCGGGTACGTGCGTTTGTCTGGGTGCGCTGACCACGGACCGGCAGACGATTACGATGGCGGATGCCACGATATGCCTTTAAGTCCTGTAAACGTTTGATGTTCATTGCAACTTCGCGGCGGACATCACCTTCTACCTTGAAGTTCTGTTCAATGTAACTTGAAATTTTAACAACATCTTCGTCAGTCAAGTCTTTCGCGCGCAGACCATCTTTCAGTTTCAGTGCCTTGCAAATCTGGGCAGATTTGGCCGGCCCAATACCGTGGATATAGCGCAGCGCAATTTCAATACGCTTTTCTGTCGGGATGTTAACACCTGCTATACGTGCCATTTTCTATTTTCCTTTTTATTATTACCATGGTTTGTGTGTCACCACACGCCCCGCTCTGCTGTCCCCTGGTAACCTGCCGTCAGATTATCAGAGTATTTTATTTTGCCGCATAATTTTATACAAAACGTGGCAAAAGTCAAATCTTTGTTTTGGGTGCGCCCCCGTCTTTAACGGAAACGGCCCTTCTTTTGCGCCGATTTAATGACGCTGCGATATTTGTTTGCAACCAAATACGATTGCACCTGGTTCATTGTATCCAGAACAACGCCCGCCACAATCAGAACACTGGTTCCACCAATCATCAGTGGCATACCAAAATGCGTGTTCAAAATAATTGGCACCACGCAAACAACAATCAGATACATAACACCAATCGCCGTTGTGCGCGACACAACCGAATCCAAATAATGCACGGTCTGTTCGCCTGGACGTACGCCCGGGATATAACCGCCCGCATTTTTCAGATTTGTGCTGGTTTCTTCGGAATTAAATATCACCGCGGTCTGGAAATACGCAAAGAACGCAATCAATATCGTGTACAAGATAATATAAGACCACGCACCATACGTAAAGAACGCCATGATATTTTGAACAATCAAGTTCTCGCTCTGGACAAAGCGTTGAACGAACGCCGGCAGCATCATGATACTGGCTGCGAAAACCGGTCCCATAACGCCAGACATATTCACCTTTATCGGCAGGTACGACGCATTAGTGTTTGTAACACCGTTTGCCATCACCTGGCGCGGATACAGAATCTGGATACGACGCTGGGCCTGTTCAAAGAACGCAATCAACGCGATGATACCAATCACGAACGCAACGACCAACATAATCATTGCTGGCGACATCTGGCCAACCGACCCCAGCGAGAATATCTTGGCGATACCACCTGGAACCTCGGCAATGATGCCGGCGAAAATCAACAGCGATGCACCCTGGCCGACGCCACGTGCGGTAATCTGTTCCGCCAACCACATAACGAACACCGTGCCACCAACCAATGCGATAATGGCCGACAATTCAAATGCGAAACCAGGGTTCACAACCGCCGCAACACCATTTACCGGTGCCATGATTTCCAAACCACGCACGACGGCCCAACCCTGGACCACGGCCAAAAACACCGCCAGATAACGTGTGTATTGGTTGATTTTAACGCGGCCGGATTCGCCTTCCTTGCGCAGTTCACTAAGTGATTTGCTGGTTGCAGTCAACAATTGCAATACAATCGACGCAGAAATATATGGGAATATGTTCAACGCCAACACGGACATACGCGACAGCGACCCGCCCGAGAACATATCAAACATGCCCATCATACCACTGCCCTCGCCCGAGAACAAATGCAACACCGCCGATGCATTTACCCCCGGCAACGGTATAAACGAACCAATACGATAAACAATCAGCGCACCCAATGTGAACAAAATGCGCTTTTGCAAATCAGACAGGTTTCCAAAAAAATTATTCAAGAATTTCATGCGCTGCTCTTGTAATCAGATAAGGCATCCCGGTTTCCCGGGATGCGAGATGCAATTATTTATTTTTAATTGTGCCACCTGCTTTGACGATTGCCGCTTCGGCCGCCTTGGACCATTTGTCGGCAATAACGTTCACAGACGATTTGATTTCGCCCTTGGCCAAAACCTTTAACCCAGACATTTTGCGGTTGATGATTTTTGCCGCCAGCAAAGAATCAATTGTGATTGGCGATTTTGCATCAATCTTGCCAGACGCAATAAACTTTTCAATATCGCCCAGATTGATTGTGACGTATTCCTTGGCAAACGGATTGTTAAATCCGAATTTCGGGAAACGACGCAAGATCGGCATCTGACCACCCTGGAATGTTGCCTGCTTGCGGGAACCGCTGCGGGATTTCTGACCCTTGTTACCACGGCCAGATGTTTTACCATAACCAGATCCCATACCACGACCAACGCGTTTTGTATCGCTGCGGGCACCAAAGTTATCCATCAATGCATTCAGTTTCATAATTTTTTCCTTTTATCCTATGACCAATATATAGTCTTTTTTCGCATGCGGACAAGTGGTGTCCGCATACTCGGTTTTTCATTTATTATTTTTCAACAATTTCGACCAGATGGGAAACCTTGGCCACCATGCCGCGAACGGCCGGTGTGTCACCCAATTCTTTGGTCTTGCCAATGCGACCCAATCCCAATGCGGCAACAACCTTGCGCTGAGATTCCGGGCGACCAACAATGCTTTTAACTTGCTTTACAGTTATTTTAGCCATAATTATTCTCCGTTGTTTTCAGTGCCCAGATTATTTATCTTCGGTTGCACATTCACATACTGCATCATCAATTTTCTTGCCATCACGGCCAGCAATGATTTCTGCAACTGTTTTGCCACGACGCGCGGCCACTGTCTTGGGCGAATTCATCTTCGAGAACGCCAAGAACGCAGCGCGAATCATGTTGTTTGGATTGTTAGAACCCTGGGATTTCACAACGACGTCCTGAACGCCCAAGCATTCAAACACCGCACGCAACGCACCACCGGCAATGATACCAGTACCAGGAACAGCACTGCGCACAACCAGTTTGCTGGCGCCATATTTCGCGCTGGAATCGTGGTGCAATGTGCGACCTTCTTTCAGCGGAACGCGAATCATTTTCGCCTTGGCTGCCTTGGTTGCTTTCTGCACCGCAGACTGAACTTCCAATGCCTTGCCCTTGCCAAAGCCAACACGACCAGCCTTGTCACCAACCACAACCAATGCCGAGAACGACATGTTGCGGCCGCCCTTTACGGTTTTGGATACGCGGTTGATGGAAACCAGTTTATCGACCAGGTTATCCGTTTGCAATTTTTTATCATCAAAACGTGCCATCTTATTACTCCGTATATTCCATTAGATTCTTACGCCGCCTGCGCGGATTGCTTCACACAGTGCCTTTACACGGCCGTGATAGCGATAACCGCCACGGTCAAAGTAACAATTGTCGGCAATGCCCGCCGCCACAGCACGCGCTGCAAATGCCTTGCCAACCAGTTCTGCACCAGCGACATTCCAGCCTTTGCCCTGGAAATCTTTTTCTTTGGATGATGCCGCACATACTGTGTGACCACGAACATCATCAATTGCCTGGATTTCAATGTGACGACCCGAACGGAAAACCGACAGACGAATCTTGCCAGGATTTTTTCTTTTCAACGCACCACGATTTGCCAATGTGCGTCTTTCTTCACTAGACAAATGTTTCAACATTTTGTTTCCTTTTTTTCAATCCCCGTAACAGCGGAGATTAGCGTTTATTTATTATTTCTTTTTACCTTCTTTGCGGCGGATTACTTCGCCCTTATAGAAGATACCTTTGCCCTTGTATGGATCAGCCTTGCGAACCTTGTGAACCTTGTCTGCAAATTGGCCGACCAAACATTTATCAATACCATTGATAGAAAATTCTGTCGGTGTTTCGCCCATAACAACGGTCAAGCCAGCCGGAATTTCCATAACAACGTCATGAGAATAACCCGCGACCAAAACCAATTTGTTACCAGAAACAGATGCCTTGTAACCAACGCCCTTCATATACATAGCCTTGGTAAAGCCTTCGGATACACCTTCGACCGCACTGCGAACGTTACGGGCCATTGTGCCCCACATCGCGCGCGAGATTTTGTCTTCGGCATCTTTTGGTGTGACAACAACGTGTCCATCTTCGATTGCGACATGAACCAAGCCGGCATGTTTTGTATCCAACGGCAATTTAATTTCACCCTTGGGGCCCTTGACAACCAGAACGTCACCAACAATCGCCGCTGACGTGCCGTCTTTCAATTTTACTGGATATTTTCCTGCACGAGACATAACTTCATCCTTACTTCTATTAGATAACCTTGCACAGCACTTCGCCACCAACGTTCATCAGACGCGCCTTGTGATCTGTCATAACGCCATTTGGTGTGGAAACGATTGCGATACCCAGTCCGCCCATAACCTTTGGCATTTTGGCACAGCCGGAATAAACACGGCGACCTGGTTTAGATACGACGGAAATTTCCTGGATTGCACCATTGCCGCCGACATATTTCAGTTCGACAACCAAATTGGCGCGATGTTCGTCAATCTGTTCTTTGTGGAAATCTGTGATAAAGCCTTCGTCTTTCAAGACGGCCAAAACTGCGGCACGCAGTTTGCTGTTTGGAACGGTGATTGTTTCTTTACCAGCATTCTGACCATTGCGAATGCGGGTCAACATATCTCCGATTGGGTGTGATAATGACATCTTTTACTCCTTCGTTACACAGGGCACCCTGCCCCATGCACTTTTGTTTAACCCCAGCTGCATTGTCCACAACTGGGTTGTTTTTTGTTTACCAGCTGGACTTGCGAACGCCTGGCAATTTCCCTTCGGACGCCATGGTGCGCAACTGCTGACGACACAGACCGAACAAGCGAGAGAACCCGCGTGCACGACCAGTAACCGAGCAACGATTGTGTAAACGTGTTGGATTTGCATTGCGTGGCAATTTTGCCAATTTCTTCATTGCATCCATACGTTCATCAGGTGTTGCATTCACAGACATTTTCGCTTTAATCGCTTCGCGCTTTTTAGCATACTGGGCGACCATCTTTTCACGTTTTTTCTGTTTATTTATCAACGCTAATTTAGCCATGTTTATACCCTTTTATAATTATTTCAAAACCAACGGCAAGCCGATTTTCGTCAGCAACGCACGTGCTTCGTCGTCAGTTTTCGCTGTTGTCGCGATGACGATGTCCATTCCGCGAATTGCGTCAATCTTGTCCACAGAGATTTCCGGGAAAATCAAGTGTTCTTTGATACCGAACGCATAGTTGCCACGACCATCAAATTTAGATTTTGACAAACCACGAAAGTCCTTGACACGCGGCAATGCAACCGTAATCAGTTTATCCAAGAAATCGTACATTCTTTTACCACGCAGTGTGACCTTGGTCCCAATAGGCTGGCCTTCGCGCAGACGATACGTCGCGATAGATTTTTTTGCATGTGTGATAACAGATTTCTGGGCTGCAATCGCGGTCAAATCTGCCGCGGCAGAATCCAATTTCTTTTTATCGCTGACTGCTTCGCCAACACCCATGTTCAAAACGATTTTGGACAATTTTGGCACTGCGAACGCATTTGTGTATCCGAATTCTTTAACCAATTCAGGTACAATTTCTTTTTCATAAATTTCACGCAATCTGCTTTGCATTTTTTTTATCCTTACACTTTACGTTCCCGTAACAGCGGGAACCGATTATTCTTATAATTCTGTGCCAGACTTCTTAGCAACACGAACTTTTTTGTCGCCAGACATTTTGTATCCGACGCGGGTTGCTTTTTTCGTCTTTGGGTCAACCAACGCAACGTTGGAAACATGAACCGGTGCTTCGCGATCAACGATGTGACCCGGCTGGTCCTGGGTTGGTTTGACATGCCATTTGTGGCGGTTGACACCTTCGACCACAACGCGGGATTCTGTTGGGCGCGCTTCCAGCACTTTGCCTTTGACACCCTTGTACTTTCCCGAAATAACTACGACTTCGTCGCCTTTTTTGATTTTCATCTTTATAACCCTTTATTTCAGACTATATAACTTCCGGTGCCAGAGATACGATTTTCTGAACATCGTATTTGCGGCGAACTTCACGTGCAATTGGCCCAAAGATACGTGTGCCAATCGGTTCAAAATTGTTTTTGTTTATCAAAACAACCGCGTTATCGTCAAAGCGGATAATGGATCCGTCCGGACGTTTTACCGGGAATTTTGTGCGAACGATGATTGCACGCTGCACGGTACCTTTCTGGACCTTGCCACGTGGAATCGCTTCTTTGATGGCGACGACAATTTTATCGCCAACTGTCGCATAGCGACGGTGTGAACCGCCCAAAACCTTGATGCACATTGCTTTACGCGCACCAGAGTTATCAGCGACTGTCATAACTGTTTCATTCTGAATCATAACTTTTTTCCTTGTCCTGCGCGCGGGGCAATCCCCCGCCGCTTTGTTATAGGGCCCGACTGTCCGCATGTTGCGTGCGCAACACCGACCTCAAAGACCCTGTCCAGGCCAGTCTTAGTCTGCGACCTCGACTGATTCGTCCTTGGAAACGCCAACGCGTCCCTTGACCACCCAAGATTTTGTCTTGGAGATTGGACGATGTTCTTCGATTGCAACGATGTCACCAACCTTGTATTCGTTGTTTTCATCGTGCGCCTTATACTTTTTGTTCTGCTTTACGAACTTGCCATACAGCGGGTGACGGAAACGACGTTCCACTTCGACGACGACAGTTTTGTCGTTCGCTGTACTTTTAACTGTTCCCTGCAGTATACGTCTTGGCATAACTTGTGTCCTTATACATTTGCCAGTGCTTGTTTTGCGGCATTTATTTTACACTAAAACGCGCAAAACAGCAACTGATTCCTTGGGTTTATCTTACCGATTTCGGTGTATGATAACTAATTTTTTAGAAATCTCAACAAAAATCGACAATTTTTTATTTTTTGTCCGCATTCAACTTGGTCTTGACACGCGCGATTTCACGACGGGTCTGACGAATGACATGCGATTTTGGCAACTGACCCGCCGCGTGTTGGAAACGCTGGTTCATTTGCTCTTTCTTTAAATCAGCCAGTTTGCTCTGCAAAGCTTCGACTGTCAAAGATTCTTTTGCAACTTTCTTTTCTGCCATTTTATAAACCTTTTCTGTTTAAATTAGTTAGCTTTGCGTTCAACAATTTTGGTTTTTACCGGCAACTTTGCCGCGGCCAGTGCAAACGCCTCGTATGCGATTTCAGGTTTAACACCGTCAATTTCGAACATGATACGACCTGGTTTTACACGGCAAATCCAGTATTCAACCGCACCCTTACCTTTACCCATACGGACTTCGGCTGGTTTCTTGGTCACTGGAACATCAGGGAAAATACGAATCCACAATTTACCCATACGTTTCATATGACGTGTGATTGCGCGACGTGCCGCTTCGATTTGACGCGCGGTCACGCGTTCTGGTGTCATGGCTTTCAGTCCAAACGAACCAAATGCCAGTTCGCTGCCGCCTTTGGCGACGCCGTGAATACGGCCTTTGTGCTGTTTGCGAAACTTTGTTTTATTTGGCATCAACATAATAAACTACCTTTTATTGCTTTGCTAATTTTTGGTTTCCCCGGCACCATATAGATGCCGGCAAAAATTACTTGTTTCTCTTTTCGCTGCTGCCGGCATATTCAGTTGGGCGTGCCATTTCAGAAGCCAGCTTTTCCTTGTTCACAACGTCACCTGTGTAAATCCAAACCTTTACACCGATAACGCCATAGGTTGTTTTCGCCTGAATTGACGCATAGTCAATGTCAGCACGCAATGTATGCAAAGGAATACGACCTTCGCGGATTTGTTCGCTGCGGGCAATTTCTGCACCGTTCAGACGACCACTGCACATCACTTTGATACCCTGGGCACCTGCTTTCTGTGCATTTTGAACCGCCTTTTTCATTGCACGTTTGAACGAAACACGGCCTTCAATCTGCTGGGCAATGTTCTGTGCAACCAACTGGGCGTTCAAATCTGGGCGGCGAACTTCATAGATGTTCACAACGACCTGGTCATTTTTAACCAATTTTTTGATATCGTTACGCAGTGCTTCGATGTCGGCACCATTTTTACCGATAATCATACCCGGACGTGATGTGTGAATTGTCACGACAACTTTCTTAGCAAAGCGTTCAATAACAACCTTGGCCAGACCGGCTTTCTTTAATTTCTTTTCGATAAATTTGCGAATTTTGATATCTTCGGCCAACAGGTTCGCATAGTCCTTTTTGCCCGCTATCCAACGCGAATCAGTAATTTTATTGATAAATTCGCGCAATGAGATTGGTGATACTTTCTGTCCCATCTTACTTTTTCCTTACGTTTATGGCACATGTTCTTGAAACCATATAGATTTTATTCAGGGCTGCCCCATACCACGTGCCACGGTTTTACTATTTTGCCTTTTTCGCAGTTTTTTCTGCTGTTTTCTTTGTTGGCGCCGCGCCAGATTCCAAAACGATTGTCAAATTAGAAAATGGTTTCAAAATTGGACGTGCACTGCCGCGTGGACCGGCCATGATGCGTTTCATTGTCAACGCCTTGCCACACCAAATTTCTTTGACAAACAGTGTGTCTGCCGACAGATTTTTGTTGTGTTCTGCGTTTGCAATTGCGGACATCAAAGTCTTCAAGACTTCGCCAGATACGCGTTTTTTAGAAAATTTCAAGACATCAATTGCGCGATCGACCGGCAAACCGCGGACGGTGTCGCAAACCAGATTCAATTTCTGGTGGCTGACGCGAATCATTTTATTGAACGCGCGAACCTGATTATCTTTGATTCCATATCTTGTCGTTGTCATAACTACTTACCTTATATTCTTGCAGATTCCATATAGAAATCATTATTTCTTGGCAGCGGCCTTTTTATTCGCCGCGTGACCCTTGAACGTACGTGTCGGCGCAAATTCACCCAATTTGTGTCCAATCATATCTTCGACAATCGACACAGGGATAAATTTGTTACCATTGTGAACTTCAAAAGTCAGCCCAACCATCGGCGGCACAATTGTGCTGCCACGTGACCAAGTTTTAATTGGTTTACGGTCATCTTTTTCATTCGCCACAGCGGTCTTTTTCAAGACAGATGGGTGAACATACGGACCTTTCCAAACTGAACGAGACATCAATTACTCCGTTTTTCTGTATTCCCCTGCACCATATAGATGCAGGGCTATTTATTATTTCTTCTTTGCCAAATGTCTGCTGCGGATAATCATCTTTGCAGTACGTTTGTTGCTGCGAGTGCGATATCCCTTGGCTGGAATACCAGTACGCGACACAGGTTCGTGGCCCTTGGAATGACCATTACCACCACCCATCGGGTGATCGTTCGGGTTCATCGCCATACCGCGGACAGATGGGCGGATACCCAACCAACGTGCGCGACCGGCCTTGCCCAAATTGACATTGCGTTGATCCGGGTTGGAAACGCTGCCAACTGTGGCCATACAATCGGAATGAACCTTGCGCAATTCACCGCTGTTCATTTTAATCTGTGCATAAACGCCGTCCTTACCCATCAACTGAGCATAGCAACCAGCGCTGCGCGCCAATTGACCGCCAGCACCCGGTTTCAGTTCAACGTTGTGCACAATCGTTCCGATTGGCATATTCTTTAACGGCATCGCATTACCCGGCTTGATATCTTCACGTGTGCCCGAGATAACAACATCCCCAGCCTTTAAATCACGTGGTGCCAAAATGTATGAACGCACGCCATCTTTGTATTCAATCAATGCGATAAACGCAGTGCGGTTCGGGTCGTATTCCAAACGAATAACTGTCGCAGGAACGCCTGTCTTTTTACGATCAAAGTCAATCAAACGATATTTACGTTTGTGACCACCACCCTGGTGCATAACGGTCACATGACCAAAATTGTTACGACCACCCTTGGATTTTAAGCCGACTGTCAATGCCTTTTCCGGCGCGCCGCGATGCAATTCGCTGCGGTCAACCTGGGTCAAGCCACGGGTTCCCGGGGTCATCGGCTTGTAATGCTTTAATGCCATTTTTTCTTACCTTATGTTTCCTGTCTGGGCACTAACGTCCAGAGATTCCGGATTCTCTGCCCAGACGATTTTTACTTATGCGTTTGCCGCCAAATCCAATTTTGCATCGGCTGGCAAAGACACATATGCCTTCTTTACAGTGCGTTGTGTGCCGCTGCTGCGACCACGGAAGGATTTAACCTTGCCCTTGGCAACAACAATGTTCACCTTGGTCGGTTTTACATTGTAAATCGCCTGAATTGCACGGGCCACATCTTCTTTTGTGGCGTCCGCTGCAACTTCGAACGCAATACCATTGCTCTCGGACAACTTTGCAGTCTTTTCCGAGATTATCGGACGACGCAGTATATCATAAATACCGGCGGTCGCAACGATTTTCTTTTCAACTTTCTTTTCTGCCATTTTATTGACCTTTTATTTTATGCCAATCTTGCTTCTACCGCTTTGACCGCGTCAGCCGTCAAAACCAATTTTTCATGTTTCAAGATATCCAAAACATTCAAACCAATCGTCGGCAACGCATCAACATTCGCGATGTTAGCCGCAGATTTTTTGAAGTTTTCGTCCAACTTGTCCGCACCAACGAACAGAACTGAATCCAGACCCAGTTTCTTTAACTGTTTCGCAAATGCGCCAGTCTTTGCCGCTGACAACTTTTCAGAATCGATAACGACCAAGCTGCCGTCTTTTGCCTTGGATGACAATGCCATCTTCAGACCCAAGCTGCGGATTTTCTTTGGCAAATCGATAGAGTGGTCACGGACAACCGGTCCATGAACAACGCCACCGCCACGCATGTGAACATTGTATTTTTCACCCTGGCGTGCATTACCAGTTTTCTTCTGTTTGAACGCTTTTTTGCCGCTGCCTTCGACATCAGATACGGTCTTTACCGCATGTGTGCCGGCACGGGCGTTCGCGCGCTGCCAGGTAACAACCCGGTGCAGAATGTCTGCGCGTGGGTCCAAACCAAAGATGCTGTCGGCCAATTCAACTTTGCCAACCGCTTTGCCATCAAAATTTATAATGTCTATTTGCATTTTAATTCACCTTACTTTGCTGTTGACCCATTGTTATTCTGCAACAGTTTCTGTTTCTGCCGCTGCTTCTGTTACATTTGCAACAGTCGGAACTGGCAAATCTTTCTGTTCTTTCTTTACCGCATCGGTAATCAGAACGAATGTGCCGTTCGCACCCGGAACCGCGCCTTCGACGAAAATCAGATTTTCAGTCGCGTCTGTTCCGAAAACTTTCAGATTCTGGACAGTAACTGTTTCATTACCCATCTGACCGGCCATCTTTTTACCTTTCAGAACGCGGCCTGGCCATTCACGCATACCAGTACCACCCAATGAACGATGCGCCTTTAAAACACCGTGGGTTGCTTCCTTACCACCAAAATTGTGGCGTTTCATTGCACCCTGAAAGCCTTTACCTTTGCTTGTCGCTTGGACATCGACAAATTGACCGGCAACAAAATGAGACGCAGACAAAACTGTCCCCGCTGGGATAACACAGTCATCCGATACGCGGAATTCGACAACCTTGCGATACGGCTTTACCCCTGCCTTTTCTGCTGCAATTGCCTGGGGTTTGGCAACATGCTTTGCCTTGGCTTCGCGCATACCCAAAATATTCGCGACATAGCCGTTCTTTTCTTGCGTGCGATTTCCAATGACAGCACAATCACCCACAGACAAAACCGTTACTGGGTGGGCTGCGCCGGCATCATCATACAGACGCGTCATTCCTATTTTTGTTGTAATCAATCCGCTACGTTTCATTTTTTATGCCTTTTATTCTGTCAGTAGGTCGGCTGCCCTCGTTCAGAATCCGGGGACCGACGCTAACAACGTTTCAATTTTACAATTTAATTTTTACATCAACACCAGATGCCAAATCCAACTTCATCAAGGCATCAACTGTCTGAGGGGTTGGATTCACAATATCTACGACCGCCTTGTGATTGCGGATTTCGAACTGTTCGCGTGATTTTTTATCAACGTGTGGCGAACGGTTGACTGTAAATTTCTGAACCAATGTCGGCAAGCGAACGGGTCCAACGACATCTGCGCCTGTGCGCTTTGCTGTTTTGACGATTTCATCAACAGATTCCATCAATACGCGATGGTCAAATGCTGTCAATTTGATTCGAATTTTAGATGCAGGTACCATTTGTTCGTTTTCCTTATGTTTAGCCGGGCCGGTAATCACTGGCGTTATTTTATCCAGTTACACCGACCCGCGACCTGTTACTTATTTAACAATTTTAGATACAACACCAGCGCCAACTGTGCGTCCGCCTTCACGGATAGCAAAGCGACGGCCTTCGCTCATAGCAATAGGTGCAATCAATTGCACAGAGATACGAACGTTATCGCCTGGCAGAACCATTTCTTTGTCTGCTGGCAATGTGATTGTACCAGTTACGTCTGTTGTGCTGAAGTAGAACTGAGGACGATAGTTGCTGAAGAACGCTGTGTGACGTCCACCTTCTTCTTTCGTCAAGATATAAACTTCGGCTTCAAATTCTGTGTGTGGTGTGATGGAACCTGGTTTGCAGATAATCTGGCCACGTTCAACATCTTCCTTCTTGGTTCCACGCAACAGCAAACCAACGTTATCACCGGCTTCACCCTGATCCAACATCTTGCGGAACATTTCTACGCCAGTAACTGTTGTTTTCTGTGTCGGGCGCAAACCAACGATTTCGCATTCGTCACCAACCTTGACAGTGCCGGATTCGATACGGCCTGTAACAACGGTACCACGACCTGTGATCGAGAATACGTCTTCGATTGGCATCAAGAACGGCTTATCAACTGGACGTTCTGGCAGTGGGATGTATTCATCCAACGCCTTTAACAACGCGTCGATAGATTCTTTGCCCAAACCGTCGTTTTTGCCTTCCAATGCGGAAACAGCAGAACCACGGATGATTGGTGCATTGTCACCGTCGAAATCATTTGCGGACAACAGTTCGCGGATTTCCATTTCGACCAATTCCAACAATTCAGGATCGTTCGCCAAATCGCATTTGTTCAAATAAACAACGATTTTTGGAATACCAACCTGACGCGCCAACAAGATGTGTTCACGTGTCTGAGGCATTGGACCATCAGTTGCAGCAACAACCAAGATAGCACCGTCCATCTGGGCCGCACCGGTAATCATGTTTTTAACATAGTCCGCGTGTCCCGGGCAGTCAACGTGCGCATAGTGGCGATGTTCTGTTTCATATTCAACGTGTGCAGTATTGATTGTTATACCACGTGCACGTTCTTCTGGTGCGTTATCGATTTTATCAACGCCCTTTTCTTTATCGGCGCCGACACCATAGTAATGAACGATAGCAGCAGTCAATGTTGTTTTACCGTGGTCAACGTGACCGATAGTACCAACATTCACATGCGGTTTGGTTCTTACGTACTTTTCTTTTGCCATAGTTTTTTCTCCTTAGGCTTTGGCTTGTTAAAACGATTTCGAAATTTGATTTCCGATTTTTTGGATTTCAAACCCAATAATAAACCAGAAATCAAAAATCACAATCTTTTTTTTATTATTTTTTTTCTTTACTTCGTCAGCTTTTTGATAACCTCATCTGCGACGTTCTGCGGCACTTCGTCATAGTGCGACAATTCCATATACGGATTTGCACGCCCCTGGGACAAAGAACGCAAGGTCTTGACATATCCGAACAGATTTGCCAACGGAACATAGGCTGAAATCTGCTGGTTACCAAACTGCGTTTCAATACCATTGATTTGTCCGCGGCGGCTGTTCAAGTCACCGATAATGTCACCGACGTATTCTTCCGGTGTATTGACCGAAAGCTTCATAATCGGTTCCAGCAACTTTGGCGATGCTTTTTTCATAGCTTCGCGGAAGCAAGCACGCGCCGCAATTTCAAAGCACAATACATTGGAGTCAACTTCGTGATATTTACCATCAACCAATGTAGCCTTGAAATCCACTGTCGGATAGCCAATCAGAACACCTGTCTGTTGGGCTATCTTTAAACCCTTTTCAACACCCGGGATGTATTCTTTTGGAATCGCACCACCGACAATCTTGTTTTCGAATTCGTATCCTTTGCCCGGTTCCAACGGTTCAAATTCAATTTTAACCTGGGCATACTGACCCGAACCACCAGACTGTTTCTTGTGGGTGTATTCTTCGGTAACCGGTTTGCGGAATGTTTCACGGTATGCAATACGTGGTTCACCAACGTTCACATCAACCTTAAACTCGCGCAACAGACGATCAACCAAAATTTCCAAGTGCAATTCACCAACACCGGCCAAAATTGTCTGGCCAGATTCTTCGTCAACCGACACGCGGAACGACGGATCTTCCTTGGCCAATGCCTGCAAGCCCAGGGACATCTTTTCAATGTCAGCCTTGGTCTTAGGCTCAACCGCGATGCTGATAACCGGTTCTGGAACGTGAATATTTTCCAAGATAATCGGATTCGCTTCGTCGCACAGTGTATCACCAGTAATTGTTTCTTTCATACCAACCAATGTGATAATATCACCAGCCGACGCTTCCTTGATTTCTTCACGCTGGTTCGAATGCATCAACAACATACGACCAACACGTTCACGTTTATCACGGTTAGAATTGTAGATATAAGAGCCCGATGTCAATTTACCAGAATAGATACGGATGAACATCAAGTTTCCAACGAACGGGTCATTTGCAACCTTGAACGCCAACGCGGCAAATGGTTCTTTTGGATCTGGGTGACGTTCGGTGACTGTTTCACGGTCCATCTTGGTTCCCTTGATTGCCGGGACATCCAATGGGCTGGGCAGATAGTCAACGATTGCATCCAACAACGGCTGAACACCCTTGTTCTTGAACGCTGTTCCGCACAATACCGGATTAAAGTTCTGGGCGATTGTTCCCTTGCGAATCAACTTTTTGATTGTGGCGACATCTGGTTTGTTGCCTTCCATATAGGCTTCCATAATATCATCGTCCAGTGTCACAACTTCTTCAATCAATTTGTTGTGCAATTCTTCGGCTTTTTCGCGCAAATCTTCTGGGATTTCTTTGATGTGCGGGTCCTTGCCCAAATCATCTTCCCAGACAATAGCACGCATTTCAACGACGTCAACAACGCCACGGAAATCAGATTCTGCGCCGATTGGGAAATTGATGACCAACGGATTTGCACCCAAACGTTCACGAATCATATCAACACAGCGGAAAAAGTTTCCACCGATACGATCCATTTTATTGATAAAGCAAATACGTGGAACATTGTAACGATCCGCCTGACGCCATACAGTTTCTGTCTGGGGCTGAACACCGGACACAGATTCAAACACTGCGACCGCGCCGTCCAAAACGCGCAGCGAACGTTCCACTTCCATTGTAAAGTCAACGTGTCCCGGGGTATCAATCAAATTGATACGGTGATCACGCCAAAAGCATGTTGTTGCCGCAGACGTAATCGTGATACCACGTTCTTGTTCCTGTTCCATCCAGTCCATCGTCGCGCCACCATCGTGAACTTCGCCGATTTTATATGTTTTTCCTGTATAGAAAAGAATACGTTCTGATGTTGTTGTTTTACCCGCGTCAATATGGGCCATAATGCCGATATTGCGGTACATATGTAATGGTGCGGTTTTTCCGACTGACATAGATTCTTTCCTTGTTTATTTCTTGTTTTAACCCAATTTGTTCTTGTGTTGATACAATTACCAACGGAAGTGCGCAAACGCCTTGTTCGCATCTGCCATTTTGTGTGTATCAATCTTTTTCTTGAACGCGCCACCCTGGCCCGACAATGCATCACGCAATTCACCGAACAGGCGATCTTCCATTGCGCGTTCGCCACGTTTACGTGCGAACATCACCAACCAACGCAACGCCAATGTCTGCTGACGTGCCGGACGAACCTCGACCGGGACCTGGTAAGTTGCACCGCCAACACGACGGCCTTTAACCTCAACTGATGGTTTCAATGCATCAACCGCTTCCAAAAATGCGGCCAATTCATCGCCGTCTTTTGCAACTTTTTTCAGTTTTTCCAGTGCACCATACACGATGTTTTCGGCAACTTCCTTTTTGCCATCCCACATAATTACATTGATACATTTTGCAACAACCAGATTGTTATATTTTGAATCTGGCAGAATTTCGCGTTTTGCTGCACTTTTACGTCTTGACATTTTTGCTTTTCCTTTTATTTCTTCATCTGTTTTTGTTCAGATTACTCACATGACCGCGTCATGTGCATGGGTTATCTTATAATTATTTGCCGGCCTTGGCACCATACAGGGAACGGCCCTGCTTTCTGCTGTCAACGCCCTTGGTATCCAAAACACCACGGATAATGTGATATTTAACACCAGGCAAGTCCTTTACACGACCGCCACGAATCATAACGACGCTGTGTTCCTGCAGGTTGTGACCTTCGCCAGGAATATATGCGGTGACTTCGCGACCATTGGCCAGTTTAACACGTGCAACCTTACGCTGCGCCGAGTTAGGTTTCTTTGGTGTGGTTGTGTACACACGTGTGCAAACACCACGCTTTTGTGGGGCCTCCATCATGTCAGGTGCTGTGGATTTCACAACAACCTTTTTGCGAGGTTTCCGAATCAGTTGATTTACTGTTGGCATTCAAAATCTCTTTGTTTGTTCTTCTTTTTTTGCTTGCACAAAAACTGCCCCACAGATTTATCTCAACGGGATGTCCGCGATTATAAACCTGTCAAACGTGCAGATTTCTGTGTTTTCCACTTTCCTTGTTTACACGGAAAGCGAACATACTATAATCACACAGCCCAACATTGTCAAGGATTTTTATAACACGCGCATTGAAAAACCGCCTGTTTTTAAGGGTTATTCGCCGCCACACAAATGACAAACAATTTATTTGTGTAAAAACAAAACTGGACAAATAAAAAATACAGAAAACAATCAGAATTTTACAGAAAAACCGACACCCAATTTCCAATAATTATCATAGTTCATCAAATTGTTATCGGCGTCCCTGGTTTCAAAATGATATTTAACATATGGATTTATTGACGCGGCGGTGGACAGATTATACACAACCTGGGCACTGATGGCGCGATTGTATATTGTCTTGGGTCGCGAAATTTGCAGAAATGCGTAATCCAATTCCAAAATCACAGCAACATCGTCCAAGAAGTAATACATAACCTGGGGCGAAATTTTAATATTCCAGAAATTTCCACCACCGTCCTTGACAAACTGGGGCGACAATTTGACCGACCATTGCGCGCGACGCCACCGCACACCATGCAATCGCATATCCAGCGTCACGTTATTTCGCCCATACCGCGCACCATTGTCGGCACGCCGGGTCCACGCCGGACCGTATGCCAGGCCGACCTCGAACTTTAATGGCGGGGTTGTCCATATTTTATACAGCACGCCAATTTGCGTATCGGAATAATCGTTGTCCGTGCTGAATTGCACCGTGAAATTGTCATCAGGACTGTAATCTAATGTCAAACTGGTGTTATGTATGCGACCGGCCGAAAAATCCGTCTGGGAATGTCCATCGCGCGTGCGCCCCGTGACAAATGCCACGCCAAAATGTGCCGAAAATTCACCGGGGTGCACAATACGACTGACGTCGCCAATGTCGGCGCGCGCCGCGCCCACACCGACGCCAATCATTATTATAAAAAGCCAGCGCACCCGGACCATCATTTATCCCCCAGGTTACCGTCCGCGCCACAATCGTACAACAGGACGAAATTCAAAACAAAGGCCCGCGCAATTTGCGCGGGCCAATGCCTTTCTCTAATTAAATCATTAGAACTGGATACCGAATTTGCCGCCAAAGCCAAAGCCGTCGTCAAATTCCCAATCGCCAGTTGCATGACGCAATGTTGTGGAAACATATGCACCAACGAATTTGTTCGCGTCGATGTTATAGTTCACACCCAATTTGCCGTCCCATGTGCCAGCATTGTCGAATTCATCATCGGTGTATCCGGTGTATTCTGCACCAGCATACAATGCCCAGTCAGGTGTCAAGGACAAGAATCCATCGATACCCGCCTTTAACTGGTGAACACCTTCGTCGTTCCAGTTGAACGATTCTGTGTTGCCATATGTAAATGCAAAGTGACCAGCAACTGTCCACATATCTGTGACATAGCCTGCGCGAACGCCAGCGGTCCATGCATAGTCAGTCATATCTTTGTCCAAGAACGGGCTGTGATCACCCCAAACCGGTGTTACAGTGTATGCACCATAAACATCAGCCTTGATATTGCCCATGTCCAATGCGCGATAGCTGGCCCCAACGGTCAAATCGCCCCATGTGCTGTGATCAAACCAATCCTGTTCGGCAACGTCTGTCAAAACAGCGACCGACAATTTATCGGTTACGCCATAACCAAATCCCTGGCGCAGTGCCCATGTATCTGTGTGTTCAGAATGAGAAGCCACTTCGGTCATGCTGTAAAATTTGCCCTGATCTGGACGATACAGCGGATTGTCATTTATCGCTGCAGCGTTCGCAGCAGATACCGCGAAAACAGCCATCAAGGAAGTTAAAGCTAATTTTTTCATAATATATCCTTTCCTTTTGTTAAAGAACACTAGATTGTTTTCTAGCTGTCCCTATTTTACTGTGAAAAGATACCCATTTTCAACCGCAAAGATTTTTGCAAAAGATTCTAAAACATGTTATAATTCGCGCGTTCGCGATTCGGATTTAATTCCCAAAACATATAAAAAACGCCCTGTTTTCCGGGCATTTTTCATTTTCAGACAAATTTCACACAAAATCAAAAAACATTAAACTTTTTAACGATTGCCGTATTTTTAGTTTTTGTTTCTGGCTTTTTTTATCTCGCGCCAGTCGGCATGATTGCGCAAGTGTTCTTGGTATGAATTTGAAAACTTGTGTCCGCCGCGTCCATCTGCAACAAAAAACAGATAATTAGTATCCGCCGGACGCAATACCGCACGAATCGCCGCCTGGCCAACATTGGCAATCGGTGCCGGTGGCAGGCCATCTTTGACATATGTATTATACGGGCTGTCCACGCGCAGATGTCCGCGCAACAGTGGCGCGCCCTGCATATCACCCAGACCGCCTGTCAGTGCATACACAACCGTCGGATCCGCCTGGAGGCGCATTCCCGACCGCAGGCGATTTAAATACACACTGGCGACAACCGGCATTTCCGATTCGCGCGGCGTTTCCTTTTGAACAATTGACGCCAGGGTTATCACCTGGTTCCAATCTTTCAGTGGTTTCGGCATAACCCGCCCCGCCCTGGCCCAGGCGTCCTGGATATCAACCATCTTTTTACGCGCCAATTCCAATAATGCCAGGCGTGACGTCCCACGCGCCACGCGATATGTATCGGGGAAAATATCGCCATCGTGCAGATTGCACACCGGGGCCGTTTTCCCAGGGGCGCATTCCACGTCGCCCGTCAATGCCGCACTGGTCAATAATAATTGTTTCGTCTGTTTTATGGTCAGCCCTTCGGGAATAACAACAACGGTTGTTGCGATATCACCACGCGCCAACATACGCGCCACACGCCACACACTGGCCCCGCGCGGGATATCATAGACCCCACTTTGAATTTTACCGCCATGCGCGCGCACCGCAAATTTAAACAGGTCTGGCGACGAAATTAAATCATTTGCGGCCAGCGCACCGGCAACCGATGCAACCGACGCACCACGTGACAACGTGAACGTTGTATTTTCACGAATTGGCGATTGAATACCAAACGCATATATCACACCGACCAGCCCCATTGCAATCACCGCACCGGCCAACCGTATCAATTTTTTATCACAAGATTTTTTTCGACGCATAATAAGGTATTATTACAGATAAAAAATCAATTGCCACTGATTTAATTTTTTTGGCTTTCCTCGCTGGAGCATCCACGCTGCGCGCACAATAAAAAAAACACAGCTAACGCGGTATTTTTCTATTGTGGTCGGAGTGACTGGGTTGCGCTGCGCGCGACCTTGGCTCGTTCACTGACGTTCACCGGCATACTGCCGTCTGCCTCTCGCCTGCGGTTCGAACCGCTTTCCTCGCTGGTTCGAACCCACGCTGCGCGCACAATAAAAAACACCGCTGACGCGGTATTTTTTATTGTGGTCGGAGTGACTGGGTTCGAACCAGCGACCTCTACGTCCCGAACGTAGCGCTCTACCAGGCTGAGCTACACTCCGAAAACTGGCTGCAATTTTCTATGCGGGTTGGATTATGCAACGCGCGGAATAAAAAATCAACTGTTTTTATTTTTTCTTTACACTTGTAAATGTCATTTTTTTTGCCATATTTTATCAGACACATAATGAAAGGAATAAATATGTTTGCATTACGTTTTTTGTCAAAAGATAAATTTGACAATTATGATGATTATCGCAAAAATGCCACGGTTCGTGTGCCTGATAAATTTAATTTCGCATATGATGTTATCGACGTCCTGGCCAACGAAGAACCAGATCACGTCGCCCTGTTGTGGACCGATGACAGTGGTGAAAAAAAGAAATTTACATATCACGACCTGTCGCTGATGTCTAATTCGGTGGCAAATTTCTTGGCCGCACGTGGATTAAAGAAAGGCGACACGGCCCTGTTGTTTATGCGCCGCCGTTGGGAATATTGGATTTTGATGATGGCAATGCACAAATTGGGCGCGATTCCAATTCCATCAACCAACCAATTAAAATCCGAAGATATTAAATACCGTATCGACACCGCCGGCATCCAGGCAATTATCGCATTTGATGATGGCACGGTGATGAACGAAATTAAAACCGCCATTGGTGACAGCGCGATTCAATTGATTTCAAACACTGAAATTGCGCGCGCGATTGACGAAATGCCAACAATCTTTGAACGCGTCCCGAACGAAAATTCTGATACCATGGTGATTTATTTCACCAGTGGCACAACCGATTTACCCAAAATGGTTGCGCACGATTTTACATACCCATTGGGACATATCAACACCGCAATATTTTGGCAACGCCTGCGCGATGGGGATATCCATCTGACGGTGTCAGAATCCGGCTGGGCAAAATGTTCATGGGGCAAAATGTATGGCCAATGGATGGCGGGCGCAACCGTGTTCGTGTATGACTTTGCAGGAATTGCAACCGCGCACGATTTGCTGACCGCGATGGCCGAAAACCACGTGACGTCGTTCTGTGCACCACCGACGGCATACAAAATGCTGATACATGGCGATTTGTCTAAATATGATTTGTCCGCCCTGACCAAGGTTGACATCGCGGGCGAGGCATTAAATCCCGAGGTGTATGATCGCTTTCTGGCCCAGACAGGCATCAAATTACGCGAAGGGTTCGGTCAAACCGAAACATGTGTAATGCTGTTCACGAACGAGTGGATTGAGCCACGCCCGGGCAGTATGGGTATGCCGGCGGCCGGTTGGGATGTGGAATTACTGGACGAACGCGGTCGCCCGGTCCCAGATGACACAGTTGGCGAAATTTGCATTTCACTGAAAAATGGTCGCCCGGTCGGCCTGTTCCAGGGCTATCACAATGCCGAAAAATTGACGGCAAGCGTTTTCCGCGACGGATACTATCACACCGGCGACGTTGCATATCGTGACGCCGATGGATATTACTGGTTCGTGGGCCGTAATGACGACCTGATTAAAACATCGGGTTATCGTGTCAGCCCGTTCGAGGTGGAAAGTGTTCTGATTGAACATCCCGCCGTGCGCGAATGTGCCGTTACCGGTATCCCCGACGCGTCGCGTGGCATGGCTGTCAAGGCGACAATCGTGCTGAACAAATATTTTCAACCGACCGAATTTCTAAAGGGTCAATTGCAGCAACATGTTCGTAATCGCACAGCGCATTACAAATGCCCCCGCATGATTGAATTCGTGGACAGCCTGCCCATGACAATCAGTGGGAAAATACGTCGTGCCCTGATACGAACAATTGACAGCACGAAAAGCACCATCATCGATCCAATTAAAACCACCATCGGTTTTGGCAAGGACGATGACAAGGACAAAAAATAATAAAAAACGCCCAAACGGGCGTTTTTTATTGGCGACAAAAATCCATTATGATATAATTCGCATGTGTGGCGTGTTGCCGCACTGGGTTTAAGCACCCATCAGAAAGCGTCAGCGATGACGAAAAAAATCGCCAGCCCAAGTGATTGGGGTTGGGGTGTGTCGAATATATTGAATAAGACACGCAATCCTTTCTGATTGTGCTTAAACTCCAACCCACCAATTTTTTTGGTGGCATTTTGTTTATACAACCAAGGGGGAACACAAATGAAAAAAATACTTACCGTGCTGTTTGCACTGATACTGGCCGCATGCGACCGCCCAATCGCCACAACGGTGTTGCGACCCGATGCTGAGTTTGGGGAAATGACCGGACCAATCACACTGCGCATATATGATGTTGATAATGTTGTCGCAACCATACACGGCCAAGATATAAAATTAGTTTCCCAGGGGATAATAAATGACGACAACGATGCAATCCAAACAGAATTAGCATGGGATTGCACATACGGTGACCAAACATTTACAATCCATGGAATATATGACACCGAAAATAAAACTGTGCATTTTAAATATATTACATATATGGTGGATTCTGACACCACACGGTATAATTACCCAAAAACATTTGCCGCAGTAGATTTCAAAGACGGCGTTCCTGCCCGTCGCGCCGGTGACATTACGAACAATTGTGACGCGGCAATGAAAAAATGCGATAACGGGCAAGAAATTTATCTAAGTTGTCCAGACGGTCATGATGGTGCATACGAATATATAACACTGGTCAAATGCCCCGATAAAAGCAATATAATATGCGTGGACAATGGAATATCAACGCCACAAACAACATCTGCCGTTACTGACCGAGATCCAGATTCCCTCGGCGGCGTACTGTATTCTGGTAAAAATGGCATCACTGTTAAATACGATCCGTTATCTGATACATATTGGACCCACGGTCCCAGTGCATCGGATTTCGATGTCAAATGCATTCAGACAATTAAACTGGAACAACATAAAATCTGTGCCCGTCACATAAACAGCATTACCATACGGCTGGCCGGCGGCATATCCGTCGTATTATTTGGCGAACGAACTAACCAGGCGCAAAGTGTATATTTTTCGCCCCTAAGCCAGGAACAGGCGCTGAGCATCACACCAAATTGGGACTATGCAAACATCAAACACTATAAATATGGCACAGAACCCCACGAGGCAGACGCGTGCGACGTGCTGCAAAAATTGGAACAATTCCGTTCAAACGTCAACAAATAAAAAACGCCCGTTCGGGCGTTTTTTAGTTTGCTTTTTTACTGCGGACGTCACTCCATGTCTTGCCAGCAATTTTGTTTGGTATCAGTTCAAAAAAGCCCCAAATATAAATCACCAGTGCAATAATCAACACATCAATGCCGGACATAGAAAAATCGCCGAATGCGTTCTTTATCAGTTCCCCAACTAATAAAAACACAAAAAGCAACAACCACGTCAATATTGATTTGACTGACTTACTCATATGCCACCGCCTTTTACTTTACACGTTTCAAGACCAATGATGCATTTGTTCCGCCAAATCCGAAACTGTTGCTGATGGCAACATCAACCTTGCGCTTTTTCGCGACATTTGGCACCAGGTCAAAGTCGCCAACGGCGTCTTCTGGATTTTCCAGATTGATTGTTGGTGGCACAACACCGTCACGTATGGCCAGTGTGCAGAATATCGCCTCAACCGCGCCGGCGGCACCCAACAGGTGTCCCGTCACAGACTTGGTCGATGACATTGATACCGGCGCATCACCAAACAGGTTTTTAACCGCTGTCAATTCACCAATATCGCCCAGGCCCGTTGACGTGCCGTGTGCGTTGACATAGTCAACATCCGATGGTTGCAATCCCGCATCGCGTAATGCCGCACGCATCGCGCGCAGGCCGCCCTCGCCCCCTTCGGCGGGCGCGGTGATATGATACGCGTCACCCGACAGGCCGTATCCAGCAACCTCGGCATAAATTTTTGCACCACGTGCGACGGCGTGTTCGTATTCTTCCAAAATCAAGATACCTGCACCTTCGGACATAACGAAACCATCGCGGTCTTTGTCCCACGGACGTGATGCCGCGGTCGGATTATCGTTGCGTGTGGACAGTGCCTTCATCGCGTTAAATCCCGCAATGCCGATTACGTCAATTGCGCCCTCGGTCCCGCCGGCAACCATAATGTCGGCGTCCCCATGTTCGATTAAACGTGCGGCCTCGCCAATGGAATGGGCACCAGTTGCGCATGCGGTCACAATCGCCAGGTTTGGTCCCTTTAATCCATACTTGATAGAAATGTGACCCGCCGTCATATTGATAATAGATTTCGGAATAAAGAACGGGCTGATACGACGTGGACCGCCATTATACAATTCAATACAATTTTCATAAATAGATGTCAGTCCGCCAATACCCGCACCAACCGACACGCCAAAGCGTTCCTTGTCACCATCATAATCAATCAGACCCGCGTCACGCAATGCCTCGTCTGCGGCGACAACACCGTATGCAATCGACTTGTCCATTTTGCGCAATTCTTTTGGGTTCAATACGGCCTCGGGATTATATTGGCCAGGTTCGGTCCCATGAATTGGTAATCCGGCAATCTGGGTTGCCAGCATTGACGCATCAAACGTATCAATTTTACGAATCCCAGAATTTCCCGCGACAACATTTTTCCACGCATACTCAACGCCCGTGCCGCACGGTGATACAATACCCATACCGGTAATAACGACTCTTCTCATATAATTTTTCCTTTGTCATGATTTAACACACGCATATGATAAACCCTTTGTCCGGTAAAATACAGAAAAAAAATCCGCCGCCGGGTCATACCCGTGCGACGGACATTTTTTATGAAACGCCGGATTATTTCTGGTGCGCTTCAATGTACTTGACAGCATCACCAACTGTGTTCAGCTTTGCAGCTTCTTCGTCAGGAATTGTGATATCGAATTCTTTTTCAACTTCCATAACGAATTCTACAACATCCAAAGAATCAGCACCCAAATCGTTGACGAATGTAGAAGCTTCTGTGATTGTGTCTTCTTTGACATTCAATTTTTCAGCTACGATTTTTTTTACTTTTTCAAAAGTTGTCATTTTTTATCCTTTGTTTCGGTTAAATTTGTGGCCCAATATGGGACGTCATTATTCAACGCTATCATTTTATGGCATTGGTGTCAAGAATTTATAACAAACGATAACAAAGGCTTGACATTTTACCTATTATATGTTTAGGCCATTATTTCGTTCAGTAATGAATTCATATTCGCACGAATATCCTCGCGATCGGGGGCCCACACCAAGCGGCGCATTAAAAATTTATGTACATCGTCCATCGTCAGCGTCGGTATTCCCGCCGCCACCGCAACCGCACGCCACGCGCGACGCGGATCGGTCAAATGCCCACGGCCACGCCCCGGGAAAACCCAGCGACCATTTTGCGGCAAATCCTGTAACAGCACAACCGCCTGGTCTGACAATGGCATATCGTTCCACATATAATGATTGAAATCCAGGTCACGCCACTGCATCGAAAACACGCGCGATTTTGGCGCAAACCCATACACCAACATTAAAAATGCGGCACGCAGACTAGCTGATTTTTCCGCGTTTATCGCGTCCATCAATCGATGAAACACAAATCTGTTCAGCGGTCGCACACGACGATTTTGCACAACCTTGGGCAAATCAGAAATTATATTTTCCGCGTATCCGTTTTCGGCGGCATATGCGAACATGCTCTGTAATAATTCTTGCATGCGACCACGTATTGCGACGCCATCGATATTTGATATCACGTGTTCACAATCCGCACGCGTAATGTCGGACATATTTTTATCGGTCAATTCCCCCAGATGGCGCGTTATCGCACGACGCAATTTTTCACGCGACGCCGGCACGCGACGCACGCGATTCGTCATATACAAATCAACAAATTTTGAAAATTTAATCTTGCGACGACGGGTCGGCACCGGTGCATCGGCACGCGCCAGAATTTCAGACACGGCACTGCGCGCATCTTCGATATCCATATCTGGATACTTTCCGATGATAAAGCGGCGATCACGCCCGCGCACACGATGACGAACAAAGAACGTCTTGACCCCACGGCTGGTCACATACATGCGCAAACGCGGTTCTGATAAATCCTGGACCACATCAAAACCCGCACTGGGGGCCGGCAGGTTGTCCAATATGAACGGATTAAAAAAGAACTGGTGCGCCATGGTGTGTGCCCCCGCGTTAGTTGATTATTTTACATTTGCGTATTTCTGGGTCCAAAAGGTATCACGTTTTTTACGCCAAAAATCCAAAATTTTTTTCTGGTAAAAATAGCCCACGTTTTGACCATGATTTTTGCAACTGTCAAAATTGCAACAACCTTTTTTACTCAAGAAACAACAATCTTTGTGTCGTGTCAGTGGTGCAGAACGCAGTCCCATAATTGCCCCCGCCATTGGCGATTGATATGTGTATTCAACAATGCACGCCCATGTGTTGTCGGCCGTTTCTTTGTCATCAACCACCGCAGTCATCGCATCGCGCGCATCTTTCAAATCTGCCACCGCGTCATCATAATGATTCAAGACCGCCTGGTAATCCAATCTGTCATGCGCACGCTGGGCCGCAGATGTCTTTAAATAATATTTCAACTTCTGTATCAACATTTTATCTTACCTTGCTGTATATATTTTCCCAAAATATTGCTTTTTTATTCAGTGCCAATTCGCACACAGTATACAATTGTGCGCATTCATTATTCGCGGCACGCAACGGGCAATCCTGCTGCTTACACGGAACACCATGAATAAAGTGCGGGCATGTGTGTGTTGTTGTGTATTTAACACCTGGCACCTTTTCCAGAATCTTAAACTTTACACAACCCGATACGTCCGCCGGGTCTTCGTAATAATCCAAATCAACGCTAATCCGATTTAATGCACGGGCATATTTATTTTTTGCAACACCATATTTCATACACAGCGCGCGATATTCGCCCGCGTTCTGGCGTCTAACGCCTGCTGGCGTTTTCAGCCAATACTTTATTTTTTTAATGTTCATTTATTTAATCCTTTATTTGTTTTCAGCGCGCCCCATTGCACGTGCCAAAAACGCATCACGTGCGGCAACGGCGGCGTCATAGCGGTCCTTGGCCGCAAAATACGCGGTATTTTTTTCATAAAAGGCACAGTCCTTGCGCGGACATTTTTTGTCGCCTTCGGCAAAATACCGACAATTATTCTCCCTTACCAACATGGGTGTATATCTGCTCAGGTCATCTCCGCCCAACATATTGTTCGGATACGTCAGATATACAACACACGCCTTTCTTAAAACTTCTGTTCGGGACAGTCCATCGGTCACGATACGCAACGCCTCGTGCGCCTGTTCCATGTCACGCCCTGCTTCGAAACATTTCAATTCCAGGTCTTCCAACACGGCATTATTCTGCGCACGCTGGGCGGCACTGGTTGTCAAATAATATTTTATCTTGGCAAAAAAATTCATAATCGTCCCCCAATTGTTATTTTGTTTTTGTTGGCATCCAATCCTTGCCAGCAATCGCACGATATGCCGCACACGCCGCATTATAGCGGTTTAAAACATCGGCATAATGCGCATTTTTTTCGCGATATGGGCAATTGCGTTCGCATGGCGTCGCAAATTCTGTGCATTTTTCATTTAATGTAAAACTGTGCGACGGACCATCAGAATCCAACACCGCCCAATCACCGGCCCCATAATACGCCGACACAAAGCAGCCCATTTTTACCAACGGCCCGCTGTTTGGATTGATACAAACATGTGTCGATATCGCAGATTTTGCCAACGTCAATTCATTTTCCAAATCGGCGCATTGCGCATTTAAATGTGCAATTTCTGTATTCCGTTCTTGCCGGGCACGCGCCGCCTGGGCAATACGCAACGCACAACGCTCTGGCCAGAATTCCTTTTCCTTGACCAGGGCCGTCCCATACGCACGAAACGCGTCAAAATATTTATGATTTTCACCCAGATACGGACATTCTTTATCCATGCACGGCCCCTGTATTTCTGGCTGGAACGCCGCGCAACGCGTATCCGTATTATCCAGCAAATCATCAAATATTCCGCGTGTCGCCCCAATATGCTCGCCACTGCATACCAGCGCATATTCCATATCCTTTACACGCGCCTCTTTTTCCTTGGCATCATGGACCAACTGTTTAAAATCCGCCCTATCTTGCGCACGCTGTGTGGCATCCGTATTCAAATAATATTTAATTCTTTTCAACATCATTTTCGCCCCCTTGGACTTAGCGTTCATTTAATGGTTTCCACTCGCGTTCTGTCATCAATCTGTATGCCTCGCACGCCTTTCTGTAACGCTCCTGAACATTGGCATAGTGTTGATTTCGCGCATTGTAATAGCAATCGACGCGCGTGCACGGCACACGAAATTCTGGACAGTGGTCTATTCGTGACCATATCATTCCCGGGTAATCATCACTGGTGTCAAATGATTTAGAACTATACGACACATCCAAAAAACAACCTTTCTCACGTGGGGGTGTCCACTCTGGCGTAGCGAATTCATAACCGGTTATTGCCTGCCGGGCCTGTTCAAGTTCGCGATATAAATCCGCACACTGTGCGTCCAGGGTATCTATTGCTGTCTGGACCGCGGGACTGTTTGGATACTTGGCGGCCTCGATACGTGATGCCTTTCTATCTTCCCAAAATGCTTTTACATATTCCTTGGCCTGGTCATATTCACGATACACATTGCGATACTTTACATATTCGGGATAATACATACATGTTTTTTTCCAGCATCCACCATCACGGGAAAAAATCCAAAACCTCCTACAATGCTCATCTTCTATTTTGCCGGGCAGTATTTCGCCCCAAATCCCCGGGAAATTTTTCAAATAGCGATGAACACATCCACCGCGATGTGACAATTCGGTCTTGACCTCTTCCAGTTTTACGCGTTTTTTCTGCATATCATTCCACAATGAGCGAAACGCCGCACGATCCGCCGCACGCATTTCTGCATCTGTTGCCAGGTAATATTTTATCGTTTTAAACAGCATCTAAATCCCCCGTGTTTTAAACCCGATTTTTATTTTTGGTGTTTCTTGCCTGTTTTCCAGAAATCACGGCGCAATGCGGCATAGCATGCCATTTTTTGACGCGATTCATAATATTCCATATTGTCGCCATACAGCGCACACTTGGAATTATCGCACGGTCTGTTATCCTTGTAGTGTTCGCAACGCTCTTTCATCCCAGACGCATCAAAACCAATACAATGGCATTCCGGGGTGCCGCGCATCATATTTTTATATGCCAATTCCGCCCGTTGAATACTTTCTTGTTCTTTTTCCTTGATACGTTCATAGATATATTTATCTGCGACGCGCGCGTCTTTGCTTGTTACCAGGTAATAGGTCAATTTATCAATCAGCATTTAAACACTCCTTTACTATGCTATGACACTTTCAGTGCATTGATAAATGCGCTCTGCGGGATTTCGACATTACCGAATGTCCGCATACGCTTTTTCCCCTCCTTCTGCTTCTCTAACAGCTTGCGTTTACGGGTGATATCCCCGCCATAACATTTCGCCGTAACATCCTTGCGATACGCGGCGATTGTTTCACGCGCAATAATTTTGCCACCGATTGCCGCCTGTAACGGAATCTTGAACTGGTGACGCGGAATTAAATCTTTCAGTTTTTCAACAATCTGGCGACCACGTTTTTCCGCGAAACTGCGATGGCACATAAACGACAGCGGCTCTACATTTTCATCATTGACCAGAATCGATACCTTGACCAAATCAGACGGCTGGTATCCGTTCACGACATAGTCAAACGACGCATACCCCGACGATATAGATTTCACCCGATCATAGAAATCAAATACAATTTCCGCCAGCGGTAATTGATATACCAAAACCGCACGATTTCCGACATAGGAAATATTTTCCTGGATTCCGCGCCGCTCTGAACACAGGGACATAATTCCACCCATGTATTTATCAGGCATCATAATCGTTGCGCGCACCCAGGGTTCTTCGATGGATTCAATCTTGGTCAATTCAGGCATATCCGCCGGATTTTCCAAATCAATCGTCGTGCCGTCACGCATATGCACCTTGTATAGCACACTGGGCACCGTGTTTATCAGCGTCAGATTAAATTCCCGCGCCAGGCGTTCGCTGATAATTTCCATGTGCAACAGTCCCAAGAATCCGCAGCGCAACCCGAACCCCAGCGCAGATGACTTTTCCGTTGTGAACATAAACGACGCGTCATTCAGTGCCAACTTTTCCGCACTGTCGCGCAGGTTGGGATAATCATCAGCAGATACCGGGAAAAATGACGAAAATACAACCGGCACCGATGGCTTGAACCCCGGCAACGCGTCGGCCACATCGGCCGATTTTGCATCGGCAATCGTATCGCCCACGCGGCAATCGTGAATTGTCTTCATACCGGTAATAATAAACCCGATTTCGCCGGTATCCAGCACGGTTGTATCAACCATCTTGGGTGTAAAGTATCCGATTTTTTCAACCGTGTATTCTGCCCCCGTGGCCAAGAATTTTATCTTTTGCCCGCGTGATAATTTACCGTCAACCACACGCACCAAAATCACCACGCCCAGATAAGAATCATACCACGAATCCACCAACAGCGCGCGCGTCGGCGCATTTTCATCGCCATGTGGCGCGGGTAATTTATGAACGATTTCTTCCAATAATTCGGGAACGCCCGCCCCGGTTTTGCCCGACACACACATCGCGTTCGCGGCGTCCAATCCAATAACATCGGCAATTTGTTCACGCGTCGCCGCGACATCACTGGACGGCAAATCAATCTTGTTCAGCACCGGCAACATTTCCAAATCATTATCCAACGCCAAATACGCGTTTGCCAGTGTTTGCGCCTGGACCCCCTGGGTTGCATCAACCAGAACCAGCGCCCCCTCGCACGCGGCCAAACTGCGCGACACCTCGTAAGAAAAGTCTACGTGTCCCGGCGTATCCATCAAATTCAATTGGTATGTTTGCCCATCGCGCGCATGGTAATTCAGACGCACCGTCTGGGCCTTTATCGTAATGCCGCGTTCGCGTTCAATATCCATAGAATCCAGGACCTGGGCCTTCATCTCGCGCGATTGCAGGCCACCGGTATATTCAATCAACCGGTCCGACAATGTCGATTTACCGTGATCAATATGGGCAACAATTGCAAAATTTCTGATGTTCTTTTGGCTCATTTGCGAATGCCTTTACCTGGTCCACTCGCGGCAATGATACACCAGTATATTCGAACATGCAACCTGTTTCTTAGCGGTTTTTCAATGTTTTTTGCATCAGCATATTATACCCGACCTGCTCAAAACCATGCTTGGTATAAAAACTCTTGGCCTGGACCGTCGGGGCCGAATATAACTGAATCAATTCAAAATTGTTTTTACGACAAAAATCCTCGTATGCCTGTATCAAAACCGTGCCAACGCCACTGCGACGATATATTCCGTCCACAAACAGATAGTCCACATGCATATGATTTTTGCCCAAAACCTTGTGCCCTTTGATAAAGCCCATCGGGGCATGCGCGCCATCAAACACGAACATCGTATGACCCGCCTTCTCTACCTCCTGGGCCAGGCTGTAATACAAATTCACTGCCTCGTCCGGGCGAATTTGACTCACAATATAATAGCAATCACGCAACAATGCGTCAGGAACCTGAAAAACCTGTCGTAATCCGGCCATTTTTTTACTCCAATTCTAAATTATCCAGCAACGCGTCAATCCGCGCCGCGCGTTCCAATGTATCATCATACTCAAATTTTATATCAGGAACGTATTTCTGATCCATGCGCGCGGCCAGTTCATATCGCACCATACGTGTGATTTCGTCCATACGCTTTTGCACCGCCGCCACATCAGAATTACGCGAATAGTAAAACAGACGCACAAATTGCAACCCACCATGCGCAACCGCCCCGACCAGCGACACCCCAGATATGATTTTATCATCGCTGTAATTATCGCGCAGGATTTCCGCGACCAACGTTTGTACCTTGGACGCGACGCGCGACGCACGATTTGAATTATTTGCTGCCTGCTTTTTTGGCATAATTACCCCTGTATTTGATATCTCATATTGTAAATTAGTAGAAATTCCGCTATAATCAAGAAAAATTTTTACCCATGGACGGTATCATCATGAAATTGGTCGATTTTGTATTAAAGCAATCTGAACACCCCATGTATTCGTGGGTCGTGTTTATTCTGACAATATGCGAGTCTATATTTTTATTCATCCCGCCCGAGGTGTTTATGACCCCGCCCATCATCGCGAACAAGCGACGCGCCGTGCCAATCGTAACGGCGGCGGCATTGGGTTCAATTGTCGGCGGCGCGATTGCGTATATGATTGGGGCATGGCTGTATGACTCGGTCGGGATGTGGCTGATAACAACATTTTCAGACCCCGAATTGATTGAATCCACCGTCCGCCCAATGTTCACAAAATATGGCGTGCTGATAATCGTGCTGACGGCGGTAACACCAATACCGTATAAATTGCTGGCGATCTGGCTGGGCTTTATAGGATTCCCAATCTGGTTATTTTTGGGTGTATCGGCAATATTCCGCACGGCGCGATTTGCAATTGTGGGCTATCTGTTGTGGCAATTCCAAGAACGCGCAAACGCCATTGTGAAAAAGTATTTTTGGCCATTGACATTGGGCGCAATCATCGCCGCCGGCCTGGGCATCTGCCTGATATCGCTGTTTTAAGTGATAGAGTGATTTAGTGATAGAGTGATAAAGTAAATTCCCCTCTGGAGAGCCGGGGTGTCGTCTATGTTAGAGAGCAGAGTGTAGAGAGCAGAGAGCAATGAAAGTGTCCGCCAATGGCGGACAACTCTAATGACCTGGATCCTGGGGACACCACCCACAAAATCTGACGATTTTGCGGGGCCCGGACAAGCCACAGGATGACGAGGTCTGAGAATTTGTGTTTATTTTACGAACATAGTTCATTTTTATGTCGCGGACTTTCTCTTGGGGGTCGCCTGCGGACTGCGTCCTTGCCGCATCCTGCGCTTCGCTTGGATTCATTCTGGGGCTTGACCCCAGAATCCAGGTAAATAGACTTGCGCGTATGCGCACTGCTATCAGTTCCCCTCTGGCCAGAGGGGTGGTGCGCAGCACCGGGGTGTCGTTTTATTGATTGCCACGCTGCGCTCGCAATGACAAGGGGTGAGTGCCCTATGGCATGAAAATTCCCCTTCGCTGGCGAAGGGGTGGCCGCCCCAGGCGGCCGGGGTAGTGGTATTATCGGTCCCTGCGGGGCAAGGGATACCGGCCTGCGCCGGTATGACGATATTATGTAGGTATTGTCCCATATTATGAACATTGTTCGTATTTGGGTTATTGACCGTTTCTTATGCCGTCACCCCGACGAAGGTCGGGGTCCATTGTGTTCCCTTGGCACGTCACAATTTGGTAATTAGTCCCCATAAGAAAATCCGCGATTGCTCGGATATGGCTCGCTTTTGCTCGCACTGCATAGTCCCTATTCCTGCCTGCGCAGGAATGACAAGTTTTTAAGTTTTCTATTCTAAAACTATATCACTCTGTCACTTACTCACTTTATCGTTGCCCCCTGCACTCTAAAACAAGAAACGCGCCGATGGCGCGTCCTTTTATTCAATCCAAATCGCGGCATACGTTGTCGCCGTTGATGATCCAACAGGAACCTGGACATTTCCCTTGGTCACCGTGACCTTGCCGTCTGTCTGGGTAACATTTGTTACAACCGCACCCGTGCCTGTGGACGTGCTGTCCAAGGCGTCCAACTGAGCCTTGGTTGCGAACGTTGTTCCCTTGGTAACGGTGTATTTGCCATCCGCAACGGTTACAGCCGTAACCGCATTCCCAGTCCCGGTGGTTGTCACCGAAACCGGTGCGACATCACCAGTTGCCCCAGTTATCAATATTTTGTTTTTATTAGACTCACCCTGCGACTTGTCAACAGAATTATTCCCAGCCGCAATATTCGCAATATCCCACGCGGCGGCAACTGTCGGAACCTTGGCATCTTCGGTGGCTGACGTTTCATCAATCCCCGACGCCGATGTCATTATACGAACACCACCCTTTTCTGTGGCACTGGCATCCGGCAATGAATATTTTGTATCTGTCCCAGTTATTGTCACAACACCATTTGCAATACCGACGCTGACACTGCCTGCGCCCTTTAAATTTGTTGTCGTCAACGTTGGCTGCTTACCACCCAATGCCGTTGTAATTGCGCCACGGGTCATTGTTCCGTCGGTGCTGGTGCCTGTCGAGGTATACAACTTTGTTGTTCCGGAATAAGCCTCGGTTCCGGTGGTATACGTTGTATTTGTATCTGTGGCATTGATAACAATCTTGCCACTGTTTGTGCCCGATGTTGGATTTTCAATCGTAACATTTGTGCCGGCAACAATGTTTGTCTTGGACACAATTTCCGCACGCGCACCGGTTACAACCAACATGGCAAAAATCGAAACGGTAAAGATACTTTTAACACATCTCATAACGCTACATTCTGTATATTTAATCTCTCTGATGTATAATACCAAATTCTTCACATTGTGACAAGTCTATTTCCATGGTGCGCACAGACAAATCCGCACGCACCACAGAAATCAGACATTAACGACCAATTTTTTCCCATGTATATGTTGGAACACTGTTCACAACCTTCATCGTCAGCGTGTATGTTCCATCTGTGGATGTTGCAGATTCTGCCGGTGCAACAAACTTTGCCGCCAATGCCGTATCCAGCCCAGTAATCTTGGACGTTGCCAACGCTGGGATATCAGCCGCAGTCAGGTCAGAACCACCAGTTACCAAACCTTTCGCATCATATGTAATTTTTGTTTTGGTACCACCTGTAATTGCGGTATTGGCCACAACCGCCGCACTCGCTGTCTTCTGGGCTGCATCTGCCGCTGATTTAGCATTGGCCGCCGCAGTAGCTGCATCAGTACCCGCTTTCTTCGCATCTGCAATGGCCGCATTCGCTACCTTGTTTTGAACAGGGTTCGTGCTGGTATCACTCATTGCTGTATCAACCATTACACCACCCAGAACTTTATCTGTCGCGGCTGGCAATGTGTATTTAGTGTCCGCCGAACTAATCGTAACGACGCCAGTCGTTGCATCACGCGAAACTGTGACATTTGTTCCGTTCTTGATTAAACCCGCCGGGATATCAGCCGCAGTCAGGTCAGAACCACCAGTTACCAAACCTTTCGCATCATATGTAATTTTTGTTTTGGTACCACCTGTAATTGCGGTATTGGCCACAACCGCCGCACTCGCTGTCTTCTGGGCTGCATCTGCCGCTGATTTAGCATTGGCCGCCGCAGTAGCTGCATCAGTACCCGCTTTCTTCGCATCTGCAATGGCCGCATTCGCTACCTTGTTTTGAACAGGGTTCGTGCTGGTATCACTCATTGCTGTATCAACCATTACACCACCCAGAACTTTATCTGTCGCGGCTGGCAATGTGTATTTAGTGTCCGCCGAACTAATCGTCACGACGCCAGTCGATGCATTACGTGAAACCGTAACGTTTGTTCCAGCAGTAATCAATCCATCCTTGACCTTTAACGGCGTAACCGAATCCGTCGCCAATTTAGCATCTGTAACGGCCGAGTCTGCGATTTTGGCCGTGGTTACTGCATTTGCACCTATTTTATCCGCCGTGACGGCACCATTGGCAATTTTCCCATTTGTCACCGCGCTGTTTGTAATCATACCCGTTGCGATTGTTCCAGTTGTAACCGTCCCAGACGCATTAGTAATCAATGCCTTGTTTGCACCAGCGGTTCCCTGTTCCTTTTCAACCGCATTATCACCCAATGCAACATTCGCAATGTTATAAGCCGCCGCAACAGTTGGATAGCTGGTGTCATCCTTCTCGCTAAGTTGTTCGGTCGATGTTTTTTTGTTCGCCTTCACTTCCATATCATTACGAATAGCGGCGTCCTTGGTATCGACATACGCGGTTGATGCGATGTCTGCGCGGGCCGCGGGCGCCATCATAATCGCAATCAATGAAACAGCCAACAATCCAGATAATTTTTTCATAACCCTAAAACCTTTTTATTTTTTTATTTAACCACAATCCCTGAACCTGTGTCGGGGCATTCCCCGCCCCCGACACAGCATTTTTTATTTATTCACCTGTCGATTCACTTGCGTCACGTTCAACGCTTTCCCAAGCATAACCATTATTTCCAACAGTCAACACGCATTTTGCACCCAATGTTGTGCATGCGTCAGTTGGTGCAGGAATAGCTTTGTCAGCAACTGCTTTCGCCGCGGCCGCGTCTGTTACACCCTGGTCTGCCTTGGTCTGAGCCGCTGTAATTTTCGCATCATAACCATCATATGTGGTTACTTTTGTCGCCGTGATGCCAGAATTTACCGCGCTCAACTGCGCTTCTGTCAAAGCGTCTTGTTTCTTTGCGATATCTTCGGTATTTTTAGTGATATTTTCTGTATTGGTGGCAATTGCATCAATCCTTTCTTTGGTAACACCTGTGCCTTCCAATGTCGTTACACGACCAGCCAGACCAGAATCATCATATTCATACGTTGCGCTGATGGTGCCATCTTCGGCAATTGTGATGTTTGAACCTTGTTTCAAGGTATTCTGTTTTTTCGCTAATTCTTCATTAACATATGTCGTAGATGCCTTGGTCGCCAAACCTGTTGTAGCATTATTCACAGCGGCGGCTGTATCATCTGCAGTTTTTCCCTGGGCAGTGGTTGCATAATTACCAGCCAAGCCGTCTGCATATGTTTTTGCATTTTGCTCGGCAGTGGCGGCCGCACCCTTGGCATCATATGCAGCGTCAGCACGTGCTGTTTCCGTTGTAATTGCATCTGCAATGGATTTTGCAATAGAACCATCACCATCACCAGTCAATGTCCCCAATGTTGTGGTGTGACCCGCAACTGTTGTTTGCAAATTGCCTAATTCTTCTGATGTGGCAACACTTGCTGTGGAGTATTTAATTTTGCCATCGTCACCAACTGTCACGGCGGTCACAACGTTTCCTGTGCCATCTTTTACAAAGTCAGCAGCGGTCAATGTATTCTGCTTCTTGCCCAATTCTGCGGTTACTGTTTCAGAATCTGCCTTTTTGGCGATCGCATCTGTATTTGCTGTAACTTTTTCAGACAACACTGTAACAGTTGAAGCATCTGCCTTGGTTCCGACAGTTGTTGTCAAATCAGCAATCGCATCAGCGTTCACTTTCACCTTTGCATCAACGTATTTCTGTGATGTCAGGGCTGCGTCAGCAGAGTTTGCCGCGACAACGCCCAACAATACTGTAAATATACCAGCGGTTAATTTTTTCATTTTTCTTTCCTTTCTTTTTTGTTTTTTATTTTTTGTTTAAATCTTGGTTGGTGTGCTTATTCTTCTCCCAATGGGGCAGTTACATCCATCCACATCATATTTTTGGACGCCGCGTCCACAGACAGAACGCAACGACCGGATTCGGCGGCACATGAGCCCTCTGGCTTTGGAATAGTTGTGTCAAATTTGTCATCAACCGCTTTTTTATCATAGACGTCATCGGCGTTTGCCTTTTTCGCCAATTCTGTGTTCACTGTTGCCGCGTCAGCCTTGGCATCCAACGCATCTTTGATGTCACCCGTTGTCAACGCGTTCGTAATTGCACCAGTTACGTCAGCCATTGATGTAAAGTCTGTCAGCTTTTTATCAGAAACCTGATACTGGCCATTGGCATCAACTGTCGCGATATTGCCGGCGTTTGCCGCATCAACCGTCAACTTGTTTGCTTTGGTCGCCATACCTTCTTGGTATGTTGTTTCTTTTACATAGCCTTTCAAATCAACGTCACCCGCCTGGATATCACCAATTAATGTATTCACCTGTGCCTTGGTATATGTATCAACTTTGCGGTATACATCATTATTGATTTCATTGATTGCGCCAACGATTGTTTTTGCATCGGTGGTTAAATCACCCTCGCCAACCTTGGTGTTGATGTTGGAAATGTTTGTTTCATTTGTCGAAACACGACCAGTCAACGCGGTTAAATCCGTCTTGTTCTGATCCGCTGTGGCCTGGGCGGCTGATGCAGCCGTTGCAGCATTACCGGCCTTGGTATCCGCAGCAGCAGCGGCGGCGGCGGCGTCAGCGGCAGCCTGGGTCGCGTCAGCGACACCCTTGGTCAAACCAGATTCTGCATCACCGATTGCCGTTTTATTTGCATTGGCAGTGGTCTGGGCCGCATCGGCTGCTTCCTTGGCCGCGTTTGCAGTATTTTCGACACCTGTTACAGCGTCTTTCTTGGCATACGTTGTTTCAGCATCCGCAGATTTCAAGTAACCATCCAAGTCAGCTGCGTCCGCCTTGCCATCAATCGTGGTGGTCAAATTGGTAACATTTTGTTGTAATTCGTTCACCGTGGTTTTATCGGCCTTGCCTTCGACTGTTGTGGTCAAATTAGTAATCTTTTCTGTGGTCGTCTTGTCAATATTATCAACATACTGACGGCTGGCGATTTCAATCTTGGCATTTGCCGCCGTGGCACCCGCCGACAACATTATCGCCGCCATAAAACCAGAAAAAGCTATGTTTTTTACTTTCATTTTTCGTTCCTTTCTGTCCTTTCATTTTGCCCCGTTCCCCGTTATGGCGGAAGATTGAAGCCAAATTCCCCTTACCTATTCTGCGATGCTGACCGCGGTCCATTGCTGTGCACTGCCATCATACAGAAACATTCCGTCGCCATCCGGCGCAGACAATTTTGCCGCAGCCGTCTTTTTCGCCTCGCCCGCGTCGGCCAATGCCGCGCTCGCAGTTGTCTTGGCCGCGCCAGCGTCAGTCTGGGCCGTGTTCGCCGCCGAAACAGCATCGGCAATCGACGCACCGTAGCCATCGTATTTCGTGACCAATGTCGCCGTAATACCAGAATCCACCGCCGCGATTTGTTCGGCGTTTAATTTATCCTGTTTGCCCGCAACCGCATCATTGACATATGTTTCCGTCGCGTATCCCTTTAAAGTAATTTCACCACTCAGCGCGGCGTCAGCAATTGCCTTTTGCACGCCAGATGAACGGACCAGTTTATTCGAACCCGCCGTCGGCACATCGTCAATCGCGTCGGCACTGATGTTGTCCAGGCCAACCGTCGCACGGTTATATGTCACCGTCTGGGTCGCAGCATCATATGTAATGCCATTTACAACACCATTGACATCACCGGTTCCGGTAACCGCAACCATACCCGCGGGACCAGTGTCACCCTTGTCACCTTTCTCGCCAGCGGGACCCTGGGGACCTTGTTCACCCTGGGGACCAGCGGGACCAGTATCGCCTTTTTCACCCTTTTCACCGGCAGGCCCCTGGGGACCTTGCTCGCCCTGGGGACCTTGTTCACCCTGGGGACCAGCGGGACCGGTATCACCCTTCTCGCCCTTTTCACCGGCGGGACCCTGAATACCTTGCTCGCCCTGGGGACCTTGTTCACCCTGGGGACCAGCGGGACCAGTATCACCCTTCTCGCCCTTTTCACCGGCGGGACCCTGAATACCTTGCTCGCCCTGGGGTCCTTGCTCGCCCGGGTCACCTTTGTCACCCTTTTCGCCAGGATCACCCTTGTCGCCCTTGGCACCGGCAGGAATCGCATCTAATTTTGCATCAATCTCGCTCTTGGCATAGACGTCAGAACTGTTCGCCTTGTTCGCCAGGCCGGCATTTAATGCCGCAATATCAGATTTATTTGTTTCAATTTGACCAACCGCAGTCGATGTAATGCCAGAATTTGTCGCCGCAATTTGCGCATCGGACAATTTATCCTGTTTCTTTGCCAATTCGCTGTCAACATATGTCTGGGACGCCAGACCACTGATTGCGGTCGCAATCGCAGAATTCATCGCCGCCTTGGCACCGGCCACCTGGTCATCAACATATGTGATTTTTGCATATGGCGTCAGGTCAACATCCGCACCATCGCCCTTTGGTCCCTGGGGACCCATCGGCCCTTCGGGTCCACGTGGCCCCTCGGGTCCCATTGGACCCTGGGGTCCTTCGGGTCCGCGGTCACCCGGCGCACCCATAATTTCTGATTTAGAAATCAAATTCTGCCACGCGGTATCACCATCGTATTTCCATAACAGGTCTGTTTCATTGGAACCAATTACAACCTCGCGTCCGTCCTGGCCCGCGATTGTGCCAATCGCATCCTTGACCCGGTCAATATCAACCGTGATTTCGTTTGTCCGATCATCAATCGAAACAAAACCATCAGACGCCGGCGTCAATGTGTCCTGTTTTCTGTCAATTTTATCACCCAACGCAATATCGGCATTTTTCAGGTTTTCGATATCACGACGAATTGCACTGGCCTCGCCAGGTGTAACGCCAGAACCACCAGACGACGTATCACCCGTCGGGCGTTTAATCGAACTGCCCCCGCTGACGGATGTGCCACCATTTAAATATTTACCAATCGACAAACGTGAACCCGTGGCAACACGACCATTGGTCGTTGTCGCAGACGAATTTGTCGAACCAGTTGATGATTTATCGGACGTCGGCGTAACACGCAGTGAGCCACCACGAACACCAGACGCAGAACCGTTACCATTGCCAGACGCAGCAGCCGCACTGTTGTATGTTCCAGCCCCCCCCAGGCTGCGCACAGATGATGCCGCGTTGGCCACAGAAGTCGCCGCACACAGCACACACACGATTGCCCACGTTGATATTTTCAAGTCTTTTTTCATAACTCTCTCTACTGATACCTAGTTTATCATATTTTGCGAATCGGGGTCAACACCTTTCTATGTTAAAATTCATATCTGATACCAACAGAAATTGAATTATCCAATATCGTGTCGATTTTATTTTCAAACCAGTGATTGGTTTCGTCGGTTGTTTGGAAATCAAATTTCTGCTTCGTGCCAGTCATACCCGCCAAGCGATAGCGAACATCCAAAACCAGGTTATCATCCAATTTCTGGGTATAGCCCAACATCAACGCCGCCATCGGCGCGACAGATGTTTTTTTGCGGTCACTGCCGTCAAAGAATACGGAATCAATCGTTGTTGTCGGCATCGCCAGTCCCAGACCACCGCCAACATACAGGCCGCTGGTGAAATCATAATAACCACTGGCCATCAAATACGGGATTGACATTGTGAATTCGGCCGCGCTGTCTTTGTCGCTGAAATATCCGATATAGCCGGCCTCTACCTCGCCCCGCCAGAAGTAACCAAAGTGATAACCACCGGCCAGACTGCCGCCAAAGACAGGTTCAAACGAATAATCGTCCGAAGCGTAATCATTATTCGCCGCAAAATTATCATCAGACGAATATTTATTCTTCCAATTTAAAAAACTAACCTCGGCACGGCCGGTGATATACCACCCCGTCTTGGCCTTGTCTGTATAGTTATATGTAACATTATATCCGCCATTTGAATCAGGACGCACATAGCTGGGGGCCGCAGACGCCGCCGTTGTCACGCCCAACGCAACAAATAAAGTGAACAATTTTTTCATAGTAAAGTACCCTCCTAAACTTTCAGACAGTATATCATATTTCGATTCGCTTTCCAAAACATAAAAAACAGTTGTTGACATTTTTTTGTCGTTTTTGCTAAGTTGTGCTTAGTAATATTTTGACAAGAGAGGAATATAAATGAAAAAAATTCTGATTGGTTTTGCAATTTTAACTGTGGCTGCATGCACCAAGGTGCCCAGCAATATCAATGATGACAAGGTATTTTACGCGTTTGACTCGGCCGAGGTTTCAGATGCCGCACGTAAAAATCTGGAATCCCAGGCATTGTATATGAAGAAAAACCCAGACAAAAATATCATTATGGCAGGACACTGTGACGAACGTGGTTCGACCGAATATAACCTGGCACTGGGCGCGTTGCGCGCGGGAAATGCCGCACACGTTTTGATTCACGACGGAATTGAACCGGAACGCATTAAAACAATTTCTTATGGCAAGGAAAATCCCCAGTATCCGGGTTCTGGCGAAGAAATTTGGGCCAAGAACAGAAATGCCACAACCCAAGTGGTTGACCAGAAATAAAAAGTGCGCCGACGGCGCATTTTTTTCTTTTGACCGAAAAAAGTTTTTTTACTATGATTCACACCATGGAAGACAAGACTGCAATTTCGTTCGCAAATGTGGCCGCCGCATATGACGATGGACGCGAGGTTTTGACCGACGTATCATTTAATATCAGTGCGGGCGCGTTCTATTTTTTATCGGGTGCATCGGGCGCGGGAAAAACAACACTGTTGCGACTGATTTACCAATTGCACAAACCACTGCGCGGGCAAATCAAGTTATTTGGTCGCGTTACAAATGAAATGTCGCGTGACGATATCGCGCGTATGCGGCACAAAATGGCAATCGTATTCCAGGAATATTCATTGCTGTCGCACCTGACGGTGTTTGACAATATCGCATTGCCGTTGCGCGTGCGCGGTGTTGCCGAAGATAAAATCAAAAAGCTGGTGGCCAAGGTTCTGGAATGGGTCGGTCTGGCAAAATACGCCGACGCAAATCCAATGGCACTGTCCGGTGGACAACAGCAACGCGTTTCTGTTGCGCGCGCAATTATTGTCCAGCCATCAATATTACTGGCCGACGAACCGACCGGAAATCTGGACGATGAAAACGCGTCGCGTTTGATGGAGTTGTTTATCCAGATGAACAAAATGTTTGGCACGACGATTATCCTGGCGACACATAATAAAAAGCTGATGGATACTTATAAATTCCCGGTAATCCACGTTGAAAATCATCGTGTTGGATTTGGCACACACCCGGCGACAACCACCGCACCATCTGTAGATGCAAAGCCCGATATCAAAAAAGTATGGAAGGGACCAAAACCACAAAACTATTTCACCGAATTATCAAAACAATTTGACGACATTGGGAACGCATAATGAAGACACCTGTTGTATTTTCACTGGTTCGCAGCCAATCAATTTTTATGACCGCGATTATGTCGCTGTTGACATTTTTGGCGGTGCTGGCGTTTGGGATTTGCCTGTCGATTGGGACGGGCGTTATGCGTTGGAATGCCCAGTGGGACCTGTTTGCCACGGTCCAGGTTATGAATTCTGATAACAGTGCGGCGGTCAAAAAAATAATCAATGAAAACAAGGCCAAGACCGTTTCCGTGACCGAGGTTACGTCCGAACAAATGGCCGATTTAATGCGCCCGTGGATGTCGTCTGGGGGTGACGCATTGAAAAATTACCTGCCCCAGATGTATGAAATTCAGTTCAAAACAAAATCTGATTTGGACGCGTTTGGTCGCCAGATTGGTGATAACGCGCGATTCTTGTCACACAGTGCAGCGTTAAAAAATTCGGCATCGGCCGGCTGGCAAATGATAATGATTTCGGCGTTGGTTTTGGCAATGGTGCTGGGCGCGATTGGCGTCTGTATATCGTATATCGCACGCAATACGGCATTGTTGCATAAACGCGAATTGGAAATATTAAACCAGGTTGGCGCAACCGATTCATTTGTCGCGCGCCAGATGCAAATCATCGTGACAAAGATTTCTGCGGTGGCCGCGTTGGCGGGGTTCTGTGCGGCGGCACTGGTGTTGCTGATGATTCTGGGGGCGGCGCACGGCGTGCGTGTTGGTCTGATGGCAATGATGGGATTATCGGGCGCGGGCTGGATTGCGTTGGCAATGCTGCCGATTGCGATTATAATATTTGCGATATACATCACGCGTCGCACAACGTTAAAGATTCTTGAAAACAACTGATGAAATTACTGACACCGTCTTTATTATTTCTGGCCCTGTTTGTGTTGGGTGGCATGATGTTCAAATCGATGGCCCCGACCCAGTGCGGCACGATATTACCAGACGACAGTATATTTGTCCTGACGGGTGATATGCGTCGAATTCCATTTGCAATGCGAATGCTGCGCACGTATCCAGATGCCGATTTGTATATCATTGGCGTTGGGGCCGATGCGTCATACGAAATGACACGACGCGTAACGATTGAATCAGAATCAAAATCCACATATCAAAACGCCCGTGCAATTCACGATATTGTTGTGCGTGCGGGTCTGGACCGAATTGTTTTAATCACAACCGAAGATCATATGAACCGGGCATCATACCTGGTGCGTTCTGAATTACCAAATGTAGAGGTTGTCGCATGCCCTGCCCGACTGGCGGGAATGCCGCCGGCGCGCCGTCTGGAACGCTGGACAATCGAGTATGTGAAATACATCGCCACTATGCTTGGTATCAAGGAAGGGTAAAAACGCAACATAAATCAAGGAAAAGCAGCGAAATGTTAAAAACGATTTTGTTTAAATTTTTATTGGCCGTGTATTATATTGTTTGGTCACCGGTTATATTGATTGGACTGGTCTATAAACCGTTAAACGATTTCTTGGTCCTGACGTGCGCCAGCGGGGTGTTATTGCTGGCCCGATTGATTGTCGGGATAAAATATGAAATCCACTATCCCCCGGTCGAAGAAAATGGTATCCCGGTCGCCCCGAACGAGAATTCACGCCTGGATGGCAAGGCAATTGTCGCGGCAAAGCATATGTCTATTCTGGAAATCGCGATTTTGTCGACACATATCCCGAATTCATTTTTTATTGTAAAGCGCGAAATAATGTGGTTGCCGATTTATGGTTGGGCGTTTTGGCGTATGGGTCTGCAACCGGTGAACCGCACACGTGGTGCAACCAATATGAAAAAACTGGCCCACGTTGTCGGGGACAAAATTATGAACGGCCAAACATTGGTCATTTTCCCCGAAGGCACACGTGTTAAACCAGGCGCGCGTCCGCAACTGCGCCGCGGATTATTATTCTTGGCACACGAATTAAAATTGCCGATTTTACCGGTGGGCACCGATGCGGGCCTGTATTGGCCCAAACGTGGCCGTATGCGTGGTGGCACGGCAAACATTTGGATAGAGCCGATATTACCATGCAACGCATCACTGGATGAAATTCGTGACGCAATCAACCGTCACAGCGCATAAAAAGCCCCGCCATTTGGCGGTGCTTTTTTTAGAGAGCAAAGCGCAGAGAGCAGAGAGCAATGGCGACACCCCGCACGCTATCGCGTGCATCCCGGCTCCCCAGAGGGGAACATAGCCGGCAACAGGAACGTAGTAAGTTCTCCTCCTGTGGAGGAGTACCGCGTAGCGGGGAGGTGGTCTTTTTTTATACACATCATCGCGAGCTCTAAAGACCACCCCGTCCTAGCGGACACCCGGGAACTCGGGCCGCGACGGTAAAAACAAGTGCGCCATCGGCGCACGTCATTGCTCTCTGCACTCTGCTCTCTCTTACTTGCACCAGCCGGCGCGGTGGCCGCCACTGTATGGGCGGCCCAATTTTTCATTTACCAATATTTTCCCAACATCATGCCCCGACGTGTCCAATACCCGCGCATCAATTCGCCCCAGGTATTTATCGTCCTTGATTTCTTGCAATTCGGCCGTGGTCCCAACCGGCAGTAATTCCGCCAATCGTGCCTTGGCCGCAAACGCCGCACGAATTTCAGATTCGCACTCGCCATGGATTTCGGGCGTATCAACATTTATCAGACGAACACGCACCGTGATTTTTGTATCATCGGCCAATGCAACCCGCCCGGCGAACGTATCACCATCAATGATATAATCCACCACAACCGGCGTGGCATTTGCCACCCCAATAACAAACAAGGCAACAAAAAATGAAATTATTTTCCGCATCTACTCTCTATGCTCTATTATCTATGCTCTAAAAATGCGCCATGTGGCGCATTTTTTACGGTAATTTTGGCGACCATGTTGGTTCAACACCGTTGACATTTTCCGGCAACTCAATGTCATATACATTTTGACCGGTTATATCAACACTGCGGATATGGCTGATGCGTTCAATACCGTCCAGTGCCTTTTCTGTTTCATAATACACCACCCGACGCGAGCCTGGGGCCCAGGACGGGGCCTCCATATACCAGCCACCGGCCAGGATTTTTTCATTACGCCCCCGCGGATCCATAATGCCAATGTAAAATGTATCATCGGCCATTTTGGTGAACGCGATAAACTGGCCATCGGGCGACCACGCCGGCGTCGCATACCGCCCCGCCCCATACGTCAGGCGCGTTGGTTCCAATGTATCCAAATCCATAATCCAGATTTGTTGATTGCCACTGCGATCTGAATTAAATACCATCTTTTTGCCGTCCGGGGAATACGATGGACTGGTATTCAACGAATGCCCGAACGTCAATTGGCGCAACCGCTTTGATTCAATATCGTATTCATATATGTGCGTAATTCCATTTTTAACCAAGGACAACGCAACGCGCGACCCATCGGGCGAAAAGCGCGGTGCAAAATTCATCCCGCCAAATTGTCCCAAACGACGTTGCGCCCCAGTGTTCAAATCCAATGTCCAAACCATCGGGTCATCATTGCGGAATGACAAGAACACAACCGTTTGCATATTCGGCGAAAAATGTGGCGACATAACAAACGTCTTGTCATCGGACAGATACCGCATTCCATATCCATCCTGGTCCATTATGGCCAGGCGTTTTGTGCGATTATGCACCGGCCCAGTTTCGGCAATAAATACGATTTGGGTATCGAAATAGCCAACCTCGCCCGTCAGGCGTTCATAAATCGCGTCGGCCATAATATGCGCCAGACGCCGTGCCGATTTCTTGGACGAAATCAGCGATTGTGCCTCTATCTGTTCTTTGCCGGCAACGTCCCAGACATAGAATTCCAATTTATATTGTCCGCCCGTCGTGACCAGTTTCGCCTGGACCAGCACCTGGGTCTTTATCGCCGCCCATAATTTAAAGTCCGGCATATCGCCCATTTTTACGTATTCTGGGAACGCGTCATGATTTGCAATACGAAACAGCCCCGTTGATTTTAAATCGCGCTCTACAACATCGCGTATCATTGCCGCATCCTTGGCCGATGCGTTACCGGCAACCTCGAACTTTTGGACCGCGATTGAAATCGGCTCGGTCGCGCCCGCAATAATATCAACCTTTAATTCGGCACGTGCCGCGCCAACCGCCAGCGCACACGCAATAAATACAGATAATATCTTTTTAAACATAATAAAAATTCCTTTCCATAAATACGCGTTTAATTTTACACACAAGAATCACAAAAATCAAACATCTATTATCCGCAACCCGCTTTATCCACCAACCATACAAACGCCCACACGCCAGTCATTACAGCAGTAATTACACCAGCCATCACATTTGTATTGACAAACGTCAACACAATGTTATAGTCACTTGTAAAGACGTTAGTATTGCCGTTAGTATAGGAGTTCGTATATGCCAAACGTTATGCAGCAATTGTTCATCATGAACATAGAATCACTGCTGCGTGAATATGCCGCGTATCGCGCGTTTAACAAATCAGATTGCGTTATAAATATGCGAATCCCGCGCCCTATTCTGGACCGGATTAAACAGCTGGCCGAACAGCAACACGTCCCATATCAATCCCTGATATCGTCGGTATTATTTTCACTGGCCAATATCGAAGAACAAAAATAAACAAAACATAAAAACAGGCGACCATTCGGCCACCTGTTTTAATTTTATATCGTGATGGATTTACCACCGACCAGTAATATCACACCCCAGCCTTCCTCCCTCACCAGCCGCACTCATCAAGAACGACAAGATTATACCGATACCAAACAGCATAATAAAGCCGACCATCATACCAATACCCTTGTCTTTCAGATCATCCTTTTTCACTTCACCCTTAGAGATATAACCCCACGCCCATCCGGCGATAACAAACGCCGCACCAACAAATGCCAATGTGCGCAACGTCCCAAATACGCCCTTCATTTGATTAATCAACGCACACAATCCTTCGTTTCCGCCTGCACCGGCCGCAAATGCCGGCATGGATGCCATAACACCAATCAGTGCGAAATTAAATTTTTTCAACATTTTTTTCATATGAATCCCCTTTGTTTCCTTTGATACGCTAATTTTATCATAATTCGCCCCCCCTTTCAAATATAAAAAATACGCATGGCAACCCGCCACACGTATTATCTGAACTCCGCACTCCGTAAAAAAACCGCAATTGTTCGGACATGGCTCGCATACGCTCGCACTGCATAGACCCTATTCCTGCCTTTGCCCACCCACAAAATCTTGCGATTTTGCGGGGCCCGGAGCAGGAATGAATCCAAGCGAAGCGCAGGATGCGGCAAGGACGCAGTCCGCAAGCGACACATGAATAGTTTTCTATTCTAAAACTATATCACTTTATCACTCTATCACTTGCGCGCCATTGGCGCGCTTCATTGCTCTCTGCACTCTGAACTCCGCACTCTGTAAAAAAAACGCGCCGGTGGCGCGTTATTTTACTGGGAAACAATCACATAGCGACGTTTCAAAACCGGCTGGTTACATGTCTTGCAACCACATGACGGGGCGTCTGTAACCTCGCGCGCGGCAGGAACAATCACCTGGCGATCATGACGTGGGGCCTGGCCCAGGTTATCACGCGCATACAAATCGCTGCAGCGTGTGTTGCGATAAACAATCTTTTTGCCATTGTTCATATCATAAATGTCGTTGCTGAAATGATGGCCATTTTCACCCATCGTGTAAATGCAATCTTCGCCATCCTGGGTATAACGAATGCCACCCTTGTAATAATCATAGCTGCTGCACGCCGCCAATGCCGACAACGCCAAAACAGAAACCAAAACTTTTTTCATGCTGCACCCTTTACGGTTTTTAATCTGCGCTCTCTGTCCTGCCCCCGATTCGTAATCTTATTGTTGCACAAAATCGCCCGTTGTCAAGTTTTGTTGTAAAATTTCCACGGGCACCCCAGTCACAAATATGGTATAATCACCGCAAAAGGAATAGCACCATGAAATATTATGAATTTGGTTTAACAAATACTCGGGCAATATTTGCCGACGCAATTCGTCGCCACTATGCGGTGCCGGCATTTAATTTCTATAATATGGAAACATTACAGGCAATTTTATCCGCCGCCCGCGACGCGCACAGCCCGGTCATACTGGCCGTGTCGGAATCCGCACTGAAATACATGGGTGGCGATTTGCTGATGGGTATGATACGCGGCGCAAATATCCGCCCGACCGAACGCATAACACTGCACCTGGATCACGGGGCCAGTTTTGACGCATGCCGCACGGCACTGGAATTGGGATTTTCATCCGTCATGATTGACGCCAGCAAATTGCCATTTAACGAAAACGTGGAACTGTCGCGTCGCGTTGCCGAATTGGCCCACCAATATGATGCCTCGGTCGAGGCGGAATTAGGCACCATATCCGGAATCGAAGATGAAAATACATTTTCCGACCATTCCAGTTATACCGACCCCAACGATGTAATAAAATTTGTGAACGCAACTGGGATTGATTCACTGGCCATCGCCATCGGGACCAGCCACGGCGCATACAAACGCAAAAACGAAAACGAGAAACTGCGCCTGGACATATTGGACGAAATCGCCAAACAATTGCCTGAATTTCCACTGGTCTTGCACGGCGCAAGCAGTATTCCACAACACTTTGTCAAAACCATAAATGAATTTGGTGGGGCACTGCCCGGGGCATTGGGGATTGACCCGCAACAACTGCGCGCGGCGACCGAAATGAATATTTGCAAAATAAACGTGGACAGCGATTCCCGCCTGGCATTCACCGCGGGCGTTCGCGCAACACTGGGCCAACACCCCGAAATGTTTAACCCACGCGATTTCCTGAAATCCGCCCGCCAAAACATCTATGACAACTGCATAGATGAAATCAAACACATCATGGGATCGGATAACAAATTATAAAGGCACAAAATGGAATTCGCGCCACACATACATAAATTATCAAATGGTCTGAATGTTATTCTGGACGATTTTGATATCGCAACCGCATGCGTCGAAATCGCAATACACTCTGGGGCCACGGACGAATCCGACGCATCAGAATTCGGCATAACGCACTTTGTTGAACACATGCTGTCCAAGGGAACGCACCAACACCCGGACACCATGGACAACACAACCAATATTCCCATATCAATTGGCGGCGTGCGCAATGCCGGAACAACATACGACAAGATGTGTTTGTTTGGGCGCGTGCTGGCCGAAAATCTGGATAAACTGCTGGGGCTGTTTTCAGAACAGTTGCGCAATTCCCTGTTTGACCCGCACAAGATTGAAATTGAACGCGGCGTAATTCTGGACGAATACAGACGCAAAATGATGGACAGCGCGGCCGCGTTTAGCGTATTTTCCAATGAAAAATTATTTGGCGCACATAATATTCTGGGGACCCCAGATACAATTAAATCATTTTCGCGCGAACAATTGATGAATTACTTTCATAAAATCTTGTCTGCGCAAAATATGACAATTTGTATATCGGGCAAAATTACCGACCCAGAAAAAACATTACAAAAACTGGAACAATTGTTCGGGTGGATTCCGTCATTTCCGGTGCCGCACACACAACAAAAAATTACGCAAGTATTTGCACACAACACAAAAAACAATCAGGCAAACATCCAACTGCGCATTGCATTTGAAAATAGAATCCCAAATGATTTAGAACATAGAGCCCAAACGCTGGCCGCCAACAGATTCATTTTTTTATTTGGTAAAAAACTGCACGAAATTATTCGCAACAAACAGGGGCTGGCATACGGCATATCCGCCACACATTTTGGCAACGCATGCGTATATGCGAACACCATAAACACATCAACCGGCCCACAAAATATTGACACGGTAATTGCAACAATTGCGCGCGAATGCGCCAGCGCACAACAGAACCCCGAAATTACCGATGACGATGTTGCGCGGATGCGCATGCTGATGAAATTACAATTTGCCGACATTATGGAATCGGCGTCAAAACGTTGCGGGAAATTGATGGAACACTGGCATCAATATGGCGCACTTTACGACCTGGTGGGCGAAATGCAAATCAGTGGGAAAACAACCGCATCTGACATCACCCGTGCCACAAAAAATTTCTTTACCAAACCAGTATCCATCCTGACCCAGGGCCCAGATGTAAATTCTGGTTTACAAAAAATCTGGAACGATAATTTCAAATAAAAACACGCGCCATTTGGCGCGTGTATTCTTATATACAAATAAATTAGAACGGTGCAGATGGTGGGTGTGACGAAGGCGAAGTGTATTAAACATACACGAGCCGCCGCCACGCCCGCCAGATGGCGTCCACTTATAAATAAATTAGAACGGTGCAGATGTGCGTAGTGTGGATTGCGAAGTGTACACGACGTACACGAACAAAACACACCGCGCACAGATGTGCCGTTATAATTTATTTGGCGCGTTCAACATATTCCAGGGTTTCAGTATTAACCACGATTTTCTCGCCGGCTTCGACAAACAATGGAACCTGGACGCGAATACCGTTGTCCAAAACGGCCGGTTTGCCACCACTGCTGGATGCGGTCTGGCCCTTTAACGCCGGTTCGGTTTCTTCGACCGTGGCGATAACTGTTTTCGGCAGCGATATTGATACAGGCTTGCCTTCGACAAAGTTCGCCTTGACGTTCATTTCTGGGGCCAAGAATTTCATCTGTTCGCCCAGTGATTCAACCGGCATTGTGAACTGTTCATAATCAGACAGGTTCATAAAGAACGCGTCTGTGCCATCAGAATACAAATACTGGCATTCAAAATCTTCGACCATCAGTTTTTCAACCTTGTCTTCGGCACGCCAGCGATCGCCGCCCTTGTTGCCAGAATCAATGTCACGCAAATCCGCCTGGACGAACGCGCCACCCTTGCCTGGTTTAACCTTTGTAATCGATGTAACAGAATAACGGCGGCCATTGTGCGAAATCACCCAACCCACGCGCATATCATTTGCAATATATGATGCCATTGTTTTACCTCTTTGATTTTTGTGTATGAATTATAAAAACGCGACCGCCACTATGCAAGGCTTTTATTGCGCGGTACGCTTGTGCGCCCAGTAACGGTCGATACTGTCCATAATTAGTTTGTCGGCCGCGTCACGATCCGCCCAACCAGACACCTTGGACCAAGAATTTGGTTGCAAATCCTTGTAGTGCTGGAAAAAGTATTCAATTTTTGAACGCAGAATTTCCGGCAATTGTTCAATGTATTCCGTGGTGGTGTAATATGGATCAATCCGGTCCAGCGGGACGCAGATGATTTTTTCGTCGCCGCCCGCCTGGTCTTCCATAATCAGGGCACCGATGGGCCGCACCTCTATCAAAACACCGGGACGCAGTGGCGCATTGCAAACAACCACACAATCCAACGGGTCGCCATCATCGCCCAATGTGCCCGGAAAATATCCATAGTTCGCCGGATACGCCATTGGCGCGTGCAAAATTCTGTCCACGCGGGGCAGTCCGGTTTCTTTATCAATTTCGTATTTTACAAATCCATTTTCTGGAACCTCTATAATTGCGTTCATCTTCTTTGGGGGTAATTTCCCCGGCGCAATTTCTGATATTGTCATATTCATCCTTTTTCTAAAGCCGGCCAATTCTACCAGAAAAAAACACCATTGCAAACGAATCGGCCAATAAAAAAACGCCCCATCGGGGCGTTTCGGAATACGTTCTTACATTCTCATCGGCATCAAGATAAACAACGCATCTGTGTTTTTATCAGTAGATTTGATGATTGTCGGTGATAATGGATCCTGCATTTCCATCTGGAATTTTTCGCCCTCGACCTGGCCGGCGACATCCATCAAGAATTTCACATTAAACGTAACCGTGAACGATGTATCACCATTGTATTCAATATCCAATTCCTGGGTTGCGGTTCCGGCATCCGGACTGGACGCGTTCACAACCAGTTTGTTCATAGAATATGTCAACTGGACCGATTTTGTTTTATCAACACTGGCCACCGATACCAGGTCGACCGCGTTCAAGAATTGTTTTCTGTCCAAAATGGCAATCTTGTCGTTCCCCTTGGGGATAACAACGCGATAGTTTGGATACTGGGCATCAACCAATTTGCTGGTCAAAATTGCGGCACCAACAGTAAAGCGCGCCTTGGTATCAGACAATTCAACCGTTACATCATCAACGGTCGCATCTTCCAGCAACTTGGACAATTCGCCAATCACGCGACGTGGCAAAATCACCGCTGGCATTTCTGCACTGCCCGCGGGGGCCGGCATCGCGCACAAGGCCATACGCTGGGCATCGGTTGCAACCGCGGTCAGCATTTTTTCTTTGCCCTCGTCCGAGATATGGAAATAAATACCGCCCAAGTGATAACGGACATCGTCGGTCGGAATTGCAAACTTGGTCTGGTTTATCAGGTGCGCCAAATCGCCCGTTGTCATCTGGAATTTTGTGGTCAGATTGCTGCCCGCCATGGCCGGGAAATTTTCCGCCGGCAATGTTGGCAAACGGAACACCGCGCGTCCACTGGACACAACCAATTGGTCACCCGCCTGTTTAAATGTGATTTCGGCGTCATCTGGCAATTTACGAACGATATCATACAACATCTGGACCGGGACAGTTGTTTTCCCGCCCAACGTAATATCAGCCGCCACATGTTCAACCAATTCCAAATCAACATTTGTCGCCGACAAGATTAAATCATCAGCAACCTCTAATTTAACATTCATCAATATCGGCAATGTCGCGCGCTTTTCCACGATGGACTGCATATGTCCCAGCGCACGTATTAAAACCTGACGAAATACCGAAAATTCCATTATTTTGCTCCTAAGATATTTATGGTTTCCCACATTCTTTTATCTGATTTTACCAAAAAATGCCGATTCGGTGCAAGAGCAAATACGCCACGCGACGCCGACACATCGTAAAAAATTAAAAACCGGCCATCATTTGATGACCGGCGAGAGTAATTACGAACGTAATTTATTGTTTTTCCATAACTTTTGACAATTTCGCACGCAACTTTTTCATATCGTCGTATTTGGTGAACTTGCCCTTTTCAGCGATAGAAATGTCACCGCTTTCTTCGGACACGACCAAGACTGTTGCACTGGACACCTCGGACAGGCCCAACGCCGCACGATGACGCGTGCCATATTTCCAATTCAGGTTATTTTGCGACAACGGCAAAATTCCACCCGCGTATGCAATACGTTCATTTTCAATTATAACCGCACCGTCATGCAATGGTGTTTTATTAAAGAATATCGTCAGCAATAATTCACTGGTGATAATCGCATCAATGCGAACGCCTTTTTTCTCGATGGCACTCTCGTCCAATGTTGTTGGGAATACAATCAATGCACCGGTATGTTTGGCCGACATATATTCAACCGCGCTGCAAATCGCGTCCAGGCTGCGTGTATCCTTGGTTGTGACGCCCCCCTTGCGGAACATTCGGGACCAGCCCTCTATATTCCCCATCAGTGCCATAAACTTGCGCAATTCTGGTTGGAATATAACAATCAACCCCAGTGACAAGAACAACGCCGTCCAATGCAAAAATCCGCCCAGCAAATCTAAATGCGCCCACGTTAAAACGAAACTGGTGAACCACAACGCCGCCAGCCCCAGCAACCCGCGCACCAACCGTTCAGATGATGTGTTTTGAATAAAACTTCTGTAAAACAGCCATACAAAGACCGCAATTATCAGAATTTGAATCAGCCCCAGCCAATTAAACATTTTTATCTCCTTATGATTTTGTGTTATTTTCTTCTTTGTTTTGTTCTTCTGTAACCTGTTGCGTTGATGTTATAACAGTTTTTTCCAAATCTGCAACTGGTATATTCAACCAATCGGGATCATCACGCATTGGTGGCGCACCACGCGACATCGCCGTTTCACACGGATGTTCATCCGCCAGCCAGTTTTCCAACAAATCCCCAGCCAGCAGCCCGACGCCCGCACCCGCAACCAGGCCAATTCCACCGGTAAATGGTGCCAACAACAGACCCAACCCTGTTGCCGACGCAACCTTGCCAGCGACAGCCGCGCCACTGATTTTTATATCGGGTTCCGCCAGGTTTCCGGTTATTTCAATCGAATTCACAACATTTCCGGTCAGCGACAATTTAATGCCACGCACCGGCACCGTCGTCAATGCCATTTTTAACTTTTCCTTGCCCAAATCCAGACTGCCCGCCAGGCGCAGATTTATTGCATTTGTTTCAACCGCGACACCCTGTTGCGTTTCAGCAACGCCATCACGGAATTTTGTATTCAACGCGACGCACGATATCTTCATTTGATTGTATTTCTTTTCAGACCGGAACATATCCTGGACACTGTGACGCAACGTGGTCAAGAAATCCGTCCCATACATATATGCGACCAACGCCGAATGCGCATATCCCGCGCCCGACGATTTCACCTGGACCGGACCGGTCGCGGTCGCCATCAATTCAGACAGCGTTGTCCCATTTCCCTGTAAATACGCATCAATATTCGTTGGCAAATCCGACAACAGGTCCGTTTCGCGCACCTGGGTCAATATTTTACCCACACTGATATCACGCCCACGCGCCGCGGCGATTACGAAATAGCGACCCTCGCCATCAATGTTGGCGTCCGCGCCAATTGTGATTTTGCCGCCACCCATCGAAACATCGCCATCAACACGCGCAACCCCATCGGCCAATTTTGCACGCACATCAATATCACTGATGGCCAGGTCACGATACACAACCAATTTGCCGATTTTGACATTCAGATTTATGTTAAAATTACGCAATTCTTTCCCAAACAGTGGCGTATCTTTGAACACGTTCAAATCACGTTTCGGACGCACCCATGTGCCCTGATACCATTCTGGAAATACCTGGGTCAGATTGATGGACTTTGATTCAACATTGGCATTTATCGCAATACGGGGACGGCCCCAATCCACACTGCCCGACAGGCGCACTTCGTTCCCACGGACCGAAAACGACGATTTGCGCAATGTCAATTTTGTGCGATCCAGACCGCCGGCAATATTCACGCGCATTGTCGGAATCTGGGTTAAATCCAATTGCAGCAACCGCCCCACCGCCGACACATCAGGAATATCGCCCTTGATAACAAAATCAATCGGGGCGCGGCTGGTTCCTTCCAGTGCGATATCCGCAATCAGTGCGTCCCCGCCCGTTGAAAACGCCACACGCACCGGATACACACGCCGTTCAGCATTGTATTCATAATATGACAATATAAATGGGAATACATCATCGCCATTTTTTATCCACCCGGTGTATTCACGCGTATCATCGCGCGGAACATAGCGTAATGAAAAATCCGCCAGTGAATATTTTTTATCAAACACATGCGCGGTCAGATTTCGCACCTCTACCCCGCCCAGGCCCGGATCTTCGAACGGGAATTTCTTTGGTCCAGTGTCGGAATCATCTTTGGATTCTTCTTCTGTTTTCTTTTGATTCATTACAACCGAATATTCGCCCGCGGCATTTTTTTCCAGACAAACATCTGCATCATAAATTTTAACATTTTGAATCGTCGGCATTGGTCGGAACAGTGACAACAAATCCAACGTAACGTCTATCTTTTCGGCACTGAACGCATATTTGTGCTTTGCCCATTCGGCATTTGGCACGCGCACCTGGTTTAGTTCAATACGCGGACGCAGTGAAAATTTCCACGACACATCGCCTGCAATTTCAACCGGCATACCGGTGGCATTGCGCAATATAGACAAAACATTTCCGCGCAATGTTTCCAAATTCACCTGGCTGAGTGCGATAAAGAACGCAACCAACAACCCGCCAAAGAACAGGACGATAACGCGCGCAATCATTAAAAATTTTCTTTTTCTTCTGGTTTTCACCCCTGTTTCCCCCAGGATTATGGTAACTGGAATTCAAAAAATTCCATAACCTGTGTCATAAATGCCGGCGGCGTTGCACGAAATGTCATTATGCGCCCCGTTGTCGGATGCTGGAACGTCAATTGATATGCAAACAAAAACAAATTATTTGTCGCCATCACACCACCCAGTGCATCTGGCGCACCGCGCCCGGCACCATACAACGCATCACCAACAATCGGCGCATTTAGCACCAGTGCACTGTGCACACGCAATTGATGTGTGCGGCCGGTTTTCGGCGAAAACATAACCCACGACAGATGTTCGCCCGCCGTTGCCAGAACCTGGTATTCCGTGATTGCGCGTTGGGGCCGCTGGCCCGTGCCATTGTTCACACGGACTGGGGTGTCAAAAACCTGGCCCCGCGTCATATAATCGTCAATCGTTCCGCGTGGCGGTTTTACATCGCCGTTTAATAAAGCCAAATATTCCTTGTGCGCGGTTTTTGCCTGGAACGCGGTTGCCAAATTTTGCGCCGCATGCAGATTTTTTGCCACCACCAACAGGCCCGATGTTTCCCGATCCAAACGATGAACCAACGAAATCTTGTCATACGGGAACAATGCCGCCGCCATTTTATCCACAGATTTGCGGATTCCGCTGCCCCCCTGGACCGCCAGGCCGGCCGGCTTGTTAAAAACAACAATATCATCATCGCTGTGAATTATGCACTTGCGCAATTCTTCCAGGTCGCTAAGTGTGAAATTATCGCCACTTTCTGTTTTCTTGGTCCGCACAGCATATCCGGCAATTGTTGGTGGCACACGCACCGCATCACCGGCACGTAAAAATTCCTGGCCATGGACACGGCGTGAATTCACACGAATCTGTCCCCCACGGCACAGCCGATAAAACTCGCGCTGGGGCATAGATGGGAAATTGCGCAAGAACCAGCGCAATAAACGCACGCCATCTTCGGTCTGGGGAACTGTGATTACATCTGCCATTTACAAACGCCCATTATTCACCGTATGTTATCTGGACGCTGTTTGTCGCGCCGGCACGATTACAATCGCCGACCGCACCGCCCTGTTTGCCATTAGACGCGGCATATCCAACCGAATCGGACCATGCCTTGGTCACAAAGTATTCGCAATCTGATTGCGACAGACCATCAATCGAAACCACAAACTGGCGCGAATTGGCCGGATCAACCGCCAATGTGTATGTCCCGCCATATGGGTTTTTATTCGTCATACCAATTGCACCAAATATCGTTGAATTGTTGATGTGTGAATAGTCATCAAATTCGCCCAGCAGCGTGCGAACCTGGGTCACCATTTGGACCACTTCGTCATTGACGGCATTGCGTTTCTGGGTCCGCATTGCGGTTGAAATCATACCAATCGCGCCAACGGTAATAACGCCCATAATTGCCAACACGCCCAACATTTCAATCATTGAACGACCAGATTCTTGTCTCATATTCATATCCCCTATTTGCTATTTGTTTTTTTTATTTTATCATAATTGGCATGAATATTCAATTTTCTGATTTGATTGAAAACAGTCCCAATGCCCCCGGCGTCTATAAAATGTATGACGCCGATGGTGCGTTGCTATACGTTGGCAAGGCCAAGAATTTGGCCAATCGCCTGCGCCAATACGTGGACGTGTCAAAATTGGAATTGCACAAACAGGTCATGCGCAGCCTGGTTACGCGCGTTGATTGGGAAATCGTTCCGACCGAATCGGATGCACTGATACGGGAACAGGAATTGATTAAAACCCTGCGTCCCAAATACAACATTATGCTGACCGATGGGAAAATGTACCCGATGTTGGCATTGACCAATTCGGAATATCCGCGTCTGTTGAAATTCCGCGGCAAGATATCCCAGCGTCGTGACGTATACGGTCCATATCCATCGGTCGGCGCACTGAACGAAACGATAAAAACAATTCAAAAAGTGTGCCAGATTCGCACATGCACCGATACGTTTATGCGCAATCGCGCGCGACCATGTTTGTTACACCAAATTGGTCGGTGCAGTGCGCCATGCGTTTTACCACAATCAGACTATAACGCACGCGTCAGCCTGGCGCGCCGAATCCTGACTGGGGACAGTGAACCAATCATCGCCGATTTAACGCAACAGATGCAAAAATTTGCCGCCGAAATGGATTTTGAATCCGCCGCCGCGGTGCGCGATAAAATTGCCGAATTGACCCACACATCAAATCGCGGTATACAGCGCAAACGTGCACATAGCGCAGATTTTGACTGGGCAAATGCAACCGATGATTTGGAAAAATTTTTGGGGCTGAAAATATCCATGGCGGGAGTATTTGATAACTCGCATTTATTCGGACGAAATGCGGTCGGTGCAATGATTACATTTGGTCACGATGGATTTATAAAAACAGGATACCGACACTTTAAATTACGCAATGCCGCGGCCGCCGGAAATGATATTGCAATGATGGCCGAATTTGTGTCGCGCGCGACACAAAAAAACAATCTGGATTTAATAATTGTTGACGGTGGCATGGCCCAGTGGCGAATCGCACACAGCGTTGCACCAAATATTCCTGTCCTGGGTGTCACCAAGGGCGAGGTTCGCAACGGTGACGAACACTTTATTATGCCCGACGGCACCGTAAATCGTGACGTGCCCAAGGATTCAAAACTGTTTCTGTTGCTGCGCGCCGTCCGGGACGAGGCACATCGTTTTGTCATAACATATCACCGCACCGTGCGCGCCAAGACGATGACATCGTCTGTTTTGGACGACATCGAGGATATTGGTCCCAAACGCAAGCACGCCCTGTTGACGCATTTTGGGTCGGTTCGGGCGATATCAGATGCCGATATGCCCGCATTGTTACGCGTGCCAGGACTGGGGCAAAGCGCGGCTGAAAAAATTTATGCATATTTCCATTCTGGGGTGGTATAATATGGGTATTCATGATTTATAAGAAAAAAGGAGTAAAACATGAAATTCTTTGTGAACTTTTTATCTGCATTCCGCATTGCAGCGGCATTTGCGATAATCCCGACAATCATGTTCGGTATGTACAAGACGACATTTATCCTGTATGTACTGGCGGCGGCATCCGATTGGTTTGACGGATACCTGGCCCGAAAATATGATGTGTGCAGCAAATTGGGCGGTGTGATGGATCACATTGGCGACAAATTATTGGTTTGCAACACACTGATTATGTTGGCGGTAATGATGCCGGTTTGGTTCGTGGTTGTTCCAATCATATTGATGATTGCCCGCGAATTGTATATCAGTGGCCTGCGCGAATTCCTGGGCACCCAGAAAATTGAAATGCCTGTTCCCAAGGCGCGCTTTTCCATGGGCAAAGTAAAGACAACATTTCAAATGATTACGATCGCGGCGTTCTTGGGCGTATTTGCAATTGGCACATTGATTACACCACAAACGACCAGCCGTTTTGTTATGTATATGATTTATGCCCTGCCCCAGATTGGCATTTGGGGTCTGTGGATTTCACTGGGCGCATCCTTGTTCAGTGCCACACAATACACACGCACATTTGCAGAAAAATTAAAGAAAATTAAATAATAAAAATACCGGCAAAACTGCCGGTATTTTTTTTGCCGTAAAAAAATGCGCTATGTGCACGGTTTCCTGCACATAGCGCGTTTTTAGAACCATCCTTTTTTAGCTGGTTTTGTTTCTGCAAATTCGGTCAAAATCTTCTTTTGTTTTTCGGTCAATTTTGTTGGAACATGAACGCCAACTGAAATATACAAATCACCAAAACCGCCACTGCGTCCTGTGGGCATACCGTGACCACGAACGCGCAATTTTTCACCGACCTGGGTGCCAGACGGAACCTTGACCGATAACTTTTTATCGTCAATGGTTTCAACCTCTATCTCGCCCCCCAGTGCCAATGTTGTGAACGGTATATCAATGTGCGAAATCAAATCCGCACCATTGCGTTCAAAACGTGCATCGGGTGCGATATGAATATCCAAATAGAAATCACCAGGTGTGCCACCATTGGGTGCGGCCTCGCCCTGGCCGGCCAGACGCAGACGCGTGCCATCATCAACACCGGCTGGGATTTTTACATCCAGTGTTCTGGACTTGTGCACCGTGCCCGTGCCATCGCACGCGGTGCATTTTTTATCAATCTTGCGCCCCAGGCCGCCACAATCCGGACACGGCGTTTCCATGGCGAAAAATCCCTGGCGCGTGTGAACATATCCCGAACCGCCACATGTTTTGCACACCGGTGCCGGCTTGCCATCGGCGGTGCCATTGCCACCACATTTTTCGCATGTCACATTACTGGAAAACTTTACAGTATGTGTTGTGCCAAAATATGCATCACGCAGTGATATTGTCACATCGTCCAGCAAATCGCGTCCGCGGTTTTGTTGCGCGGCGCGCCCACCACCAAAATCACCAAATCCAAAACCACGCATAGCCTCGCGCAAGATATCGTCCATACCGGCACCGCCACCCATATCAAAGTGGAACGCACCGTTACCAAACGGATTCGCGCCGCCAAAACCCGCACCCGCCGACGCGCCATTGCCACCGGCAAACGCCGCATCACCGAATCGGTCATATGCCGCACGTTTTTGCGGATCTTTCAGAATATCAAACGCGTTGTTTATTTCCTTGAATTTCTCTTCGGCAGATTTATCGCCCGGATTTTTATCCGGATGATATTGCATAACCAATTTATGGTATGCCTTTTTAATATCAGCGTCCGACGCATCGCGCGCGACGCCCAAAACTTCGTATGGATTTTTATTCATAATATCAGGCCTATCTATTTTCGTTGTTGAATATATAAGTCCCCAATCAGAAAAATTCAAGCCCCGAAAACTGTTTCACTTGCGAAAAATGAAATTTTGCGCTAATAATACGGTGCTATGACAGAAAATAATACACACACATATGACGCATCAGATATCCAGGTATTAGAGGGGCTGGAACCCGTTCGCCTGCGCCCTGGGATGTATATCGGGGGCACCGATGAAAAGGCGTGGCATCACCTGCCGATTGAAATTATGGATAACTCTATTGACGAGGCGGTTGCCGGCTTTGCCAAGAAAATCACTGTAAATCTGATTGACGCCAAGACAATTGAAATCACCGATGATGGTCGTGGTATCCCGGTTGACGAACACCCAAAATACCCCGGCAAATCCGCACTAGAGGTTATTTTGACAACCCTGCATTCGGGGGGTAAATTTAATAATAACGTTTATAAAACCAGTGGCGGTCTGCATGGCGTGGGCAGTGCGGTTGTCAACGCATTGTCGCGCGAGATGATTGTGACTATTTCCCGCGATGGATACGAATGGCACCAGACATTTTCACGCGGCAAAACAACGTCACCAATTACGCGCGGAAATGCCACAAAAAATCACGGGACCAAAATCCGCTTTACCATCGATGACCAGATATTTGGTGCGAACGCCGTGTTCAAGCCGATTAAAATCTATCGTATGGCGCGTGCGAAATCGTTCCTGTCACGTGGGGTAAAAATTGATTGGCATTGCAATCCAGAATTATTGACCGAGGATATGAATATCCCCGCCGACACAACATTTTATTACCCGGGGGGTGTGGCCGATTTCTTGGACGAAAAGACCCGTGACAAGCCACGCATTTTGCCAAAAATTTTCAGCGGCAGCGTTGATTTCCCAGATGACACGGGCCGCGTGGAATGGGCACTGACGGTGCTGACCGATGAAAACGGTGCGGCGTCTGATGATGGATTTTTCGCATCATACTGTAATACAATCGCAACCATCGACGGTGGCACACACGAAACCGGATTCAAGGCCGCAATTACCAAGGGAATAAAGGCATACGGCGAAAAAGTAAATAACAAGGCTGCCGCAACAATCATTGGCGACGACGTATTCGATTCGGTCGCGGCGATTGTATCTGTGTTCTATAAAACACCACAATTTTTGGGCCAGACCAAGGAAAAATTATCTAATCCAGAGGTTGCCCGTTACACCGAAAACGCCCTGCGCGATCCGTGGGAAATATTCCTGGCGTCCGACCCCAAAACCGCAAATGCGTTGTTGGATTTTGTCGTGAATTTGGCCAACGCCCGTATCAAGACCAAACAGGTCAAGGATATCGCACGCAAAACCCCGACCAAGCGCGCACGTATGCCGGCAAAACTGGCCGATTGTTCCAAGCATGGGATAGAAGGCACAGAACTGTTCATCGTCGAGGGGGAATCCGCAGGCGGCACCGCAAAACAGGCACGCGACCGCGCGACCCAGGCAATTATGCCCCTGCGTGGCAAGGTGTTAAATGTTATTTCTAATTCCGACGAACGATTCGGCGCAAACAAGGAATTAAACGAACTGATTGACATTATCGGTGCCGGCACGGCCAAGGATTGGGACGAATCCAAACTGCGTTATGAAAAAATTATCGTCATGACCGATGCCGACGTCGACGGCAGTCATATTGCATCGCTGTTGATGGCATTTTTCTATCAGCATATGCCACAACTGATTTACGGTGGCCACCTGTATTTGTCATGTCCGCCATTGTATAAATTCACATGCGGAACCGAATCGTTCTATGTTGACACAGACGAAGAATTGGACGCATTGCAAAACGGCAAATATAAAAATAAAAAAGTGGAAATTTCCCGATTCAAGGGTCTGGGCGAAATGATGCCGAACCAGTTAAAGGAAACAACCATGTCGCCCAAAACGCGTCGGTTGATTCGCGTCGACCTGCCCCCGCGGACGGACGATGGCGTGGAAGACACCGAAAAAACGCGCACAATCGTTTCCGAGCTGATGGGTCGCAAGCCGGAATTCCGTTTCAAATTCATTACTGAACACGCACAATTCGTCAAAGATTTATTTGTCTGACGCGCCATTGCACCCACTGTGCACGGCGCAACGTGTGCGTGACGAAATAATCACTTGACAATTTGCGCTTTTGTCCCTATATAAAGACAGGTAAAAATTATCACAGGGGGACATTATGCGCAAAGAATTTGGACCAACACACAAAAAGAAAAACACATATAACGTTCAAGTCGAGGGGATTATCAGTAATTCCGACCTGTTCAGCCTGTGCAAATCGACCCCACTGGTGGTCATAAAATTAAATGGCACGCCACGTAATCAAAATGGTGGCTTTCTGACATGCACCCGTTTTCCAAATCCATTTGCGTCGGACATGACCAAGACCGTAAAAACATTTAAATCAATTATGGGCGAAAAACTGTCCACAACAATTATCGAATATATGGACAAAGAAACCGGCCAAACGGTCGCAACACTGTTTCCAACGGGGTTGTATATCCACGACGGATATGAACACGATTATATGACACACCTGAATCACGCATCGCGCCGGGATCTGGCGTACCAGCTGGCTCTGCGCCAAGGATTGATTGAAAAATATATGTCAAAGCATCGTTAAAACCGCACCAAGCGGGGACCGGTAATACCACTACCCCGTCCACTACGTGGACACCCCTTCGCCAGCGAAGGGGAACTTGGTCCGCAACGGTAAAAAACAAGCGCGCCTAAGGCGCGCAACATTGCTCTCTGCTCTCTGCACTCTGCTCTCTAAAAAAACGCGCCAATGGCGCGTTTTTTATTGCATTCCTACACTAAACTCGTCACCGAAACTGGCCACCACCTGGCCCCCAACGGTGCACTGGATATCATCAAACCCGTTGGACAGTTGGTTCTTTTTTACAATATGACTGGTCACCAATGCGCCCGTTGTCCCCAACACCACCGCCGCAATCGAATCGGATGCCAGACGCGATGTATTAAAGTTACCCTGTTTATCACGCCATACAGATACCTGGAAATTATCGGACAATGCGTTCATTCGGGCATATGCACGCGTAATTTTCAAACGTGATGCACTTTGCATTGTGGCAATTGTCTGTGAATTATCCCCAGTTATCGTCACAGAATACAAATTTGGTTGTTCTGTTGGCTTTGGCAATTCCTGGCAATATTCACTGCGCCCTGCATTATAGTAAAGTGGAACACTCTGCAATTTACCATTTTCGTATTTGAGCACACTGACAGATGTATTATCGCCGACATTAAGGCAATTTTTCAATACCGGTAATGCTTTCCACTTATGACTGGTCTGATTATCACCATGGTTTTCGTTTGTGCATTCAAAAACAAACTGGTCGCTACCTTGGGTTGTTGAAGCACCGACCGCGGCCCCAAATGGCAACCAAATTTTATCGCCTGGATTTTTTACCTCGCACCCGGTAATTTGTGAAGTTGCCCCAGACGCATTACAATCATAACATTTTTTATTTGTATCATTTGCCGGACGCACCCCACCAGTTGCACAGAATTCATACCCTGCACTGTCCACCCACAAATATTCATCCATGTAGGCATTTCTGGTCACGCTCTTGGCGCACGTCCCAACGGCATGAACCGGCGCATTGGAAACAATGCCAATCACAAACGCAAATACAACGGAACAGTATTTTCTCATCTCTCTTGTCTATCCTATCCCAACAATTATAGCATATTTTGCGTTCAACCCCAATGGATTTTTTTGCACAAGAAAACGCCCATCCTGGCGTTCATTATTTGTATTCTGCAACCATCTGATTGATTTGTGCCGCCAGGACCAAATCACCCTGCTTTTGCTTTTCAATCTGGGCAATGGCATAGACAACAGTGGCATGATCACGGCCACCAACATAACCACCGATTTCGGCCAAGGACAGGTTTGTCGCGCCCTTTAACACCGCCATCATTGTCTGGCGTGCAATAACCAATGCGCGTGCGCGACCACGACCACAAACCGCATCATATGAAACACCCAACTTTTCGCACATATTGCGAACCATCGCGATTGGTGTCTTGGCACGCTGTAATGTGTCGGCCAACAAACGCGATGCAACCGTCATGTCAACTGTTGTGCCCATCAATTCAGCATATGTTTTAACCTTGGTCGCGATACCAGATACCAAATGACCATCGGCCGCCGTGCGTGACGCCAATTCGGTTGCAACGTCCGATGTAACGCCCGCACGTAACAACATAACGCGACGAATGTTTTCATTTGGTGCCGCAACATCGGCAACCAGGCCAGACGCCATCACAGATTGTGCACGGCGATCAAAACCGGTCAAATTATTTGGGGTTGTGTTCGCGGTCAAAACAACGTTTTTACCCGCATTGCGCAAATCAGATATCAGTTGAATAAATTCTTCGCATGTTGCACGTTTGCCACCCAACGCCGCAACATCATCTAAAATAAATGTATCACAGTTACGGCAGTAATCCTTGAATGCAAAGATTGTGTGATCATGCAATGCACGTGTGAAATCAGACACAAACTGGGCACCGGTCATCATGATTGTGCGACCCGCCGCCGCAGAATTTATGCAACGCGCCAGCAATGATTTACCACAACCCGCCGGGCCATAAATAAACAGTGGTGAAAATGGAACCTGACCCGCCGCCAATTTTTTGCACGCCGTCAACGCAAACGCATTTTCATCAGATGAAATAAATTCATCAAAATCAGCCATCGCATCGCGCACCGCCGGTGTCGGGGTAAATGTCTGGATCGCATTGTCGTTTGCAACCGGTGCCGCCACAGACGCGCCACGGACCGCAATACGCACCGCCAGACCAAATTCCGCCGCAACCGCATTTAATGTTGCACCATGCACCCCAGATATAAAGTCAGCCGAGAATTGATTCTGGGCGGTCAATACCAAGGTATCATTTTCAATTTCGAAATTCAGTGGGGCAATCCAAGACGAGAACGCAGCAGAATCCATTTTTGCGGCAATGGCCCCCTTGATTGTTTCCAAGTCAGTCATTTTTTTTGTCGCCGCTGCCTGCATGCCGTTTCTCCTTCCTTTCAGAGTTTCCTGCCAGCGCAAGAGTATAAAAATCACCTGCACATAAACGCTAAATTTTACTGGGTCATAAAATTTAGTGTTTATGTTAGCCCTACTTTTAAACCCTCTCGCTTTTGTTTTTGGATTGAGCGTTTGTTCTCAATCGTTTTGGATACGTCAAATAAGTTATAAGATAAATTTAGATTTTCAACCAAATGTTAAACGTTTTTTTAACATTTATTTTTTGACAACGATTCGTTTTTTTGCCAGATTTCCGCGCGTTGTATATACACTGTATATACATAAAAAGTTTTAAACACGAACATATCCGCCCGATGTTTTTCGCACCAAACCCTGCAATTCCAGGACCACCAAATCGCGTTTTATTTCCGAAATATTTTTTTTGACAATTTCTGCCAATACAGAATCAGACACCGGAACCGTTCCAATTTTATCCAACAGCGAATTTTCATTTTCACTTTTTTCTGATTTTTTTTGTTTTTGTTCCGATTTTTTTGTCGTGGCAAAGAAATCAGACGCCCCAACACACAATTCGGCCACACCTGATTTTATCAATGAATTTGGGCCCGCGCCCCGGGAATCCGACGGATGCGACGGGATTGCATATATTTTGCGCCCAATATCACATGCGAATCGGGCGGTTCGCATACTGCCAGAATTCATATCAGCCTCGCCCAATATCAATTTTTCCCCGATTCCTGCGACCCAGCGATTACGCTGGACAAAATTTGTTGCGACTGGAACAAAACCAACCGGCATTTCACTGATAACCACACCGCGCGCAACAATGTCCCAATACAACGATTCGTTTTCGGTCGGCCAAATATAATCCACCCCGCCCGCCAAAACCGCGATTGTCTGGGTGTCACCCGCCGCGCGCAATGCGCCACGGTGTGCGGCCGTATCTGTTCCTATTGCCATTCCAGATGTAACAACGATATCATGCGATGCAAACTGGGTCGCCATATCGGCAATAAATTCCATACCTGCGGCGGTTGCATGACGCGTTCCGACCATTGAAACCGCGGGCCGGCGCAAAGTGTCCAGATTTCCCCGCGCCGTAATCACCGGCGGATGATTTCGTACGTCGCGCAGCCGCGCCGGATAATAATCGTCATCGTCACATATATAATGTATATCCAATGTCGTCGCCCGTTCCATTTCACGCGAAACCGCATCACGATGCGCCGGTGATGGATTCAACGCCCCCACTGCCGCGGCCACATCACCACCGAATCGCGTCACCAGTTCGTTATATCGCACCGGTCCAATTCCCGGTGTCCGCAGAATCAATAATCTGTTAAATAATTTTTCCATGGCACCAATATAATAAAAACCGCATATATATTAAAAGTAAAAAACGTCCCAAGTGTGGGACGTTTTTTATCTGAACACTTATATAATTACGATTCCCAGATTTGCAACAGGCCCTCGTAATCAAATTTCTGGCATTCTTCGGGTTTTTCCGCGCCGTTCCAAATGTCTTTATCGCATTCGTTACGCAACTCTTTCAAATAGCGACCAAATTCATTATATTCAGACGCCTTTTCCTTTTTTAATACCAGCAACTGGCTGCGCAACTGTTCGCTCTCGCTCAGTGACTTTTGCCCTTCGACCGCGCCACCAATCAACTTGTTTCCGAACAGTTCCATAATACCAACGCCAACGGCCGCGCCACCGACACCGGCACCAATGGTTGCCCATGTACGTGTGGATTTTTTCGCATCCAAGATACGCTGTTTAATCTTGGCCTCGTCCGCCCATTCACCACATGTGATATTGCGGCCCCATTCAAAATACTTCGCCGGAACATCAGACACGCTGACCTTTGGATCAGATGATTTCAACTCAACACGAACAAAGCATGTGTTGTTTTTCGGTTCTTCGACATCTTCGACCATGCTGGCATAATTGTTCAGGTTGCTGTAACGCGACGCCCAAACGAACGTATTACCCATACCAACATTGTTGTTTATGCATGCATTTTTTTCCTTTTCGCGCATATCGATGGCTGGCTTGGTATCATCAGGCTCAACCCGCGTGCTGGATTTGCTGGTATCCGGTGTGGTTGTCGGATTGCTGGACACAGACATCGTCGCCATAGACGCCATTTGCGCCTTGGACGCGCTGCTTGCCCGATTGGCCGTGCCAACCATCTGGGCCTGGACAGAACGACGCGACTGGCCCGCCGGTGTCAATGCCAACGCCGGTGTCGCCACCACACAACATAAAATCACAGAAATTATTTTATTCATCTATATCCCCCCTGGGTATATCTCTTGGGGGTATTATATCACAAAATGCACCTAAAATAAAGGCAAAATACAATAAAAAACAGCGGCCGCATACGCGACCGCCATGAAATCTGGATACTATTTTTTCCATTTCCACTCTATCTTGGACTCGGTCCCACCGACCAGACGCCCAATATTTTCACGATGCCGCCACAGGCAAACCAACGCAATCGCCAGAAACGCAAACCCAACATGCACGTTCATAACAAAACCCAAGATTGGCATTAAACAGAACACGACAATCGCCCCCAGTGACGAATACCCCGACGACAGTGCAACAATCAACCACTCGATACCACATATTATAAACAACAACGGATTTGTCGCCATCAGCACACCGAACAGCGATGAAATCCCCTTGCCCCCGTGAAAGCGCAACCATACTGGATAGCAATGCCCAATAATCGCGACGAATCCGCACCATGCGCCAAACGCCACGCCACCGATTGCCTGGCCCAGCAATACCGCCGCAATGGCCTTGGCCATATCCAGCAACCAAACCGCGCCCGCCATACGCAGGCCACCCACGCGCATAACGTTTGTGGCACCGATGTTACCACTGCCCACCTTGCGCAAATCGCCCCGCCCCATCAGGCGTGTAAATACCAATCCCATTGGGATAGATCCCAACAAATAAGAAATAATCAGTGCAATTACATACATCATTTTATTTTTCCTTGATTTTGTGTTTGTTTTTTATAGAATAGCAGGAAACTTGAATAAATAAAAGGAAAATAAAGTGGCAAATCATAAGTCATCTGAAAAAAGAATTTCTGTTACGGCCAAGAAGAACGCCGTGAACACCGCCCGTCGCAGCATTGTAAAAACTGCAACGAAAAAGGCATTGGTTGCAATTGAATCTGGGGACAAGGCCGCCGCAACTGCCGCTGCCCGCGCCGCAGAAAGCAAGATTATGAAATCTGCTGGCAAGGTTATGCCAAAGCAGCGTGCTGCGCGCAAGATTTCACGTCTGGCGAAAAAAGTTTCAAAAATGGCATAATTGCCATTATCGTGGCGATTCGGCGCACATTTCTGTGCGCCTTTTGCTGTATCACCGCCCCTCCTCCGGGGCGATTTTTATTGTTAAAGAACATGCACCCCCACCGCGTTGAAAGTAAGAGTGATTTAGTAATAAAGTAAAGTTCCCCCTCTGGGAGGGGAACTAGTAGCAGGTGCGCATACGCGCAACATTACCCACCTGGATTCTGGGGTCCAGCCCCAGAATGACGCATACGAGAAATTCCGCAACACAGATTTGAACAATGTTCATGACATAAAAAACATACTACCGCCTTTGTCATCCTGTGGCTTGACCACAGGATCCAGGTCTATGGTGTTGCAAGCGACGCGAGCACATCCATTGCTCTCTGCGCATTGCTCTCTCTAGTAAAGACCACCCCGGCACTGCGTGTCACCCCTCCACAGGAGGGGAACTTGGTCCGCAACGGTAAAAAACAAGTGTATATGCGTGCACTACTGTTTGTTTCCACCGCCGGCAATCACCCACACCCCATCGTCATACCGGCGCAGGCCGGTATCCATTGCCCCGCAGGGACAACGAAAAGACCACCCCGGCACTGCGTGCCACCCCTCCACAGGAGGGGAACTGCGCTTTATCACTAAATCACTTACTCACTTTATCACTAATAAAAAAACGGGGCTATGCCCCGTTTTTTATTGCATTCCTACACTGAACTCGTCACCCCAGCCGGCAACCGTCTGGCCGCCTATCTGGCAATTGATGTCTTCGAATCCACTGGATACCTGATTCTTTTTTACTATGTTACTGGTTACCAACGCACCTGTTGTCCCCAATACCACCGCAGCAATCGAATCGGATGCCAGACGTGCCGTGTTAAAGTTACCCTCGGCATTTTTCCACACCGATACCTGAAAGTCATTTGACATGCCGTTCAGCTTTTTATACAGACTGGTGATCTTGGTCCGGGACGCCGCCTGAGCCTCGGTCTTGATCAGTGCGGCACTCTTGACACACTGGGTGCCTGCCTCGTTCACAACATACCCATCGGTCGTACATTTGCACTCCGTGCCCGTCCATTTCGCACCAACAATTTTTCCACATGCGATCACTGCCGGTTTGTATTCGCACTTGCCGCGAACAAAATGTTTTGAATCATCATCACACGCACATACTTTTTTCTCGACATCCCAATACGCGCCAGACGCTTGAGCCGTCGATGCTGTGCATTCTTGTTCCATTTTGACTACATCTTTTATTTTGCAAGATTTGCTGGCCGTATCAAATTCATAGTCTGCACTCTCGCATACACATTTGTCACCACTCAGGACCAAGTGTTTGGTGTTTTTGTCACACGTACATTTTTTATTTTTCTCCTCCCAACCGCCACCAGAGTCAGTGCACGCTTGCTTTTTATTATCTGTTTCGACCCGCTGCTGTTCGGTTCTTCTTTGTTCTTCCCTGCGAGCTTCGGTTTCCACACATTTTTTACCGCCCGTGGCAACCACATAACCTTCTTTGCAGCCGTTCTTTTTGATTGTTATATCCCAACCGTCTTTCGTGCACTTGCCTGTGCAGACGTTATCTTTCAGATTCTTGGTCGAGGCCAACGGCCCCGAGACTTTATGCAAAGAACTATTGCATTCTATATTCACACTGGCACCAATATCCGAATAACTACCATCACCGTTCGTACAATTGGAACCTTTCTTCTCTATGCACTTGCCATCTAATTCAATATATCCCGAGTCACATTCATACCCGGTACAAGCTTCAACGGACACAGCAACAACTGACGCATCACTCGAGGCAACCACGCTGCCCGTCTGTGGATTAAGCATTACCTCATGTGCATTTTCATCATCTTTAAGTTTTGTGTATTTAGATTTACACGCTGATGCCTCCTTACGACGCCATAAATCACCAGAACCTTCAATATGACATGTGTATACGGAGTTTTTATATGTTGTACCCTCATGCGTTGATATCAGTGCAGAAATAGTCTCACCGTTTCCGCAATAGGCCTTATTACAATAAAAAGCACCCTTGATACCAGGAATAGTAAGATACTCATTTGCAGCACCAACTTTGTCTGTTTGAGCTACGCACTTAGCCCAAACCGCGTTTAAGTTGAATAGAAATATCCCACAAAAAGCAACAAAAACAACGCGTTTTACCATTCTTATCACCCTTTATCCATGCCGAAAATAAACCACCGTTTAGATTCGGCATAAATTTGTCCTTGGCGGGTGGCAAAAAATATGCTAAAATAAAGGCATTAGACATAAAGGGGGAATGTCGATTTTAAACGGTGGTTTATTTTCGGCATAAAAAGCGAGGTCATAATGAGACTTTTTTCTTTGATTTTAGGACTTTTTTTTA